>JAKSLV010000060.1 GCA_024401025.1 Bacteroidales bacterium
TTATGGTACCACAAAGAATATCAGACCTCACCACCCTTGCCCTCAAGGACGGCGTTATGACTTTCCGCGAGCGTCAGGTGATAGAGGAGGAGGGCATCAGGCTTGGAATGGAGGCATCAGAGCTGAAAAACTATCTCGACGAGGCCATCCGCAGCCGTATCTCGCAGGAGAGCAAGGACACGCTTCAGGCCTGTCCCGGATGCGGCGGCCAGATTCCGCTCCTCAGCAAGCAGTGCCAGTATTGCGGACACACTTTCGGCAAGGTGGCCGCCAATATATATAAGGTGCGCGAGGGCGACGAGGCTGCACAGATTATAGAGCAGGAAAATGCTGATACTGAGGCCAATCGCAAGAATATCAGCAACTGCCCCAACTGCGGCGCGCCGTATCCGCTCATAAGCAATATCTGCGGACACTGCCACCACGTGCTCCACGAGCCCAACTACGATCCCCTTAATGTGGACCGTCTGATAAAGCGCATCAGGAAATGCATCTCATCGGCCAACAAGTCGGTGCCTACCCTGGGCGAGCTCCTCAAGAAAAACTGGTTTCTATACCTCACAATACTCAACCTGATGCTGTATGCCGTTGTGGCTCACTACTTTGGAATAGCGTGGACCCTGCTGGCTATGATAGTGCTTTTCATAGTTCAGGTATGGTTTCTTGGCGACAAGATCCTGAAATCCACCAGCAACCAGGTGGAAAACCGCGACCGCCAGTTTTACCTCGCACAAACCCGTTTCCAGATGCTAAGTAGCGAGGTATCAGTGCTCTACGGCAACCATCCCGAGATGAGCGGACTCATCAGCCACCTTTCCACCGTTCTGGAGGCCGTATCCGGCAAGCGCAATTCCACCCGCAAGCGTGTGCTCATCATCAACACCGTGCTTGTGGTTATTAGCGTGGGGCTTCTTATCGGCCTCCTGATGCTGCTCTCTAACCATTAAAAAACCTACAACTATGGAACAGGAAATTCAGAAAGATTCTATACAGCAGGCCATTCTGGAGGCCGAGGAGAGGGTTATGGACTACGCCAACCAGTATCCGCGCTCGTTTGTGGAGTGCCGCCGCAGCCTTCTGATCGTGGCCGTTTGCTGCCTCATAATTGTGCTCGGCATCTGGGTGTGGCTTGTCCCCGGCTTCAGCAACCTTGTAAAAGCCTTCCTCTCGTTCATATCGGCTCCGGCGTTTCTGGTGTCGTACGCCTTCTGCAATCAGGGCGGCGGCTCCAACGGCACTGGCAAGGACAAGAAGATAGGCAAAAAATGGGTTTCGGTATATGAACAGGCCGAGATGGCGATAGATAAGCTATTGTCTTTTGGCGATTACAGCGATATCACCGAGTATGCAGGCAGCCTCAGGGCACGCTTGTCTGAGGCCAGGGCCGCAAAAGAAAAGTGGGCGGCATCAGAGAAAAAGGCACGCTATATAATATTGTTGGCCTCGGCTGCGTTGTTTGTGGTGGGCCTGATGCTTGTTTTTTAGCTGACCCTGTATCTTGCACAAAAAAACTGCAAAATACTTGAAAAAAATAGCGCAAAATATTTTTTTTCTTTCTCAAAAAAATATTATATTTGCGCCCGAATAAATACAGACATTTACGAAAATGATAAATATAACTTTTCCAGACGGTTCCGTAAAGGAATTCGCTGAGGGTTCTACCCCGTTAGACATTGCCAAGGCTCTTAGCAACAGCCTTGCAAAGGAAGTATTGTCAGCCACATTCAACGGCCAGCCTTGGGACGCCACACGCGCCATCAACGAGGACGGCACACTCGTTTTCCACAAGTGGGAGGATGAGGAAGGCAAGCACACATTCCGTCACTCTGCCGCTCACCTTATGGCTGAGGCTCTCGAGCAGCTCTATCCCGGCACCAAGTTCGGTATCGGTCCTGCTCTCGAGAACGGTTTCTATTACGACGTGGAACTTCCTGATGGAAAGGTTATTACCGACGAGGATTTCCCAACCATCGAGAAGAAGATGCTCGAGATTGCCCGTCAGAACAATCCATACGTAAGAAAGGAGGTTTCGAAGGCTGAGGCTCTCGAGTATTTCAACTCCAAGAACGACAACTACAAGGCCGAGCTCATCTCCGAGCTTGAGGACGGCAAGATTACTGAGTACTGCCAGGGCGGCTACACCGACCTCTGCCGTGGTCCTCACTTGCCAAGCACCGGTATGATAAAGGCCGTAAAGATAACTTCCATTGCCGGAGCCTACTGGCGTGGCAACGAGAACAACAAGATGCTTACACGTGTTTACGGCGTGGCATTCCCAAAGCAGAAGATGCTCGACGAGTATATGGTGTTGCTCGAGGAGGCCAAGAAGCGTGACCACCGCAAGATAGGCAAGGATATGGAGCTCTTCGCATTCTCTGCAAGGGTGGGACAGGGCCTTCCTCTCTGGCTGCCCAAGGGCACAGTGCTTAGAGAGACCTTGACAAAGTTCCTCGCCAAGATTCAGAAGAAATACGGTTACCAGCAGGTAATCACCCCACATATCGGTAACAAGGATTTGTACGTGACTTCGGGCCACTACGCCAAGTACGGCAAGGATTCGTTCCAGCCTATCCACACTCCAAACGAGGGTGAGGAGTACTTGCTGAAGCCTATGAACTGTCCTCACCACTGCGAGATTTACCGCATAAAGCCTCGCTCATACAAGGATCTCCCATTGAGACTTGCTGAGTTTGGTACAGTTTACCGTTATGAGCAGAGCGGCGAGCTCCACGGTCTTACACGTGTACGCTCGTTCACACAGGATGATGCCCATATGTTTGTACGCCCCGACCAGATCAAGGAGGAGTTCTGCAAGGTTATCGACATTATTCTCTATATTTTCAAGATTCTCAATTTCAAGGAATATACAGCACAGGTATCGCTTCGTGACCCCAACAACCGTCAGAAGTATATCGGTACCGACGAGCACTGGGATATGGCTGAGAAGGCCATCATCGAGGCTGCTGCCGAGAAGGGTCTTCCTACCATCGTGGAGACCGGCGAGGCTGCTTTCTACGGTCCTAAGCTCGACTTTATGGTGAAGGACGCACTCGGCCGCAAGTGGCAGCTTGGCACCATCCAGGTTGACTACAACCTGCCTGAGCGTTTCGACCTCGAGTTTACCGGTTCCGACGACCAGAAGCACCGTCCTGTAATGATCCACCGCGCACCATTCGGCTCTATGGAGCGTTTTGTTGCCGTATTGATTGAGACTACAGCTGGACAGTTCCCATTGTGGCTTACTCCTACTCAGATTCAGGTTCTGCCTATCTCTGATAAGTTCAACGAGTATGCCTACAAGGTAGCCGAGATGCTCAACGACGCCGATTTCCGTGCCGAGGTTGACGACCGCAACGAGAAGATTGGCCGCAAGATCCGTGACAACGAGACCAAGCACATTCCTTTTATGCTTATCGTGGGCGAGAAGGAGCAGGCCGAGGGCGCTGTTTCGGTCCGCAAGCAGGGCAAGGCAGATCTGGGTACAATGTCTATCGAGGATTTCAAGAAACTCATAGCTTCGGAGGTTGAGAAAGAGCTCAACCCAGAGGCTTAACAGATAAACTAATATCAACTTAATTTTTGGGAGGACACTACCATAGCAAAGCAAAATGAACAGCCAACTCACAGAATCAACGAGAGGATTCGCGCAAAGGAAGTACGCGTAGTTGGCGATAATATCGAGGACAACAACAAAGTTTTGACCCGTGAGGATGCGTTGAGGCTTGCCGAGCAGATGGGTTTGGATCTCGTGGAGATTTCTCCAGACGCCAATCCACCTGTATGCAAGATTGTAGACTATTCCAAGTTCCTTTATCAGCTCAAGAAGAAACTCAAGGAGCAGAAGGCTAACTCTGTGAAGACACAGGTGAAAGAGATCCGTTTCGGACCTCAGACCGATGATCACGACTTCGAGTTCAAGCTCAATCACGCCAAGAAGTTCCTTCAGGATGGTGATAAGGTGAGAGCATACGTATTCTTCAAGGGACGTCAGATTCTCTTCAAGGAGCAGGGAGAGATACTTCTTCTCAAGTTCGCCACACAGCTGGAGGAATTTGGAAAGGTGGATCAGATGCCTGTGCTTGAGGGCAAGAAGATGATTATACTTATGTCGCCTCTCAAGAAGAAATAGTTGTTTATTTACCGACAATAAATTTCGTGCGATTTAATAGCTAAACAAGTAAATTTTTTAAGAAAATGCCAAAAGTAAAAACTAACTGCGCTGCAAAGAAAAGATTCAAATTGACAGCTTCAGGTAAGATCAAGAGAAAACATGCCTTCCACAGCCACATTCTGACTAAGAAGGAGACAAAGAGAAAGAGAAACTTGGTACACGATGGTTTCGTTCACGGAACCAACCTCCAGGCAGTAAAGGAGCTTCTCGCAATGAAGTAGTTTCCGGCCAGGAATCCTATCAAGCAATCGATCTCAACAATCGGTTTATTAAATTTTTAATAAATTAAAAATTCAATCCAAGTTTAACCCGGACGTGGGCATATTTAAGTGTGGACGGATTGATGCGGGCCTTAGTAGGGCCTGACTTCCGGACTCCGCCTTACGTTCAAAAAACATTTTAGAAAAAATGCCAAGATCAGTCAACCATGTTGCTTCACGCAACAGAAGAAAGAAAATCCTCAAACTCACTAGAGGTTACTTCGGAGCAAGGGCTAACGTTTACACCATTGCGAAGAACACATACGAGAAGGGCTTGTTGCACGCCTACATTCAGAGAAAGAATAAGAAGCGCAACTTCCGTGCACTTTGGATCGCACGTATCAATGCAGCCGTAAGAGGTTACAACATGTCTTACTCAGAGTTCATGGGTAAGATCGCCAAGAAGGACGTTAAGCTCAACCGCAAGGTTCTCGCTGACCTCGCTATGAACAACACCAAGGCTTTCGAGGCCGTTGTAAATCTCGTTAAGTAAGTTCGGGTTTACTCGCTAAGTTTTTTTATTAATTAATCTAGGTTATTGGTCGCACGATTTTATTATATATAGAACTTCTTAAAATTTCTATATTCTCCAAAAGGAACAATATTTTCAAGTATTGTTCCTTTTTTTGTTTTCTGAGGGATTGAAGATTAATTTCGCACAGATTAATTTTCGCACTGATTACACAGATTCCACTGATTTTTCACAGATTGTTATTTTTTGCGTGATATTATCTATAAAAAAATCTGTGTTATCTGTGATATCTGTGCGAAACTTTAAATTCGCCGAACTCACGTTAATTTAACAAAAATTATTGCCGTTTTTTTTTATTTTGACGCATTATATTTTTATATTTGCATCATAAAACGATTAAACACAAGTAAAATGAAAATAGCACTTATCGGTTATGGCAAAATGGGCCATGAAATCGAAAAAATAGCAATAGAGCGTGGCAACGAGGTGGTATGCACCATCGACGCTCTCATAAATCCTCAGGATTTTACCGACGAGAACCTCCAGAAGGCCGACGTTGTTATCGAGTTTACACGTCCCGACGCCGCTTTCGACAATTATATGAAGTGTTTCCATGCAGGTGTGCCTGTAGTATCAGGAACCACCGGCTGGCTATCCAGAATGCCTGAGTTGGAGAAAATCGTGAAGGAGCAGGGCAAGACCTTCTTCTACGCCAGCAATTTCTCGGTAGGCGTGAATATCTTCTTCCGTCTCAACAAGTTCCTGGCCAAGATCATGAACGGTTTCAAGGATTACGACGTAAAGATGGAGGAGATCCACCATACACAGAAGCTCGACAAGCCTTCCGGCACTGCCAAGACCCTTGCCGACGATCTGGTAAGCATCCTCGATTCCAAGAAGTCTTGGGTGATAGACACCACTCCAAAGGAGGGCGAGATCAATATCGACTGCATCCGTGAGGAGGCCGTTCCAGGCACCCACACAGTTCATTATTTCTCCGATGTTGATGATATCGAGATGACTCACACCGCACATTCACGCAAGGGTTTTGCCCTTGGCGCGGTTTTGGCCGCCGAGTTCCTCTGTGGCAAGCCTGCCGGAATGTACGGTATGGATGATATGTTGAAATTCTAATTAGATTTTTCCTAAATGAAAAAATTTTTCGCCAACAAATGGGTGAAGTTCGGCCTGGTGTCGTTCATCTATTTGCTATTCATAATTTGGACTCAGAACTGGTGGCTGATACTTGGTTTCGCCATCATATACGATCTCTATATCTCTCAGAAGGTTCATTGGGCTTTCTGGAAGAAAAAGGGTGTGGATAAACAGTCCAAGACCGTGGAATGGGTTGACGCGCTGATATTTGCAGCCGTGGCCGCCACTTTGATAAGGCTTTTCTTCATCGAGGCGTTCACTATTCCTACCTCTTCTATGGAGAAGTCGCTGCTGGTGGGCGATTACCTTTTTGTAAGCAAGCTCAGCTATGGCCCAAAGATGCCCAACACGCCTCTCTCGGTGCCTTTCACCCACCACACAATGCCATTCACTCAGAATACAAAATCGTATCTCGAGTGGATTAAGTGGCCATATCACCGTCTGGCAGGTTTCGGCAGCGTAAAGAACAACGACGTTGTGGTTTTCAACTTCCCCGAGGGCGATACAGTGTGCCTTAATGCGCAGTCCAGCAGCTATTATCAGCTGGTGCGCGAGTTTGGCCGCGATTGTGTCAACAACGATTATGTGGTTGTTAATCAGACAGGACAGAAGCATCAGGGATATTTTGGAAAGGTGATAAGCCGCCCTGTGGACAAGCGCGAGAACTACATCAAGCGCTGCGTGGCCATTGCCGGCGATTCCATCCAGATTATCGATGGTCAGGCCTATATCAACGGCAAGCCTCAGGAGAAAATCGGCGATAGACAGTATAAGTATTTCGTAGTTACCGACGGCTCGATGATAAATCCTCAGCTCTTCGACGATTTGGGCATTTCCGTGGAGGACCGCAACGACTGCCGCCGTTTCGATCCCGATCTTCTGGAGGTGATTCCCGAGCTCAAGGGCGAGAATCCTCAGAATGTTTTCGTGTATCCTCTTGTGGAAGAGAATGTTGAGAAAATCAAGGCTATCAAGTTTGTGAAGAAGGTGGTAAGGATTGTGCGTCCAAAGGATTACCGCGAGACCTACATCTTCCCCCACAACGAGCGTTACCGCTGGAACGAGGACAACTTTGGTCCGCTCTATGTGCCAAAGAAGGGCGACAAGATTGCCATCACCACCGAGAACCTTCCGCTCTACCGCCGCTGCATAGAGGCCTACGAAGGCAACTCCGTTAGCGTAAACGGCGAGGAGGTGATCATCAACGGACATCCTGCCGATTCGTACACTTTCCAGATGGACTACTACTTCATGATGGGAGATTCGCGCCACAATTCGGCTGATTCCAGATTCTGGGGTTTTGTACCTGAGGATCACATAGTTGGAAAGGCTCTCTTTATCTGGTATTCCACCGACAAGGACAAGTCGTTCCCGGGCTCTATACGCTGGAGCAGGATTCTCAAAGGCATCGATTAGAAATTTTTCCAACTTAATACAATGTCAGCTCGCAAGTTGCAGTTTTTGCAGGTTGTCGGCTGACATTTTATATAATACCAAATTCATCATGGCCACATACATTCTATATTGCGGTTCCACGTCAATCGTTATTGGCGATCTTCCTGAGGCCGGCGCCAACCGCTACACCACCATCGAATACACCGACAATCTTATACAGTATTGCCTCGACCTCGTTATAAAGGGCAATTTCCACATTCCCGGCGATGGCGACGCCCTGCTGGAGCGCATCAAAAAGCAGTTCAAATACATCGAGGCGGCCGGCGGATACGTTCTCAACAGCCGTGGCGAGAGTCTTGTGATATTCCGAAACGGACTCTACGACCTTCCAAAAGGCAAGGTGGAGCCCGGTGAGGATGTGGAGACAGCGGCTGTGCGCGAGGTGGAGGAGGAGACAGGAGTCTCAGCCCCAAAAATAGAGCGCAAACTGCTTGATACTTACCACTTTTACCGCTGGGGCAACGATCCCACCATCATCCTGAAGAAAACCTACTGGTATCTTATGAGCATAGAGGGATGCCCGGTGCCTGTGCCTCAGACCGAGGAGGGCATCACCGACTGTATGTGGGTGGACGACAGCCACATAGCCGAAATGCCCGACAAAACCCACCGCAACCTTAGGATACTCTTCAACCTGAAAATCGACGGCAAGATATGATGAGAAGGAGTTTTTTTTGTGTGCTGATGCTTGCCCTAATGCTGTCTGCCACGCTGTCAGGATGCGGTGATTCTCCTGATGCTGCCTCTGGCGACACCATCAGCGCCGACAAGATCCTGAAGCTGATACGTCAGGGAAAACCCGTGCAGATTAGCAACAAGCGTGTGAAAGGCAAGCTGGATTTCACAAATCTGGCAGCTTCAGACAAGAAATTGAACTTTTCCAACGTTTATATTCCTGTAGAGATAAGTTTCCGAAACTGCGTTTTCGAGGATTCGGTGGTTGCTTTCCGTGACGACAGGGCCACTAGGATTCAGGTTTCCACTGCCTTTGAGCGCAATGTCTCGTTTCTGGAATGTGATTTCCAGCAGGCATTGTGCATGAGCCAGACCGATTTTAGGGGGCGAATGGATTTCGATATCTCGAAGGTGCAGGGCGAGGCCGATTTCTCGGGGGCGCATTTCAGGAGCGGAACAAGTTTCTGCATGGCAAATTTTAACAGCGACACCTATTTCGTAAGCTGCAATTTTGAGGGAAGATGCAATTTTATGAAGGTGTTTTTCAGGGATGCTGCTGTGTTTCAGTATGTAAGGTTCCAGGACGCCGTTATGTTTGCTGATGCCCATTTTTATGGCGGAGTGGATTTCAGCAAGGTTTTCGCCCTTAACGTGGTGGATTTTGCCAACTCGAAATTTGCCGGCAACGTAACTCTGGCCTATTCGCAGTTTCTGGGCGACCTCAGGATGATTGCCGTTAAGTATTCCGGCAATCTAAATATGCTGGGAAATACTTTTCTGGGGCAGCTGAATATGGAAAAGGCCCAGTTTGGAAGCAGCCTTCTGCTGGCCGACAATTCGTTTTTCAATGCTCCTTCCATCGGCGGGGCGGCGTTGCCGGATTCGTGCAGAGTGGAGCAGAAAAACAACAAATTTGCCGATTTTGATGTAAAACAACTTTTTTAAAATACCAAAATTATGAATAGAAACCTTATTAAAATCACTGCGGCGGGCCTTCTTGCTTTGGGCGCTGTATCAGCCACATCGTGCGACGAGGAAACCGCGGCCCTTATCACGGGACTTCTGCTTGGCGAGGAGGGCGGATACCATTCCGGCTATAATGTGGACGACGAGGACCTCGCTTCCATTGAGGACGATATCGACCTGGCCGGTGTGTACGGCACCGACAATCTGCCTGCAAGCGTGGATCTTACGCAATATCTTCCGCCTATCGGAGACCAGGGCGACTACGGCACCTGCGTGGCCTGGGCCACTGCATACAACTGCCGCACATACCTGAACGCCAAGCGAAACAAGCTTACAAAGAGTCAGCTGGCATCGTCGGCCAACCAGTTCTCTCCCAAGGATATATTCCTTTCTATCAGCAACAACGACAAGGGAGCCGACTGTGGCGGAACCAATTTTGACGTGGCTTTCAAGAAGATGATATCGCGCGGAGTGGCCACCATGGAGGATTCTCCATACGTAAACCTCGGCAACTGCTCGCAGGCTCCGGCCTCCAGCCTTACCGAGAAGGCAGCACGTCACAAGATAAATTCTTACCGCGAGATAAAGGTGGACCGCGACATCATCAAGTCGTATCTTGCTCAGGGCAAGCTGGTGGTGTTTGGAGCTGAGCTTGGCGACGAGTTCATGATGGCCACCGGCAACACCGTAATCACCAAGCAGACCACTTTCAAGTTGACAGGTCAGCACGCCTACCACGCCATGGTGCTTTCCGGCTACGACGATCACGTTGGCACACACGGCGCTTTCCGCGTTGTAAACTCTTGGGGCACATCCTGGGGCGACCGCGGATATGTATGGGTTGATCAGGATTTCTTTGTGGGCGGCAGGTTCTGTTACTGCGCGTTTGTGGCCTTCGATACCCAGCAGGACGACAATTCCGTACAGGTGGACGATGGCGGCACGGTTGTTAACCAGACATCAGGTATGGACCTTATTTCCACCGACCTCAGCTTCTTCGATTCCGGAAAAACCAACAACAGCGGCGAGCGTCTCTGGGAGTCAAGATACGATGTTTACAATGCTGGCAATCAGACTATTGCGGCTTCCAACGACTGGGCTATCTGCCTTCTCTACTACAACTCGAAAAACGCCAACGACTACGGTATCATTTTTGTGGACCTCTATACCGACAAGCTTGGACCTACTGGCGAGGGCTGGTGGGATCCTGTAAAGGCATATCAGACTCTTGGAGTGCCTGCCGAGGCCTACGCTTGGCAGAATGTTAACGTAAAGGGCGGTCAGCGTGTAAATGCGGCTTGTGGCGGCACCGACGCGTTCCGTTTCCAGTACACTTTGCCTGACAATCTCAACGGAGATTATTACCTCTGTCTCATGGCTGATGCTTTCAACGATGTGTCGGAATCCAACGAGGACAACAACTACCTCTTCTACAACAACACTCCAATCACATTCCGCAACGGCGTTCCTGTCAACCTCTCCAAGTCGATATCAATGACCAATGGCGGCAAGATATACAAGCAGAACGACGAGTCGCCATGTCAGGATGTGCGCAGCGAGAGCAACCTCAACGCCTACACTCCTCAGGAGATTCAGGCCATGATAAACCACGCCAAGAAAACCGGCGCCATCAGCAAGATGGCTCAGGAGTGGCTCGCCAACCGCAAGCCCGATCCTTCTTGCAGAAAGTACACATTGTAATTTATTAACCCATTATAAAACAGCTTGATTATGAAAAAGATACTCTTTGCATTCGCAATCCTTTTCGGCTCTGCAACAATGCTTTCGTCGTGCAGCGCCATGCTTGCCACCACCACCACCAGCAACACACGCCCATCCGGCACATCGTCTGGCAGCCGTGCAAGCCACAGCACCACCAACAACAGCAACACCGCCAACACCAGCAACACCACACCCAACGCTGGCGGCAGCTCAAAAACCAGCAGCGGATCCACTGGCTCGGGCACTGGCTACAACGGCGGCAATGGCGGCAAGATCGTTAAATAACGTGAGTTCTACGTATTTATCACACTAGCACAAAAAACTCCCCAGAATCCATCGGGTTCTGGGGAGTTTCGTTTTTATCTGTAAAGTCACGTAATTTTATTCCTGGTTTTCTGATGCCTGCTCTTCATCTGCGGGCTCCTCCTTGGTGTAGAACGAGAAGTTAACCTTGCCGTAGTGGCGCTGGTCGCGGATGTGTACAAGGTCGGTGAAATGTGTCTTGGCGCTGTGCTCCATTATCAGCATTGCGCCGGGCTTAAGTCCGGGATTGTTCATGATCATCTCGGGGATATTCTCCACGCCCTCCATGTCGTATGGCGGGTCGGCGAAAATCAGGTCGTAGTTCAGGGGATTGTTTTCGATAAACTTGAAGGCATCGGTGTTCACAATCCTGGCCGGCGATTTCTTGGGGTACATGTCGCGGAAGTTCTTGTTGATGAAGTCGCAATACTTCCTGTTTAGGTCCACGCAGGTGATGTCCTTGCATCCGCGCGAGGCCATCTCGTAGCTGATGCCGCCGCTTCCCGAAAACAAGTCCAAGAACCTTACCTCCTCATAATCAAAGTTGTTGCTTATGATGTTGAAGAGCGATTCCTTGGCCATGTCGGTTGTGGGCCTGTCGCTGAAATACGATGGCAGGTTTATCACCCTGCTTCTGTATAGTCCTGTTATAATACGCATGGCAATGTCATCATATTGTAGAATGTATGCTCAGGCACGTCGTTGAATGGGAACGAGATCGAGTTGTTCAGTCGTGCAAAGCTTACATTGGCGTGATACTTGTAAATGAGCGCAAAAGCCTCCGACTTGTCGTCGATGTATCCGGAAAGCCTTATTGGAGTCTTCTTGTCGAGTTTCAGGCGGTTTACCACAGCTGATACTGCAAACAGCGCGTCGGTGGCGTTATGATATCCGAAAGTGTTGTAGAGCAGCAGCTTGCCCTTCTCGGTTACTGCTATGTCGATAAAATCGTAGTAGAAATTGGCTGATACAGTGAGCTCCTCGCCGCAGTTCTTTATGATGTTTTCGATAAGCGGAGTGGCCTGATGGTAGAAGTTGATCTCGGGGAATGTGTTCACCATCAGAGTGGTGATGTACGATGGAATTACGAATACATTGCAGGCTGATACCGACTTAAGCTTGTTGAACTGGATCTCCTCCTTGTCGGTAACCTCGAAATTGGAGCTTGTAAGGTCCTTGAGCCTGTTCTTGTCGAACATCGGGTTGGGCACCATGATGGATTTTCTGGTAACGTACACCATGTCTACGTTCTTGTAGCTCTTTCCCAGGAAAGCGTCGGCGGCCAGATTGTCCTTGATCTTGTCGTAGAGGTTCTCGTCGTTTAGCTCCATGCCGTAGCCGATGTGTTTCATGGCCACGTATTCCTTCGAGTAAGAATCCAGGATGCAGTAGGTGTATCCGCGCTGGCTAATCTGCAACGACAGGCTGTAAGTGCTTGTCTTGTTGATGTTGAACGATGATGTGAAATTTGATATGTCTTTCATTGCTGTGATTTTTCTTGTGATTTTGATTCGTTTGATTTGTGAGAACATTCACGGCACTAAATTACATAAAAAAAGGGAAAACCCGCAATTCCGAGAAGGAATTTTTCAGGTTTTCCCGTAATTTTTTCCGTTTTTTTGCAAAAGCAACCCTAAAATGGTGCTAATGATAATAAAATACTACTCCCAGTTGCCGGCGTTGTTGTTGAACTCTACGAGCGAGCCAACCTTGAGGCCAGGGTATTTGCCGAGAGTGATGGCCTCGTCAGTCATATTGACAATCTCCTGACGGTCGAGTCCCTGAAGGTAAACGTCGTTGTGGGTCTTAGCCTCGAAAACAGGGATTCTAGCCTTCGACGAAGTCTCGATAGTGTCCATAGCCATCTCGAAAGGAACGTGAACGATAGGCACATATCTTAATTCATTGAGGTCGTACTTGCCCTTGCAGAGCGAGTCGTAGCAGCTGATGATGATGGTATCGCGGCGTACGATGCCAGCCTCGATAGCCTTGATCTCAGCCATCTTTCTTGGGTACTTGTTGAAGAAACTGTCTGGAATATCACCGATGGCCCTTACAACCTTGAGCTCGCCGTTCTTGATGAAGTTCTCGAGAGTGTCGAAGTTGCCGGTGTATGTTCCGGTAACGCTCTTGTAGGCAACCTGAGCATCGCGAATGTTCTTGAGGCTCTGTACTGTAAGACCGTAGCGCCACTCCTGCTTTTTCTGGAAGCGGATAGGCTGCATGATGCTGTCCCAAAGCATGTAACCAAGCGCTGCGATTACTGCGATAAGGACGACGTGGATGATTATCTTTGTCATTTTTTTAGGATTTATTGTTTTTAAAATTTATATGATGCAAATTTAAGAAAAAATAAATATACACAGCAAATAATTTGCGAAATTTCTTTTAATTTTTTTGCAAAAAAAATCTTTGCGTCATATCACCTTATTAAATATAGTGATTATCTTTGCAATCGTTATGAAACTAGATTTCCTTAGGAGCGTTTTTCTCACCAATTTCGGGCTTGAGCCCACCAATGACCAGCAGCGGGCCATCGATTTGCTGTCGCAGTTTGTGATGGAGAGCGATGAGAGCGGCCTCTTTATTCTGCGCGGATACGCCGGCACGGGCAAAACCAGCCTCATGAGCGCTTTCGTGAAAACCCTCCATGACTTCGGCATCAGCACCGTGCTGATGGCGCCCACGGGAAGGGCCGCCAAGGTGTTCTCGCAGTTTTCGGGCTGCAAGGCGCTCACGGTGCATAAAACCATATACAGGCAGGCATCAGGGCCCGCGGGATCTTTCCATGTGGATAGAAACCTTAAGAGCAACACCTTCTTTATTGTGGACGAGGCCTCGATGATACCCAAGCAGAGCAGCGAGAGGTCGTTTTTCGGAAGCGGATGCCTTCTCAGCGATCTGGTGAGCTATGTGTACTCGGGCCACAACTGCCGCCTTGTGATGGTGGGCGATGGCGGACAGCTGCCTCCGGTGGGCAGCCCGATGTCGCCGGCTTTGGATAGGGCCGAGATGGAATGTTACGGCAACACCGTATACGAGGCCACGCTTGCCGACGTGGTGCGTCAGGCGTCGGAGAGCGGCGTTCTCTACAATGCCACAATGCTGAGGCGTCAGGTGGAGAGCTCCAGGCCCGGAGAGCTGATACAGCCGCTAATGAACATGGGCAAGTTTGCTGATATCAGGCGCATAACAGGTGCCGAGCTGCTGGAGGAGCTGGAGCAGAGCTACGACAGATGCGGCGTGATGGACACCCTGGTGGTGACGCGCAGCAACCGCAACGCCAACATCTACAACAACGGCATCAGGAGCAGGATTTTCTGGCGCGAGGAGCAGCTTACCGTGGGCGACCTTGTAATGGTGGTGAAAAACAACTATTACTATGCCCGCAACATCGAGGAGATGGATTTCATAGCCAACGGCGACATTGCCGAGGTGGTGAGGGTGGGCCGCCACGAGAGCCTGTACGGCTTCCATTTCATAAACGTGGACCTCAGGTTTTGCGACTACGACAATCTGGAGATATCGTGCAAGATAATCCGCGAATCGCTCACCTGCGAGGGACCCTCGTTCTCCGAGGCCGAAAACAACCTCCTGCTGAAAAACGTGATGGAGGATTACGCCGGGATGTCGATGAAGGACCAATACAAGGAGCTTCGCAACAACGAGTATTTCAACGCGTTCCAGATAAAGTTTGCCTACGCCGTCACCTGCCACAAGTCGCAGGGCGGACAGTGGCGCAATGTGTTTGTGGATCAGGGCTACATCACCCCCGATATGCTGGACAGGGAGTATCTCAGATGGCTCTACACCGCCGTAACGCGCGCCACCGAGAAGGTTTTTCTGGTAAATTTCAAGGATGAGTTCTTTGAGAATCAGCCCATTGAGCGTGAATAGTAAAAAAACTTTGAAAAAAAGTGCGTTAAAATTTGGCTGGTATCTAAAAAGTATCTACCTTTGCGTCTGTAAAAAATCGAGGTCCGGTAGCTCAGCTGGATAGAGCAACAGCCTTCTAAGCTGTGGGTCGTGCGTTCGAATCGCACCCGGATCACGAA
>JAKSLV010000061.1 GCA_024401025.1 Bacteroidales bacterium
TGAAGTACTGCATCTCCATCTGCTCGAACTCGCGCATACGGAAGATGAACTGACGTGCCACAATCTCGTTACGGAAAGCCTTACCGATCTGGGCGATACCGAAAGGAATCTTCATGCGGCCGGTCTTCTGTACGTTGAGGTAGTTAACGAAGATACCCTGTGCAGTCTCGGGACGGAGGTAGATTGTTGAAGCCTCCTCTGATACTGAACCCATCTGAGTCTTGAACATGAGGTTGAACTGACGAACCTCTGTCCAGTTCTTGGTGCCTGATATTGGGCAGACAATCTCGCAATCGATGATGATCTGACGGAGCTCCTCAAGGTCGTTGGCGTTCAGGGCCTTGTCGTAACGTGCTGTAAGCTCGTCAATCTCCTTCTGGGTGGCGAGTACGCGCTCGTTTGTTGAGAGGAACTGCTCCTTGTCGAACTTGTCGCCGAAACGCTTTGCAGCCTTCTCCACTTCTTTCTCTATCTTGGCGTAGAGCTTGTCGCGGTGCTCCTCGATGAGGTTGTCGGCGCGGTAACGCTTCTTTGAATCCTTGTTGTCGATGAGTGGGTCGTTGAAAGCCGATACGTGGCCTGATGCCTCCCATGTCTTAGGGTGCATGAATATGGCGGCGTCGATACCCACGATGTTCTCGTGGAGACGTGTCATGAACTTCCACCAGTATTCCTTTATGTTGTTCTTGAGCTCAACGCCGTTCTGACCGTAGTCGTAAACGGCAGCCAAACCGTCGTAAATCTCACTTGATGGGAATATGAAACCGTATTCCTTGCAGTGCGAGATGATCTTTTTAAGATTGTCTTCTTGCTGTGCCATTTTATATGTTATGTTTTATTAATAATCTGGTTATTTTACTTTTAGCAATCTTTCCACGCCCTTGCGGAGCACCTCGTCGGGGCGCGCGAAACAGATGCGTATCACATTTGTCTTTGTTTTGTCGTGATAGTATGTCGACATCGGGAAAGCGGCCACTCCGTAGTCCTTGGCCAGCCTCAGGCAAAAATCCGTATCGCTCTCGGTAGAGATTTCGGAATAATCCACAAGCTGAAACCACGATCCCTCCGATGGTATCAACTTGTACTTGCTGTTGGCCATCAGCTTGCATACCAGGTCGCGCTTGGTCTGATATGCGTCGCGTATCTTCTCCAGAATCTCGGGGTTGTTTTGCAGCAGTTCCGAAACGGCATACTGGAAAGTGGAGTTGCTGCCGTTGCAGATGTAGTTGTGCATGCGGCGTATCTCGGTGGTGATGTCGGCCGGGGCGCAGCATACGCCTGTTTTCCAGCCTGTTGCGTTGAACGCCTTGCTCAGCGATGCCACCATAATCGATTGTTTGGCAAGGGCCGGAAACTTGGTGATGGATACAAAGGGTTTCCCGAAAGTAAGAAACGAGAAAGTCTCGTCGGCCAGCACCGTAATCTTGTTGCCCACCACAATTTTCTGAAGGTTGCGGTAGTCGTCGTCGGTGTACACCATGCCCGAGGGAGTGTGTGGCGAGTTTATGATGATCATCTTTGTGCGCTGGTTTATCATGCGGATTACCTCGTTCCAGTCCACTCTGTAGTTGGGATGTTTCAGCGTCACGTAGATAGGCGTGCCTCCGTTTATCCTTACGGCTGGCACGTAGTTTTCATGCGACGGCTCTATTATTATCACCTCGTCGTCCTCGTGTATGATGGCTGTGATGGCAGCCCACACGGCCTCTGATGCTCCGGCTGTAACGGTAATCTCCGATACGGGGTCGTACTTGTAGCCGTGTACTCTATCCAGATATCCAGCTATTTTTTCTCTCAGCTGGCCCAGTCCTTCCACCGGCACATATTGGCTTGTGCCATTCTGCAGGTGCTTGGCAATGCCGTTTTTCAGCTGCTGGGGTATGTCCAATCCAGGTACGGCGGCTGCAAGGTCTATGCAGTCGCTGCTGCCGGCAGCTATTTTCTTTATCTCTGCCAGTGCGCTTTTGGATTTTTCCGGTAGTTTTGAGCGTATCATTTTTCGTCTCTTATTTGGCTGGTAAAATTACAAAAAAAATCCCATTCTCCCAAAAAATATTTCTTTTGGGAGAATGGAATTTTCAAAAAAGTATCTACAGATGCTCTACTCTTCTATTCTGTTGCCTCGCTGGTCGATGTAGAAGTATATCGTATCGCCCTCGGCCACCTTCAGGCATACAAGAGCCCTTCCGTTGTAGAAGGTCTCGCCCTGCGAATCCATCTTCTTGTAGTTGAAGTCGAATACAGGAGCAATCTTCACATTGCCGAGAGTGTCCACGTATCCGAACTTGCCCTTCTCGGGATCCAGTGGGTCATACTTGTATTTAAAGAGTCTCAGGCCCTCTGTTGGGCGTCGCATGCTCAGGAAGTATGTGGCGCTGTCGGTGCTGATGTTTTTCTGCACCATCTCCAGGTAGCTGTTTTTCTCCATCATAGCCTTTCTGTATCCAATCTCGGCGGCGGTGTCGGTGTTGTCGTACCTGAGGGCGCGCTCGTAGGCGTTTATCGCCGAATCTATGTAGTGAGGCTTGTCGGCTGATATGCGGCTCATGTAGTAGTCGCCTCGGCTCTGGTGTATTGCCACTGGTGTGGAAGCTGCCACTACGCCGTCTCTAGGATCCACATCCTCCACAAACTCCTTTATGGTTCTGTTGGTCCAGAAGAACAGCCATACTATTGCGGCCAGTATCAGCACCATTATTACAAGGCCCCAGATGGCGCGGTTGCGCAGTTTCTCGGCCTTGTCGAGTTCCCTGATGTTGGGGTCAATCTTGCGGGCCCTGAAATACAGGAACGGCGCGATGAAGATGTTCAGCCAGCTCAGCATCGGGTGCTTGAAGTAGTTGCTGTTGTTCAGGTATTCGGCCAGCTTCAGCCTCTTCTTCAGGTTCTCGTTGTATGGGTCCAGCTCTATGGCGTTGTTGAAGTTCTTTATAGCGGCCTCAAACTCGCCCACCTGCAGCAGCGATTCGGCGGTGGCCTCCAGATGCTTTATCTCGGCCTCCTTGTCCCTTACCAGCGACGACAAAACGTTGTTCTCCACATTTGTGGTGGCCTTCAGCTGCTCTTCCCAGTCCTCCAGTGTGTCCAGGGCCTTCTTGTAGCTTTCAGATGCGTTTATGTAGTCGCGCTTGGCAAACAGCAGGTCGCCGTTTATCATGTGGTATTTGTAGTTGAGGTTGTAGTTGGCCTCGTCCACGCCCTTGTTGTATTCCTCCTGAAGCTTGTCTTCCTCCAGCAGCTGCTTGGCGTTGGCATACTCGTATATGTACAGTCCGCGCGAGAACTGCTTGTTGGTTACATATATCTTGGCTTTCTTTATCAGCTCCTTGCCCTTGAACTTCGACATATCGCCGAATACGAAATCGTTCAGGTAGTTCTTTACGTTGCTGGCGTCGCGGCGGTCGTCAAACACCTTGCGCTGATTGTTGTCCTTGTCGGTGGGCAGGGCCAGTTTCTCGGCCTCCAGGGCCTCGAACTTCTGCTTGAATTTCCACGACAGAGCAAGCTGATTGAGAGTGGGTTCTGCAACGGTTGATTTTTTTCTGGGAGTCTTGCTGTCGTCGTCGCTGCTGTCGTCGTTGTTTTCGTCGGCAGTCTCCAGCGATGGCGATGCGGCCTGCATCGATGCTATTACGGCAATGGTCTTGTCCACGCCATCCTCCACAACGGATGTAATTACCCCGGCATCAGTATTTTCTGTATCTGATGCTGCTGTTGTGGCGTCGGGCTCTGTTGCGGGAGCATCAGGCTCTGTTATAGGAGAGGTGGTCTCTATGGTAGGGGCGTCGATGATGTCGATAACCGGGGCCTCTGATGCCTGGGTATCAGCAGCCGGCGCAATATTGTCGGTAACGAAATCCAGCATGTTCGATGATGCCTGCACGGCCTCCTGCACAATCTCGAAGCCCGAAGCCATCTTCCTTCTCGGGATGCTCTCGGTGCCTGGAAAATCCTGGTCGAGGTCGGCTATCATCTCCTCCAGCTTGTCGGTGAGGAACACGATGGGTGTAACGCCGTTTTCCTGTTTTATCCTCAGCGACCAGTTTTCCCACCAGTTGCTCTCCTCCTGGCTGAAATCCAATGGCAGCAGCAGATACCATTCGGTAATCTTGTTGGCCATCATGTATGGCAGGTTGTCGTTCAGGGATTTCCTTATCTGACCCTTTCTGGAATTCGACACGCCGTCCAGGAAGTATTTAGCCAGGTAAACCTTGCATTTCTTGCTCAGGGTTTCGTCTATCTGGTTGCCTTTGGCCTCTATCGTGTCGGAATTCTTGATGGTGAATTCTGGGTATTTTTTCTGCATAAGGATCTCGCAGAGGTTGTTGAACCCCTGCCGGGCCTCCTGCTCGTTCTGGTATTTAGCTTTAAAATCGTCCCAATTGAATCTCATAATTGTCTGTGTGTCAAGTAATTCTTTATACAATGATTTTTTGCTGTACGTATTAGCAAATATATAAAGAAATATTTGATTCCGCAAAATAAAAAAGGATGTTTTTTACTCGTCCCAGCCAATGGCCAGGGCGCCCTTTTCCTTTGGATTGTATATCAGGTAATAGTAGTAGAGACCCTCCGACAGGCCCTCTATGGGAACGATGTTGCCGTTTACCTTTGCCTTCAGCAGCTGCTGTCCGTTGGCGTTGCAGAGTATCAGGGTGTCGTCGTCGTAGCTGTTGCTCAGCATCAGGTCGAAGGCCTCGTTTGGCTTGTGGTCGAAATTGGATCGTGCCGACGCTGTCTGCAACAGGCTCTCGAAGTCCTTGGGCAGGTTGGCGAAGCCCTTGTCGGGGGCTGAGGCTGCTGCCAGGCTGCTGATCTTGCCTGCCGACGGCTGGTTTTCGTCCTGGGCGCTCCTCAAAACCATGCTCAATGTGATGCCTATCACCAGGCAGGCTGCCAGCGACATTATCACCATGCGCAATGTTTTGCCGCGGCCCTGAGCCTTGGCGTTGCCGGCCTCTCTGGAAATCTCTGCAATCTCCAGGATCTCGGCTGCCAGGTCGTCGTCCTCGGCCAGCATGTTTATCTCGTTTTCTGTCAGGTTTACAGGCAGGCCGTTTACGTAGTCGGCCAGTCTTGCTTTCTGATTGTGGTCACGTTATCTCATGATTTTTGGTAATTTTTATTGTTCTTGCACTAGTTTATATCATATGTATTTCAGCGCATCTCCATGCGCGTCTGCCAGTCTTTTTATCTATACACGTACATGCATTCCATCAGGATGCCCAGAGTCTCCGAGTCGTATTTGGATTTTCCCGTGGCGTTCATTCGCTTTGTTATCTGGTCTATCTTGGTGCTCAGCCAAATCCTTATTGCGTCGGGCTTGTTTTGGGCGCCTTCCACCAGATTTGTTATGTTGCACAGCCTAGCGAATATATCCTTGTTTAGCTCCTGCTCGCCAAACTTCAGGTACTCCTCGGCGCCGTTGGCCTGCCGGCCGTTCAGGTAGTCGAGCCATTCCAGCTGGCTTACCGGTATCCTGTATTGCATCTTCAGGCACATCAGTATCTTTGCCCTGTCCTTGCCTAGAGTCATCATCACCCTTTGCAGATGCTGTTTCTCGTTGTCTATGATGGCCTGCTGCTCTGGCGATAGCGATCTGTCGGGCTTTTCAAGATGGTATCCCTCGGAATCTATGTCCTCGGTGGCTATCTTGGTTTTCTGCATGTTGCGCAGCTCCTCCAACAGCATCATCCTCAGCACGCTGGTCATGTATGTCTGAGGCTGGGCGTCACCCTTGTACAGACTTTCTATGTGGCTTTTCTTGGCAAGATACCTGGTTCTCAGGGTTTGCACCATGTCGTCGTAGTCGTCCGGTGTCAGGCTGCCTGCACTTATGAAACGCTTTACGAGTATCGATGTTATCTTGTTGAGTAATTCTGTAGAAAACGGATTCATACTTATATTGGTTTTTGCTTTGCAAATGTATACCAAATATTTTGTTTTTTGAACGTTTTCTTGCCTTTATTGTTGAAAAAAAATGTCCGGACTGAAAATTTTTTTTGCTTTTTTTTGTGCTGATACTTAGCCAATGTTACATTTTCATACTGTTTTTGTTACATTTTAAGAACAAAAAGAGTTTGCCGTTTCCCTATAATGTGTTATCTTTGTGTAGATTTGTATAACCTTAATAATACACATTAATAGATGAAACGCGGTATAATAACATTTATGCTGATGATGCTGGCTGTTATGATAGCACCGGCATTGTTGCATGCACAGACCGACAGCCTGTGGCTGGCTCATTGGCCATCAACACCTTCTGTAAGTCTGCCTCAGAACTACTACATTGATTTCAAGATTGGCAAGGGTCAAACCCTGACAGCCCTCAAAGAGGTGGAGTTTGCCATCGACAAGTTTTCTGGCAAGAAACTCAAGGAGCTCAAGAAAACCAACTCCAAAACCACCAACACCATCAGCCTTATAACCAACGGGGCGCCCGATTTTCTGGGCAACGAGGGTTTCTCTATCAAGTACGATTTCGACAAGAACAACACCAGGATTATCGCCAAAACCCAGGCCGGACTCCTGTACGGCGTATACGAGTGGCAGCGTCGCCTGCGTCTCGGCGATATGCCCAAGGACTACTCGTCTGTGCCGGCATATCAGGTACGATGCCTCAACCACTGGGACAATCTTGACGGATCTGTGGAGCGCGGATACGCAGGCCTCAGCATCTGGTTCAAGGATGGAAAGGTAAACTTCCGCAGCGACATCGAGACCTACGCGCGCGCCAACGCCTCCATCGGCATCAACGCCACCGTTATCGACAATGTAAACGCCGACCCTCTCGTGCTCAGCAAGGAGCTGCTGGATGGCGTAAAGAAAATTGCCGACATTCTCCGTCCATATAATATAAAGGTGTACCTGGCCGTAAACTTCTCGTCGCCTGCCGCACTTGGCAAGCTCAAGACCAGCGATCCACTCGATGGCAAGGTTATTAAATGGTGGGAGAAGAAGGCCGACGAGATCTACAGCCTGATACCTGATTTCGGCGGTTTCCTCGTAAAGGCCAACTCAGAGGGTCTGCCTGGTCCTATGGACTTTGGACGCACCCACGCCGACGGCGCCAACATGCTTGCCAAGGCCCTTAAGCCTCACGGCGGCATTGTGATGTGGCGTGCATTCGTATACAATCCTCAGGGCAACGACCGCGCCAAGCAGGCCTACGAGGAGTTCATGCCTCTGGACGGCAAGTTCGACGACAACGTTATTATCCAGGTAAAGAATGGTCCAGTGGATTTCCAGCCCAGAGAGCCTTTCAGCCCGCTGTTCGGCGCCATGAAGCACACTTCGGTTATGGCCGAGGTTCAGATCACACAGGAGTATCTTGGCTACAGCGACCACCTCTGCTATCTGGCCACCATGTGGAAGGAGTTCCTCGATTATCCTACCTACTGCAACGGCAAGACAGTGGCTGAAACCACTCTGGAAGGCAAGCTTACAGCCATTGCCGGCGTGGCCAACACCGGAAACATGAAAAACTGGTGCGGATACGTAATGGCTCAGAGCAACTGGTACGCATTTGGACGCCTGGCCTGGGATCCTTCACTCAGGAGCGAGGACATTGCCAGGGAGTGGGCTCTCCAGACCATCACCGACAACAAGGCCGCACTGCCAGCCATCGTAAACATCATGATGAAATCGCGCGAGGCCATCACCGACTATATGACACCTCTTGGTCTGCACCACCTCATGGGCTGGAGCGACCACTACGGACCTCAGCCATGGTGCGCCATAGAGGGTGCCCGTCCCGACTGGATGCCTACATATTATCACAAGGCTGCCGCCGATGGTCTGGGTTTCAACCGCAGCAAGACTGGCACCAACGCTACTGCGCAGTATCAGCCCACCCTGCGTGATATGTTCGACAATCCGCTTACATGCCCCAAGGAGTTCCTCCTGTGGTTCCACCACTTGCCATGGGATTTCTACCTGATGGACGGCAACACCCTCTGGGACGAGCTCTGCGAGCATTATTTCCGCGGCGCCGACCGTGTGGCAGCTTTCCAGAAGCAGTGGAAGACTCTCAATGGAAAGGTTTATCCTGATATCTACAAGGAGGTGGACGGCAAGCTGGCCATCCAGTACGACGAGGCTCAGTGGTGGCGAGATGCCTGCGTGCTTTATTTCCAGCAGTTCAGCAAGATGGAGATTCCATCATACCTGGGCCAGCTTAAATACAAGAGCATCGATGAGTGCGAGGCCAAGCGCATGAAGAAGGCCTACGTGGAGCGTCAGAAAGACTAATTCCTATAGCGCTCCCCGGTTAAAAAAGTGTACCAATCAATAAAGTTCAAAATAATATAAACACTTTCAAAAAAACAAAGAAATTATGAAAAGACTTCTATCTATTCTGCTTGTCTTCATGGCTCTGAGCACCTTTGCCCAGAACGCGCCAAGATTTGTGGAATATACATCGAGCGGCGGCAACACCGAGCTCATCAACGGCAAGAACATCTCGATATACCTGGCCGACAAGGACTGCAAGGGTTTGCAGCGCGCCTGCAAGGACCTCTGCCAAGACATCAAGGCAGTATCAGGAGTATCGGCCACCACAGTTACGGAGGCTGATGCCAGCACAAAGATCGTAGTGGCCACCATGGGCAACACCGCCTTCATGAAGCAGCTCATCAAGAAAAAACAGATAGATCCCAAGCAGCTTCAGGGCAAGGTGGAGAAATTCATCATCAAGGCCATCGACGGCACCATCTACATCATCGGCAGCGATATGCGCGGCGCCATCTACGGTATCTACGAGCTCAGCGAGCAGATGGGCGTATCGCCATGGTATTGGTGGGCTGATGTTGCTGTAGAGCAGCACAGCGCCATCTACATCAAGAACGGCGAGCACACCGCCGGCGAGCCTGCCGTTCGCTACCGCGGTATCTTCCTCAACGACGAAGCTCCATGCCTCTCGGGCTGGGTAAAGGAGAAATTCCCTGATGCCGAGTGTCCTACAGCCATCCCAGAGCTGGCACGAGGCATTAACAGCAACTTCTACGAGCACGTATTCGAGCTGCTTCTCCGCCTTAAGGCCAACTACCTATGGCCAGCCATGTGGGGCAACGCATTCTACGCCGACGATCCTCGCAACGGCGAGCTTGCAGCCGAGATGGGCATCATGATGGGTACATCCCACCACGAGCCAATGGCCCGCAACCACCAGGAGTGGGCACGTCACCGCAAGGAGAACGGTCCTTGGGACTACGATGAGAATCAGCAGGTAATCGACAAGTTTTTCCGTGAGGGTATCCGCCGCGCCAAAAACAACGAGGACCTCATAACAATAGGTATGCGTGGCGATGGCGACACCGGCCTTGGCGGCAAGGAAGGTCACGACGACGAGTACGTGAATCCTATACAGAAAAACATCAAGCTCATGGAGCGCATCTTCAAGAACCAGCGCCAGATAATAGCCGAGGAGACCGGCAAGCCAGCCGAGAAACGTCAGCAGGTTTGGGCTCTCTACAAGGAGGTTCAGACTCTTTACGACAACGGCCTCCGCGTGCCTGACGACGTACTCATCCTGCTCTGCGACGACAACTGGGGCAACATCCGCAAGGTGCCAAACACTCAGCACAAGGGTGGCTGGGGTATGTATTACCACGTGGATTACGTAGGCGCTCCAAGAAGCAGCAAGTGGACCAACATTACTCCTATCGCACACCTCTGGGAGCAGATGAACCTCTGCGTGGAGTACGGCATCGACCGTCTCTGGATCCTCAACGTGGGCGACCTGAAGCCTATGGAGTATCCAATCGACCTTTTCCTCCGCATGGCATGGGATCCCAAGGCATTCAACGCTCAGAACTTCCGTAACCACACTCTTGAGTTCTGCAAGGATGCCTTCGGCGAGAAGGATGCCAAGGCAGCAGCCCACATCATCGAGAAATACAGCACCTACAATGGCCGTGTAACTCCAGAGATGCTCAACTTCTACACCTACAATCTTCACAGCGGCGAGTTCAAGGAGGCTGTAAACGAGTACAAGGCCTTGGAGGCTGAGGCTCTGCGTCTCTACTACTCTCTCGACGAGAAATACAAGAACGCATTCTATCAGCTGGCTCTCCATCCGGTACAGACCATGGCCAACCTCTACGAGATGTATTACGCCCTGGCAAACAACTACTATCTGGCCAGCCTTAACGATCCCGAGGCCAACGAGTGGGCCGACAAGGTGGACGAGTGTTTCGACCGCGACTCGCTCTACACCATTGCCTACCACAACCTCAACGGCGGCAAGTGGAACCACCTCATGGACCAGAGCCACATCGGCTACCGCTCTTGGAACGATCCTGCCCACAACATACGTCCAAAGACCAGACGCATAAGCGACGGCCAGCGCAAGAACGCTGTAGCTGTAAGCAACATAGGCTATATCTCAATAGAGGCCGAGCACTTCTACAAGGCCAACAACAACTCTCAGGCCAAGTGGACCGTGATTCCAACCTACGGACGCACCAAGTCGGCCGTGGCCCTGATGCCTTACAATGTGCCTGCCGAGGGCGCAAGCCTGGAATACAAGTTCCGTCTGCCAAAGGCCGTTGACAGCGTAAAGGTACACGTAATCACCAACTCAACACTGCCATTTGTCCGTCATGAGGGTCACCGCTATAATCTGTCGATAGACGGCGGCAGCAAGCTGGAGGTGAATTACAACGGCGACTGCGTGGAGGAAAACCAGTGGCACATGTACGATGTAGTGGCCACCAGAATCATCGAGACTGTAAACTCGATAGCCGTAAGCGGCGAGGGTGACCACATCCTCAGCATAGCTCCAATAGAGCCCGGCTTGGTGGTTGAGAAGATCGTAATAGACCTTGGCGGCTACAGCAGAAGCTTCCTCTTCGGCACAGAGAGCGAGTTTGTGGCTGAATAAATTACTTCGCACAGATGACACTGACAACACAGATACTCCACAGATTTATTATTATTTCGTATGAATTTGTCTATAAAAATTTATAAAAAATCTGTGTCATCTGTGTTATCTGTGCGAAACTTTAAATTCGCAGGACTCACGTTAAATACACGTTAAGAAATTTTATGCTTAACGTGTATTTTTTGTGCAAAATTATTTCTATCTTTGTGGAAATTATAAAAATACATTTATGAAAAGACTATTTCTTATCGGATTATTAGGCTTGGCCCTGTCGGCAAACACAGCATTTGCTCAGACCAGCCAGCAGGAATGGAAAGGCACTTGGGCCACAGCAGAGGAGGCTCCTCTCGACCCTTGGGATTATCCAAAAGAAAGCCTCAGCAACAGATCTGTACGTCAGATTATACACGTCTCCATAGGAGGCGAAAGCCTCAGGATGCTGATATCAAACGAGTTTGGCTCGTCGGCAGTCGACATCAAGTCGGTATACATAGCCAATGCGGGCGATCTGGAGAAAATCGATGCCAAATCGGCAAAGTATCTCACATTCAACGGCAAGAAGAACATCACTCTGGAGCCCGGCCAGAAGGTTTTCTGCGACGATCTCGCATACAGCCTTAAGCCTTTGCAGCGCCTCAGCATCACTGTTTGCTACGGCGACCGCACTCCTGAGAAGCCAACCACTCACCGTGGCAGCCGCACCACTTCGTACATCATGAAGGGCGAGAGCAAGCCAAAATCCGCTTTCGTAATCGATGAGAAACTCGACCACTGGTACAACATAGCATCGCTCGATGTTAAGACCGACCACGATACAAGAATTATCGCAGCCCTCGGAAACTCCATCACCGATGGCCGCGGAACCACCACTAACATGCAGAACCGCTGGACCGACTTCCTGGCCGAGGCATACGAAGGCAAGGTAGGCGTGCTTAACCTTGGCATTGGCGGCAACTGCGTTATAGAGGGAGGCCTCAGCCAGCCAGCCCTCAAGCGTTTCGACCGTGACATCCTTGCTCAGCGCGGCGTAAAGACTCTCGTAATATTTGAGGGCGTAAACGACATAGGCTGGGCCTGGAACTCGGAGGAGAAATCCAAGAAACTCATCGAGGCATACGAGACCCTCATCGAGAAGGCTCGTAACGCCGGCATGAAGGTCTTCATGGGAACCATCACCCCATTCAAGGGCAACAGCTACTTCAACCCATGGCACGAGACAGCACGTCAGGTTGTAAACGAGTGGATACGTACCACCGACAAGATCGACGGCGTGATAGATTTCGATGCCGAGGTACGCGATCCCGAGGATCCTCAGAAACTTAAGGCTGAATATTCCGACGACTGGCTCCACCTCAACCCCAAGGGTTACGAGGCTATGGGCAAGTGCGCCGCAAAGGCCCTTAAATAGTTAGCAATCAACAACATTATATTTATAAATTATATCTAAATTTTATTATGACAGACACTAAAACAACGGAAACCAATGGTTTCTACAAGTTGTCCTGGGCCCAGAGAATCGGTTTTGGTTCGGGAGACTTGGCTCAGAACCTTATTTTCCAGACAGTAGCTTGCTACCTGATGCTCTATCTGACAACAGTACTCAAGATCAACGCCGCATTTGTGGGCACATTGATCCTCGTGGTACGTCTCATCGACTGTTTCTGGAGCCCTATCGTAGGCCGCTACATCGACAACAACAATCCAAAACTCGGAAAGTACCGCACATATCTTCTTTATGGTGGTATTCCTCTCACCATCGCAGCATGTCTTCTGATGCTTCCTCAGGCCGCTGAGTGGGGCTACACTGCCAAGGTAATCTACGCTACAGTAAGCTACACATTGCTCAGTATGATCTACTCTGTAGTAAACATTCCTTACGGCTCTATCATGGCCTCCATGACCCGCGACAACGACGAGGTTCTCAAGCTTACCTCTACCCGTATGGTATGCGCCAATATCGGTCAGATTATCGTTCAGGCCGGTTTCCCTATCGGTCTCGCAATCTTTGCTCACGCAGCCACCATCGATTGGAACCAGGCCCTCTTCATGGCCATCGGTACCATCCCTGCATTCATCATCCTTCCTCTGATGCCTGTGCTCAAGAACTGGCTCGGCAAGAAGGGACTCTACTACACACTTCTCGCAATTGGCTTCGTAGGTTTCTGCATCCTCTATGCCATACCTAAGGTATCATCGGTAGAGGAGTGCAACACCATTGTACAGGCTGCCAAGGTTATGACCGGCGTAGGTCTTTTGGTAGGCTCGCTCATGTGGGCTCTTGTTCCTGAGGTTATCACAGAATCGGAGTACCGCACAGGCAACCGTCCAGCAGCTACAGTAAACGCCCTTGCAGGTGTTGCTTTCAAGGCTGGTTTCTCTATCGCTGGCTGGATTACTCCATTGGTAATGGGTATGATTGGCTTCAGCTTCACAGATGAGGCATCAGCTCTCCAGACAGACCCAAGCGCATGGTTTACCGTAACCACAATCTTCGCTATCGCAGGTCTCGCTCTGCTCATCTACTGTTTCAAGAGCTGTCAGGAGCGCATCGCCACCACACCAGACAAGCCTGTTACCTACGGCGAGATGTTCAAGGAGTTTGGCGCCAACAAGTGTCTCCAGCTCATGATCGGAATCTTTATCGTAGTGTTCCTCGCTTCATTCATAAGCGCACCTGTAAACGCTTACTACATGAAGCTTCAGGATTACTCCGAGACTGCTCAGGAGGCCATCCTCTGGTTTACAACCATCATCCCTGCCCTTCTCCTTATCCTTGTAGCTTTCCTTATCTACAAGTACCCTCTCACAGATGAGAAGATCAACGAGATGAACCGTGAGATTGAGGCTCGCAACAAAAAATAATGAAATGAAGAATCCAAAATTTCTATCATTGCTTATCCCCGCTATTGCTATGTTGGCATCATGTGGCGGTGGCAATCCGAAGGGCTCTGATGCTGCTTCCAACGCTGCCACATCGCTTGCCAAGGCATACGAGGACTGCTGGTACACCGGATGCTCGGTAAATCAGTGGGAAGTGGCAGCCAACTCCCAGATGGCCGAGGGCCGCGACTATACCGGTATGGTATCAGCCGACCAGACCACCAACTGGGACAAGATAACCCACACATTCAACTGGGTGGTGGCCGAAAACTGCATGAAGAGCGAGGTTGTTCACCCCGAGCGCAACCGCTACGATTTCACCCTGGCCGATCAGTTTGTGGACAAGGCCAAGGCCGCCGGCATGAAGGTGATGGGCCACTGCCTTATCTGGCACTCTCAGTGTCCAAGATGGTTCCACTTCAACGAGGACGGAAGTTTGGTGTCTGCTGATACTCTCAAAGCCTATATGAAGGAGCACATCACCAACGTGGTAAGCCACTTCAAGGGCAGAGTTGACGCCTGGGATGTTTGCAACGAGTGTTTCGAGGACGACGGCAGCTTCCGCAACAGCCCATTCTATCAGATTCTGGGCGAGGAGTTTATCCCTCTCGCATTCCAGTACGCCTACGAGGCCGACCCAACCATCGAGCTCTTCTACAACGACTTCTCGATGAACAAGGCCACAAAGGTGGAGGCTGTCTGCAAATTCTTCAAGCCCCTCATCGAGGGCGGTTTAAAAGTATCAGCCATCTGCATGCAGGGTCACATAATCCTGGAGGACGGTGCTGATACCATCATCAACCAGTACGACCATTCAATCAGCTGCATCGAGAAGCTGGGTGTAAAGACAGGATTCTCTGAGCTTGACCTCTCGATACTTCCTAATCCTTACGGATTCTCGGGAGCAAATATCAGCGACAAGTTCGCCTACCGTCCAGAGATGGACCCATACAAGGACGGACTTCCAGCCGAGGTTCAGGCCAAGGCCGATGACTTCTGGTGCGGATTCTACAAGATGCTCCTCAAGCACAAGGGCAGCATCCAGCGTGTAGGATTCTGGTGTTTCAACGACGCCAACTCATGGAGAAACGACTTCCCCATCCGTGGCCGCAGCGACTACGCAACCCTCTTCGACCGCAACAGTCAGCCAAAGCCAACAATCCAGAAGCTGATTGACCTGAG
>JAKSLV010000062.1 GCA_024401025.1 Bacteroidales bacterium
TTTTTCACCGTTTTGTTTTTTAGCGTTTAGCGTTTTTTATCGAAACTTTGTTTCGATGTTTTCTGCGCTCCCAAATAAGATTAAAAGTTTATTGAGCGCGTTTTCTTGTTAAAAATAAATGTAATTTTATTTATAATGTTTGATACAGAGAAACAGAACTATTTGAGCCGCAGCGGTTTCAGCAGCATCAGCCTGAAAGCTATGCTCTTCGATATGGATGGAGTCCTCTTCGACAGCATGCCCAACCACGCCACATCGTGGATAGGGGCCACTGCTGCTTACGGCCTTTCCATGACCCGCGAGGAGGCCTACATGAACGAGGGACGCACCGGCGCATCCACTATCAACGAGATTGCCCTCCGCACTTGGGGCCGCGAGGCCTCCGAGCAGGAAATCAAGCAGATATACAGCAAGAAAACAGAGATTTTCAACCAGTGTCCCGTGGCTATGCCCATGGAGGGCGCGTGGGAGATTCTCCAGAAAGCCAAGGCCGCCGGCATCAGGATAGTGCTTGCCACAGGCAGCGGTCAGAAAACCCTTCTGGAGCGCCTCAACAGGCATTTCCCCGGAATATTTACGCCCGAAAACATGGTGACCGCATACGATGTAAAGTTCGGAAAGCCAAACCCTGAGCCTTATCTTATTGCCCTCAGGAAGGCTGGCGTATCAGCCAACGAGGCCGTGGTGGTGGAGAACGCTCCGCTTGGCGTAAGGGCAGGAGTGGCTGCCAACGTCTTTACGCTGGCTGTGAATACGGGTCCGCTTGCTGATGCCGTGCTCTTGGCCGAGGGGGCTGATGCGCTTTTGCCATCCATGACTAGTCTTGACGAAAGTTTTTATGATTTTGTAGAAAGTTTCAGGTAAATTTCCTTCACTTTCGCATTTTTTTTTCATCTATATGAATAGGGTTACCATTAAACGGAGTGTTATATATGCAAAACCCTTGATTTTATAAATTAAAAACAAATTAATAAAAAGAACATGAAACGACTGTTTTTATTGATTGCATTGTCGCTGATGTCGGCTCTGGGCATGGCTCAGACTTTGGATCTGGACAAAAGCGACGATCGGCCTGATTTCAAGCGCTGGAGCTTTTTGACAGGATTCGAGCGTACCTGCGGCGAAACCAATATGTATAACTTTTCAGGTGTATACGGTATAAATTTTGCCGGAGGCCATCTCTTTTTCGGCGCCGGACTTTCTGGCTCGTACATACATTCTCCTGGTTTTTCTTCCACCTACACAGGTAAGCGCATTGTGGATGGCAAGGAGGTACATACCACTGAGGTTTGGCAGGAGGAAGTGGCTGTAGACAAGGGCATTGTTAGTCTTGTGTTTGACTGGCGGTATCAGATACTCACCCAATACAGCTGCTCGCCAATTTTCCACTGGCGTTTTGGCAACGCTTTCGGATGCGGCGATTCTTTCTTCAGCAACAACACCGGTTTCTGCTACAATCTTAAGAACAACAAGCAGATAGAGTTTACAATGGGTTTCATGATTCTGAACTACAAGCGCGAATATGTCAAGTGGTCTCCAGATTATGAATATTGTGTGCTGCTAAACCTTGGCACGGCATTTAAATTTTAATATCAGATTATTATGAGAAAGATACTTTATATTATAGTGGCCCTGGCTTTAGCATCAGTATGCAGGGCTCAGAATGTGGACGGCAAGTTCATACAAACCGGATTCACCATTATGATTGAGGGCGAGGGTATGGGCAACGAGGCCACCGGCCTGGGCGGTGTGGCTTGCACTGTGGGATATCAGTTTACCCCAAACCTTTTCCTTGGCGGCGGTATGAAGACCATCTGGGGTGGCAGATGCAGCCATTCTTTTTACCGCAACCATTCCAACGAGGACCGCAAATATTACGAGGATTCACGCGACAACACTTACTGGATTGACGACAACGGCAATAGATATGTATACCGCGCGTACGACAAGGATGGCAATGTGGTTTACTTCAATTATCCTGGGGGATCGTATGATCCTGAGGTAGGACTTTATGTGCCAAATAAATATTATGACGAGAATGGCAACGAGATTACCGAATTCCGCAACAACGGCAATTCTTATATTGATGAAGATTGTTGCGGTTTTGATTATTCTGGAGTCTTCAAGGCAATACCTTACATTTGCGTAAAATACAATCTGTTGGGAGATGCGCGTGTGCAGCCCTACGCCGACCTCCGCATTGGCTGGGATATGCTGCGCGAGGAGGACAACGACAAATACGGACTGGATCTAAACGTCATGGCCGGCCTCAGGATGTCGCTCAACGAGGGACGTCAGGCCGTTAACATATCGGCAGGTCTGTCGGTTAGCGATCTCAGGGGCTATTCCGACGATCATGTATGGGGCATGGAGAAGATGTTCATGATGAGATTCGGTTTCGAGTTCTAAGAAAAAATATTTCCCCGATTATCGAGCGGAGTATCAACGGGTTGCAGATTTTATTATGATTTGCAACCCGTTTTTTGAGTTAACTAAATGTAAAATTTCCTTGGGATTTGTCCCAAAATTAAAAGATAATTCTTATCTTTGCAGTGCGGTTTGTTTCACGAGTGTTTCATTCCGCTTGTTTTCGAAACCTAACGAATATATTATATTATTAAAAATATGTCAAAAGTTTTTGCGATAGCCAACCAGAAAGGCGGAGTTGGCAAAACAACAACATCAATCAACCTTGGAGCGTCGCTCGCGGTTATGGAGAAGAAAATACTTCTTATCGATGCCGATCCTCAGGCCAACTGTACCTCTGGTCTCGGTTTCGAGCTCCGCAACATCGAGAAGAGCGTCTACGACTGCCTTACCGACGAGGTGGAGCCAAAGGACGTGATCTTGAAGACCTCTACCGATGGCCTCGACATCATTCCTTCTCACATCGACCTCGTAGGTGCCGAGATTGAGCTCCTTAATGTGGAAGGCCGTGAGTACAAGATGAAGGCTTTCCTGGACAAGGTGCGCGATCAGTACGATTACATCCTTATCGACTGCTCTCCTTCTCTGGGTCTGCTTACAGTAAACGCCCTCTCGGCTGCCGACGCTGTTATCATCCCTGTACAGTGCGAGTACTTCGCTCTCGAGGGTCTTGGTAAGCTCCTGAACACCGTTAAGATGATTCAGGCTCGTCTTAATCCGGATCTCCAGATCGAGGGATTCCTGCTTACAATGTACGATAGCCGCCTCCGTCTCAGCAACCAGGTGGTGGAGGAGGTGCGCCAGCATTTCCAGGATATGGTGTTCAAGACTCTTATTCTCAGAAACATCCGTCTCTCTGAGGCTCCTTCGTTCGGAAAGCCTGTTATCGAATACGATGCGGCTTCCAACGGCGCTGTAAACTATTTGAATCTCGCCAAGGAGATTCTCGAAAAAGACGCCCAGGTAAAGGCGTAGTTTTCAATTGATTAAAGTTTTTTTTCAGATATTATTTGTAAGCTGACAATGCTATGGCGGTTTTGTGCCCATTCGTTGACAGCTTACAAATAATTATTTATGGCTGTAAGCAATTTTGTAAGTATCAGCCTCTTAAACTAATAACTAATAAAACAGCAGTTTCTACAAATGGCAAAAATGCAGATGAAGGGATTGGGCCGCGGTTTGGACTCCCTGATCCAGGATAATACCACATACGTAGCCAACAGACCCGAGGAGGTTGTAAATACAGGCAGCATAGCCCTTATCCCTCTGGATAAGATTGTGCCTAATCCTACACAGCCACGTACCGATTTCGACGAGAACGCTCTTATGGAGCTTGCCGAGTCCATCAAGACTCTCGGCATCATTCAGCCTCTCACCCTCCGCAAGAAGGACGACAAGTACGAGATTATCTCGGGAGAGCGCCGTTACCGCGCATCGCAGCTTGCCGACCTCAAGGAGGTGCCCGCCTACATCCGCGAGGCCGACGACAGCGTTACCCTTCAGATGGCTCTCGTGGAGAACATCCAGCGCGAGAACCTGAATTCGATAGAAATTGCAATCACTTACAACCGCCTTATCGAGGAGTGCAAGCTTACCCAGGAGGAGCTCTCGCAGCGCCTCGGAAAGGGCCGCAGCACCATCGCAAACTCGCTGCGTCTGCTCCGCCTTCCCGATCAGATGCAGGCTGCCCTGCGCAACAAGGTGATCACCGAGGGTCAGATACGTCCGCTCATAAGCGTGGAAGACAAGGAACTCCAGATGGACCTCTTCCAGAAGGTGCTCAACTACGGCCTTACAGCCCGTCAGGTGGAGCAGCTGGTTCAGGATCCCGATGGCTTTGTGTTCGAGATGGAGCGCAAGGAGGATGGCGCCGAGGATCAGCCAAATGCCGACGACCAGGCCAAGAAGGTGATGGTGAAGGCAGTGCGCCCAAAACTCAGCGACGAGCAGAAGCAGATGAAGAAGGATTTCACAAAGAAATTCAATGTGCCTGTAGACCTCAAGCTCGACAGCAAGGGTGCCTGCAAGCTCACATTCAATCTTAAGTCGCAGGAGGATTACGACAAGATTGTACAGTTGTTGAATAACATACAGCTCTAGTCCTCAGGGACTTGGCTTTTCGTTTTTTCCCTTATGATAGCAAACAGAATCCGTCTGTTTCTGGCCATCTGGGCTATGCTGCTGATGCTGCCTTGCTCTGTTTTGGCTCAGGACACCGATACGCCCGACCTCAGCGATCCTGCGGTAAAGCAGGGATACCGCGAGGGACGCAACGACAGCACCCGCGCGCGAATTTCCACCAATGGCCAGGATTTCGTCTACATCGACGAGCAGCCCGTGGATTCACTGGTGGATTCGCTGCCGCCCAAGAAGAATCCCAAGCTGGCCGGATGGCTCTCTTTCGCTGTGCCTGGTGCCGGCCAGATATACAATGGCCAGTACTGGAAGGTGCCGGTGATTTATGGTGGATTGGGCACTCTGATATATGTGTCGCAGTTCTACAACACCAGATACAAGCAGCTGAAAAACGACGAGCACTTCCTGCTCGGCGATTCGCTGAACACGGGTTTCAATATTTTCGGTCTTACCAACGAGAGCGATGTGGCGGTATACATGCTTAAATACCGTAGATACCGCGACCTCTGTTTTGTGGGCATGGCGCTGGTGTACATGATGAATATTTTCGATGCCGTGGTGGATGCCCACCTCTACGATTATGATATCAGCGACGACATCTCCCTGCATGTGGAGCCGATGGCGCAGAGTCCGATTTTCGCCTTCCAGAAGCCGTCGTTCGGGGCGCGCATAGTGCTTCGGTTCTGATGCTGCTGTATCCTGTTCAGCAGCATCAGACCTTCCCCAAAAAAAGATTTTTTTTTTATACTTAACCATTAATACCACCTTTTGATATTATGCAAAAGACAATGTTATCCTTCCTGTCGGTTTGCCTTATGGGCGTGGCCAGTGTCTCGGCACAGAATCCCGACGATTTCGAGAACTACGCCGATACCATTTCCGACCCTCTGGTGAGCAATTCGCTCCAGGAGATTCAGGAAGAGGAGAGCCTTGTATCGGAGAGCATGGACAGCCTGATGCAGGTATGGTATGTAAAGGATGCCATCAACGATGCCGAAAACTCGAAATCGCTTGCCAATCAGAACACTCCGGTTTTCTTCTCGGATTCCATCTACGAGGCCAAACTCAAGAAGATTCCCACAACATTCCCTCTTGTATACAATCAGAAGGTGAAGGAGTGGATAGAGATGTATATCCGCCAGGGCAAGTATTATATTCCTACAGTGCTGGGTCTCAGCAAGTATTATTTCCCACGAATAGAGGAGGAGCTGGATAAGAACGGCATTCCTCTGGAGCTGAAGTACCTTACCGTAGTGGAGAGCGCCCTTAAGCCAAGGGCCAAGTCGAGGGCCGGTGCAGCCGGTCTCTGGCAGTTCATGTACGGCACTGGTAAGATATACGGCCTTGAGGTTTCCACCCTCGTGGACGACCGTTTCGATCCCGACAAGGAGACCGTGGCTGCGTGCAAGCTCCTCAAGGACATGTATGAAGTTTACGGCGACTGGGCCCTCGTGATAGCATCCTACAACTGCGGACCCGGCAACGTAAACAGGGCCATCAAGCGTTCGGGCGGAAAAACCACCTTCTGGGAGATCTACCCATACCTTCCACGCGAAACCCGTGGATACGTGCCTGCATTCATAGCCGTCAACTACATCATGAACAACTACGAGGCCCACGGATACAAGCCTATCAACGTGGAGCTTCCTATGTATTCTGATACTGTGATGATATCGAAGAAACTGCACTTCGGTCAGGTGAACGGCGTTCTGGGCATATCCATGGACCTTCTCCGCGACCTTAACCCTCAGTTCAAGAAAGACATCATCCCCGGCGACATCAAGCCGGCGGCCCTGCGTCTGCCTGCCGATATGGCCACAAGGTTTGCCGAGCTGGAGGATTCAATCTACAAGTATCAGGATTCCATATTCTTTGCGCCTCAGAATCAGCTGGCTTATCAGAATGCCGCCAAGCCAAACGCCAACGCCAGATACTCGGATCCCGAGCCTTGCGACAATTCAATCCCGGCAGGCAGCTCCAAGCTGATATACACTGTAAAACAGGGAGATACCTTCGGCTTTATTGCCAACTGGTATGATGTGAAGGTAACCAAGCTGAAGTGCTGGAACAACATCTACAGCGACCGCCTTACCGTGGGACAGAAGCTAAGCGTTTACGTGCCCACAATGCGCCTGAACTCCTACAAGAATATCGACAACATGACATTCGACCAGAAACAGGCGCAGCAGAGCAACAACATCGTGGCCCAGCAATCGGCCAAGGGCAACAAGCTGGACCCCAATTATGAATACTACACCATCCGCAAGGGCGACAACCTCAGCACCATAGCTTCCAGATACCCAGGTATTTCGGATGCCGACATCATGAAGATAAACGGTTTTACATCCAACGATGTGCGCCGCCTTCAGATTGGTCAGGTTATCAAGATTAGACGTAAGAAATAGTTATAAATGGTAAGGCCTGTACATACATTCAATTTTCTGGCAATAGTGCTAGCATTGTTGTTGCTTCTGATGCTTGTGTTCCCCGAGGGCGGCATCAAGATCAGCGACGATCTGGCGCTGTATTTCCCCGGTTTCAAGGAGTGGTGGAACGATAATCCCGGCCAGTCAGGATCGCAGTCAGCCGCCTTCATGCCCGAAATGGTGGAGGAGGATTTGGATGGCTATGTGGAGCCGTCTGATGCTTTGGCCCAGGTGTCTGACTCGCTGGATGTGGACTCGCTGGCCGCCAACTATGTGCCAAGGCCAATTCAGGTGGATCAGATACATCAGCCCCTGGAGCTTCCCGACGGCAGTTTCAAGTGTCTGGAGACTCTGTTCCAGAGCCTTATGAATCCTGCCGAGCTAAGCAAGGTGGTGCGCATAATCCATTACGGAGATTCGCAGATAGAGGCCGACCGTATATCCAACTATCTGAGATACAAGCTTCAGCAGCAGTTTGGAGGTTCTGGTCCGGGACTTGTGCCTGCCAAGACAGCCTACGACTACAAGGCTCCATGTGCCGTGGAGAACATTGGCACGTGGATGCGCTACACCATTTTCCCATTTGTGGATACCACAGTAAAACATTCCAGATACGGAGCCATGGCTGCCTTCAGCCGTTTTGCGCCAATGCGCAAGCCCATCGAGGAGCCCAAGCAGAAATTTGCAATGCAGGCTCCCGACTCCACAGCATCGGCCGACTCGCTGGCCGTGCTGGATTCCATTTTCACAATGCCTAACATAGTGCCAGAGCCTCCCGAGCCTTCAGTAATGGAGAAGATGTATTACGCATCGCTCAGGTTTCAGCCCGCCACTTTCGGACATGCCAACGTAAAGGACATCAAGCGGGTGCGCATGCTCTATGGTTTCAATCAGAGGCCGTTCAGCGTTAAGGTGCGTGACGGCGAGCAGGAGCTATACAACGATTCCATAAAGGCCGTGAACGGATACGCCATCAAGACATGGAATTTCGGAACCGCGCCTCAGGACCTCTATATGGATTTTGCCGGCGCCGACAGCCCCGAGGTCTACGGTTTTGCAATGGACGGAAATGGGGGAGTGGCTGTCGACAACATTCCGCTACGTGGATGCTCCGGCACCATCTTCACACGGATAGACGGTACCACGCTGGCCCAGATGTACAACGACCTTAATGTAAAGTGCATAATACTCCAGTTTGGCGGAAACGCCGTTCCAAGTCTTCAGCCCGGATCCACTGCCGGTTTCAAGAATTTTCTTGCGGCTCAGATACGTTACCTGAAGCGTCTGCATCCCGGTGTGTCCATTATCCTGATTGGCCCTGCCGACATGAGCTGCAAGGTGGAGGGCACCGACCGCTACGAGACCTATCCCGTATTGCCCGAACTTGTAAACGCCCTGAAGAGAGCCGCTTTCGAGAACGACTGCGCATTCTGGGATATGTATGCCGCAATGGGCGGATGGAACACAATGCCCGACTGGGTAAACCACGATCCGGCATACGCCGCCCCCGACTACGTGCATTTTTCGGGTACGGGCGCCAACATTATGGCCAGAATGTTCTACTCGGCCCTTATCGCCAGGTATAATGAGTATATAACCCAATAACTGATGAGATTTCTATTAACCATAATCCTGATGGCGGCTCTCTGCACCGGCATCAGCGCTCAGGAATATCCCTACGATGTTACGCAATACAACTTTGTGGATTACAGCAAGGTAAGGCTGATTTTCGGCAAGGATTCCACCAGGTTCAACCGCATATACGCCAAGCTCGATTCCATGATCCTGCTTGGAAAAAGCAGCATCAGCGTGGTGCAGATAGGCGGATCGCACACTCAGGCCGACGTGTTTTCCAATCAGATGAGATACAGGCTTCAGACTCTGCATCCGGGCCTTGTGGGCAGCCGCGGATTGGTGTTCCCATACAAGATGTGCAAGAGCAACAATCCCACCAACTACTCCGTGAAGTATTCCGGAATATGGAACGCTTGCCGCAATGTGGAATGGAAACGCAGCTGCGAGCTGGGCATATCGGGAGCTTCAGCCACCACATCCGACAGCACAGCCTCCATAATTGTATCCATGAATCCCCGAAACCCCATCAAGTACGATTTCAACATTGTGAAGGTTTTTACGGCGCCACATGTGGATATGTACGACATTGAGCCAGTGCCGGAGATGGGTCCCTACAGCGTTTCCCGCATCGACAGCCTTGGATGCACCACTTTCATATTCAGGAAGTATCAGGATGTGGCTTCGTTCAGGCTCAGGAAAACCTCTGATAATCAGAACTATTTTACACTCTACGGTATATCGCTTGAAAACGACAACCCCGGCATCACATATCACGCCATGGGCATCAACGGAGCCAGCCTGGTGTCGTGGAACGCCTGTGAGCATTTTGCCCGTCAGCTTAAGCTGCTTAAGCCCGACTGGGTGGTGGGTTTCTTCGGCGTAAACGACGGCAATTCTGTCAACTTTAATCCCCAGACTTTCTACAGCCGCTACGATCAGTTTATGCAAAGCGTGCTTAAGGAGTGTCCAGATGTGGTTTTCACCCTTATAGTGCCCAACGACTATTACCTGCTGCGCCGCCGCCCCAATCCCGCCGTGGCCCTGGAGCAGGAGCAGATGCTGCGCCTGGCCGATAAGTACGGAGCGTCGGTTTTCAGCATCTACGACATCATGGGCGGTCTGGGATCGTGCAACACGTGGGTGAGCCACAAGCTGATGCAGCCCGACAAGATACACATGACCGGCACGGGTTACAATTTTACGGCAAACCTTTTCTTCAATGCGTTCCTGAAAACTTACGACAATTATATCCAAAATAAACTCCGGAAATAGTTGCGTTTTTTGGGATTATTTTCTAACTTTGCATTCGGTTTGCCGTATGGCAAATATGCTATTCAATTTATCAAACAAAACAGACAATGGATTTTCTCTCAAGCATCGACTGGGCGGGCATTTTCCTCTACGATCCCAAGAAGCCTTTGCTTTTCACCCAGTTTTTTTTCTGGGGCTTTTTCGTTGTGGTGATGGCGATATACGCTAAGGTATACAAGCGTATTGCCATCAGGAATATCTATTTGCTGTTGTGTAGCCTTTTCTTCTATTACAAGACTGGCGGCATCTTCGTTAGTCTGCTGATATTCACCGTTGTATCCATCTACTATATCACCCAGTGGCTCCACAGCCGGCCCGACGGATTGGGCCGGAAGCTGATACTGGCGCTTGGCATTGTGGTGAATCTCCTGATACTTTTCTACTTTAAATACACCGCCTTCATCATAGATTCCATCAACGGCATCTGTGGCACCAGTTTCAAGGTGGTAAACTATTTCTCGCTGCTCACCAACACTGCCTTCGGCACCGATTTCGTCACCGACAAGATAGTGCTTCCCGTGGGCATATCGTTCTTCACATTCCAGGCCATCAGCTATTGCGTGGATGTGTACCGCCGTCAGATAGAGCCGGTAAAGAGTGTGCTGGATTTCGGATTCTACGTGTCGTTTTTCCCGCAGCTTGTGGCAGGTCCCATCGTGAGGGCCAGCGAGTTTATCCCACAGATATACAAGCCGTATCAGCTTACGCGTCAGGATTTTGGAATGGCGCTCTTCATGATTCTGAAGGGACTCATCAAGAAGGTGTTCATATCCGACTACATTAGCATCAACTTTATCGACCGCGTGTTCGATTCGCCGCTCAAATACTCTGGTTTCGAGACTCTTATGTCGCTCTACGGCTACAGCCTCCAGGTATATGCCGATTTCAGCGGCTATACCGACATTGCCATTGGCCTGGCCCTGCTCATGGGTTTCAAGCTTACGATGAACTTCAATTCGCCCTACAAAGCCAAGTCCACCGCCGAGTTCTGGCACCGCTGGCACATATCCCTCTCCACATGGCTGAAGGATTACCTCTACATCCCCATAGGCGGCAACAGGAACGGCTCTTTTGGCGGATACGCCTGCTGGGTGGTTATCCTGCTGGTGTTCATAATGCTTAGCGGAAGCCTCACCGTGGCCATAGTGCTGTTCTCGCTCATGGCAGTGATGATAGTGCTCTGCTGCATATTCCCGAACTTCAAGCACAAGGCCGTCACTATGATGAACAATCAGATCACCATGCTCCTTGGCGGATTGTGGCACGGCAGCAGCTGGATGTTCGTAATCTGGGGCGGATACAACGGCTTCGGCCTGGTGGTCTACAAGCTCTGGAAAGAGGAGACCCAGTGGCTGAAGTGGACCGTACTGGCCGCCTGCAACCTGGCCGCCTACCTTACCTACCATTACGGCCTTTGGAGCAATCCCCACGGCGTTACGCTCTGGATACTTGCCGATGTGGTTTGGCTCTACGCATATTTTGCATGGCTTATCCGCACCAAGCTCCAGTACGATTTCCGCTGGCTAAAGTACGCCATGGGTTTTGTGATGATAGTGTTCTTCAGCATGTGCGCGGTGGTGCTTACGGGTCTCTGGTATCAGGACATCGGCATCATGGTGCTGATACTGCTTATAATGCTGTCGTGCTTCACGTTCTACATTTTCGACCGTTGGCACTTCCTTTTCCCTGAAACATCGCCTCACCACACGGCCACCACCCTGATACTCTGGGGCAACTTCCTGGCTGCCATCACGGCATGTTTCTTTGGCTGCACATCAGCCCTCTGCATATTCTGGCTGCTGATGTCGGTGATGCTGCTGTCGGCATATCTGGTGTACATCACACGCCGTCAGATAAAGGATTCAAGGCTGATAATAGCTCACATCTGGGGTATATTCCTCACATTCAACTTCATAACCTTTACCCGTATATGGTTCCGCGCGCCCGATCTGGAAACCGTGAACAATATTCTGGACCGCCTGCTTAACGGCTGGGGCGATATGGAGCTGATATCCACAATGGTGATGGGCTACCGCAAGGTGTTTGCCGTAATACTGTTCGGAATGCTGGTTCACTGGCTGTCGGTGCCATGCAAGGAGAAATACACCAATTGGTTCATCAATTCTCCCGTGCTGGTAAAGATTCTGATATGCGTGGCCACCGTGTTCATGCTGTATCAGGTGAAGGCGGCCGATCTTCAACCGTTTATTTATTTCCAATTCTAACATATAACTTTCAAAAAATTTTTCATCATGGCAGAAACAAAAAGTAAAACCACCGAAAGCACTGTAACCACTACAGTAACAACCACTACCGTTACCACAGTATCCAACGATAGCGGCAAGAGCAAGATGTCGGGCCTGGTACGCGCCCTCATCATTGCAGCCAGCATCCTGCTGCTTTGCGTGGCCATAGGATTCATCTTCTTTGGACGCGCCCGCATCAACACCAACGGCATGGAGAACACCTGCGCCAAAAACTCCACAGTTTTCTTCAGCAGATTCTCTACCCCGGGCATCAACGATGTGGTGCTTTTCCATCATCCTGAGGCTGACACCATTGTTCCATCCAACCCCGACCTCAACTATTACAAGATGCGTCGCAAGATCGGCATGGCCTGGTGCACAGATTCGGAGCTGAAGCCTCTCAACAAGAAGCGCCGCCCAATCCACCCATCACGCGTTATCGGTCTTCCTGGACAGGTGGTGGCCATCAAGGATGGCGTTATCTGCCGTGCCGAGGGCAACAACCTTGTGGCAGTGGCCGATGCGCCTACCGTAAAGAACGTGTACATCGTGGGCGCCAACTCTCTGTTCTCGTCGCAGGTGCTTGATTCACTGGGCCTCACCAAGGAAGGCATGAACTGCGAGGAGATTAATCCTGAGGCTATCGTAGGATTCTACCGTCACAAGACCGAGCCCGGCACATCGCTCTCAGTATATGCGCTCACAGCCGCTCAGGCTCAGGCCGTTAAGGAGCTCTCGTTCGTAAACCTTGTGGAGAAGGTAGTGCTGCCTCAGGAGCATTTCGATCCCATCGTGTTCCCATACACCGAGCAGCGCCACTTCAACATTTCTTACATGACTCCAATGGTGATACCTGCCAAGGGCAAGGTTATAAAGCTTGATGTAAACAACCTGCCATTCTACCGCCGCTGCATCGAGGCATACGAGGGCAAGTCTGTTGAGGTAGATGGCAACATCATCTACATCGAGGGCAAGGAGACAGATTCGTACCGTTTCGGCAGAGACTACTACTTTGTGGTAAGCGACAACCGCGCCACTACCGACGACTCTCGTTTCTTCGGTTTCCTCCCCGACAACCACATCGTAGGTGTTGTAAAGTAGTTTTTTTTATAAAACACTGCTCCCTATAAAAACATACAAGCCATCCTTTCATTTTAGGTGGAAGGATGGCTTTTTTATTTTATTTTTTTGCAAGAAAATAATCTGATTATTTCACATAAATTACTAAAATTTTGTCTATCTTTGTATTTTGACAATATACATTGCAGATGAGATTTTTCCTATTATCAATAATCCTTTCATTGTGCTGTATCACAGCATCAAAGGCTCAGGATGCCAGTCAGCGGCGCATCGACAGCCTGGGTGCGGTGTTTCGTTCGCTCAGCGACCGCGACACCAACAAGGTACTTCTCTGCAACGATATTGCCAATGGGCATTACAGTCCCGATTCCACCATTATATGGGCCGACAGGCTTTTGGCTTTGTCCCGATTGAACAGTATGCCATTCTATGTGGTGAAGGCATACGGCTATTATAGCTGGGCTTACTCTATGAAAGGCGATCCAATGACGTCGCTTTCCTACAATTACAAATCTCTGATACTCTCGGATTCATTAAACAATGCCGCCCTCAAGGCATACAGTTATTACAAAATTGGTAATACCTATTTTGAATTGCAGAATCAGGAGAGATCCTCCCATTATTATATCCAGGCTGCTGATGTCTACGCCAGTTTAAGTGATTCGGTATGGGTGGCAAATTGCTACAGGGCCTTGGGAGAGAATTATCTTCTTCAGAAAATGTATGCCAATGCGTTGGAAATATATACCAAAGCCCTCGAATGGGATATGCAGCGAAAGGATTCTGTTAATATCTCAGTCGATTATTTTGGCATGGGAAAGACATTGTACAGAAAGTTTGTATTGAATTATTCCCATCCCGATCTTGAATTGCTGAAAGCTGCAAAGGACTATATTTATTTGGCATATTGTTTCAAAAGCAGAAGCATCAGAACTGGATACTATTCCACACGTACTCTGATGGATTTGCTTTATTTCGAACAGAAATACTCCAATCCTGATTTTGCAAGGAAGACCGGAATACTGGATTCGATGCGGATACTTACCAGCGAATTGGATTCCATAACCCTGAGATCCGGCAACGATCGTTACAGGCTGCGTTATCACTTGTCATCAATCTATACCAAGACTGCATTTCGTGATTTTCACGGGGCCAAGGCAACCTTGGATTCGCTGCACTACATAATTGATAATGACGAGTTCAAGAATCTCCACGATGTGTACTATCTTACAAGCTGCAACTATTACGAGGCTGTAGGTGATTACAAGTCGGCTCTACTTTACAAGTCGCTTTACGACGAGTATATTTTCAACGAGCAATCGGTGGATCTGGCTGTGGAATATTCTGTAAACGAGATGCGTATGGAATATGAGCGCAACATTGCCGAAAAGGACGCCCGGATGCAGCAGTTCACCACCAAGGTTGTGTTCGCAATATCGTTCATACTGC
>JAKSLV010000063.1 GCA_024401025.1 Bacteroidales bacterium
TGAAGTTGTTTTCGCTGTTGTTGAAGTTGTCGGAAGTGTGGTGTCCGAACAGCTCGGCCGAATACGGATTCGGGATGTAGGCTCCGCGGAATGGCCAGAGGCTCCAGTTGTTTTCACTGAGCGCGTCGAGAGATTCGTCGTAGAGAGTGGCAAGCATCTCGGCCATTGCGGGATTGTTTTGGTAGTCGCTGATGCGGAGCTTCCATTTCTCGCCCTCGCCGGGATAGAGCCTGTCGCGGAAGGTCTCGAATTTTATCTTGAGTTCCTTGTGTCGGAATGGCACGCTGAGGTTGATGTCCTGCGAGAACACGTGGTTTTCCTTGATGAAGAATGCCGAAACCTTTACTCCGCCCAGGAATTCCTCCTTTATCGGAAGGTCGATGACGGTGGTGTTGGAGTTTAGCCTTACCATATTGGATTCCAGATGCTGGTAGCCGTTGGAGATGATGTAGTGCATCTCAACTTCGGGCAATGCTGTGCCGATGGTGATGTGGGCCACGTCGCCGGGCTTGTATTCACTCTTGTCGCTGGATATCAGCATAGTTCTGTTTACCGACGCGATCTTGTCGGCGGTGTTGTAGATTGTGAATCTCTGCTCGTATTTTACGGGTCGGCCATCCTTGTCGGTGGCTGAGAGTTCTATGAGGTAACTTCCCGATTTCTCTTGCTTGATAAACGAGAGATCGATTGTGCTGTTGTCGGCGGTGTTTACGGTGTAGGTTTTCAGGAGTTTCTCGGGTTTCAGGAGGCTGAGGCCCTGATCCTCCTTAGAGTATTCGGTGTATGGGAGCTCGCGTTCCCAGTCCTCACGGCTTACGATTGGGTTTTCGCACGATTCCCAGCGCTTGGGGATGTATATTTTACGTGGCATCAGGAGTCTGCTGACCTTTACAGTAACCTCGGCAGGGAGTTTCTGACCGTTGATGTTGGTGGATGATACGCGCACCTCGCTCAGGTTGGTCCTATCCATAATGTTGAATCCCGATGGGGCGGAGATTCCGAGGAAAAGGCTTCGGTAGCCAGCTGATACTATGGTGCTTGTGCTACGTGTCTCGCCGTTGGCATCAGTTACCGAGGCCTGGATTGTGTAGTTGTATTGCAGAAACTCGCTCTCTGCCTGCTGAGGATCTGGCACGGCGGTAAACTCCACCTTGAATTTTCCGTCCTTGTCGGTGGTGGCCTCGCCGAAATCTATCACCTTGCTCTTGGCGTTGAATCCCCAGTACCACCATCCGCGCCACTGTGGATTGCGTGTTACGGTGTATTTCACCTTGGCGTCGGCAACATTCTCGCCCGAGTATGTGCTGGCCTGTCCCTCGATGCTTACCTTGCCATTGATGCGCACCTCGCCCTCCACCTCGCCGAACGATACCTCGAACTTGGGGCGTTTGTATTCCTCAACCGAAACGCTGTGATAGCATCCCTCGCATCTGATGGTGAACTCGCCGTTGGCAAGTCCTGTCGGGATCACGAATTCTCCACTCACGCTACCGAACTCGTTGGTTTTGATGGTAATGTCGTGAATACATTTGCGGTTTACGTCGTCGATGGCAAGGCGCAGATTCTTGTTGGCTGATACTTTCGATTCCTTGTTGTTGCCATTGTATGCTATCACCTTCCAGTATATTGTCTGACCCGGACGGTAGATGGCGCGGTCGGTAAATATCTGAGCGTGAGACGATTCGGTGTCGTTGTTCTTGTAGGCCTCAGGGATGTTGCCGTGGCGGATCACCTTGTCGTCGCCCACTGATATTGTGTATTCCGCGCTGTAACTGTTGTTTTTGGCTGGGATTACTACGGTTCCGTATTTGTCGCTCTTGTAGCTTTCGTTTATTTTCTTGTATCTTTCGGTCAGTTTGATGTTGGCGTTGGCGATGCCCTCACCGGTCTGGCGGTCAATCACATAGAAAACGCAGTTGTCCGCCATCTCCTGAGATTTCACTATTGAGATGTTGGTTGACTGAATCTGGCAGATTGAGTGAGTCTTGTTTTTCTTGAAGTCGAAAACGTCCTCGCAGTCGCCACCTAAGATCACGTAGTTTCCTACGGGCAGGGCGTTGATTATCATCTCGGAGTTTTTGTTCTGATAGTCGCCGGTGTTTACGGTGTTGAACTCGTAGCTTCCTACGGTCTCGCACTTGTCTTTCAGGAACTTGAGACGCTCCTCGTTTTGCCAGAGTTTCTCGAATTTCTCCTTGTCGGAGAGTTTCAGCACCTTTATATATAGTTTGCTGATGTTTCGGTATTCGGCCTTGATTGGGAATTTGGATTTGGGGCTCACCATCTCCTCGGCGGTCAACGATAGCTCGGCAAGCTCTATGTTGTGGATGAGTTTCTCGCAAGCCTTGCCATATTCCGTATCGTCGAACTTGGGGTCCAGACAGTATTCGGCGGTCTTGTGGCTTTCCTGATATCTTTTCTCCTCATACTGATGGTCGGCAATCTCGTAGGTAAGCCAGGCCACAATCTCAGGCTTGTCGTAATTCTTGCGCATCAGCTCCAGGGTTTTCTGATACTCCTGACCTGACAGCTCGTTGGTGCTCTTGCGCTTGTAGTATTTCAGACGCTCAAGAGTGGCGTTTACGTATGCGAGCTGGTTCTCATCGCCTTCGTGAGCCTTTGCAAGCATCTTGTAGATCTCGAGACGGCGGTTGTCCATCGACTCGGTCTCTTTGTTCTTGGGACTGAAATTCAGGAACTTGTCATTAGCTGATACCAACTCCAAATCCTGATATGTGAAATCGCTGGCCACGCCAAATTGCGGATTCATATCCAGATAGTCCCACGCGAGATAGTCGAACAGGGTAGGGCGGAATCGTGTGTCTATCTGGCGCTTGTCGGTATCTATCAGCACAGAGAAATCCTTTATTGGGTAGTTTACGAGTGTAGTTGACTCTGCGATGCTGAGTTCGTAAACGGTGCGGACCTCCTTCTCGAAACGCTCGGTACACCAGGTGTTCATATCCGGGTCGGTGTCGTTTTCAAGCTTGGTGCGGTTCTGAATGCTCCATCGCTGACTATTGTAATATTCCTCATAGAATTTGGCTATGATATTGTAACTGAGAGCCTTGAATTCGGTGGGCAGAGTTCCCGCCACTTCACGGAATTTCATCAATTCTATCGTGTAGCTTTTCACGAGGTTCTCTTCGTCTTCCTCCACCTCCTTCACGTAGTCGATGCTGAAGATGTAAGACTTTATCAGTTGCTGATAGTTTTTCTCGCTCTCGGCGTTTTGCTGAATCTCGCGCACCTTTGCGAGTGCGGATTTCGGGAGACGGTCCTCGTCGAATTTCTTGACCTCCTCCCAGGCTTTTGCATAGTCGAAATTTCCTGTTGGCATTGTTATCTCGGTATTAATGGTTTCGAATTTATTTGTGTTCTGATACCAGTGGTTAATGGCGAATCCTCCGGCAATGGAGAACGTGAACGCCGTGGCGGTAATTAGGTGTTTTAGTTTCATAATTCAAGTTATTTATATTTTCTGACCAAATTTAATGATGATTTTTTTATTGACAAAAGAAAGAATGTTAATTTTTGCTATATGCATCTATTACCATCGTACACTGCTCACCTCTCTGACTTCCGTATGTTAACCACGGCAAGCCGTGGATGAACATACGGTTACAGATGCTTTGTCCCCGTTGGGGACATTATAAATAAAAAATTTGGATTGTAATTTATTTTGACTAATTTTGCAAAAGTAACTAGTGTCCCCAACGGGGACAAATTATCTATAACCGTAGGTACATACTGCGTAGCAGTTTTACCTACGGATAATACGGGGAGATAAATACCTAATATAACTATGGAAGAAGAAGTAATCCAAACCACCAACCGTCCATTAATCCTCATCACCAATGATGACGGAATATTTGCCAAGGGAATCCGCGAGCTTGTGAAGGCCGTTAAGGATCTTGGCGAGGTGTGGGTAGTGGCGCCCGACAAGCCTCAGAGCGGCAAGGGCCATTCTGTGACTCTCGATATGCCTCTCTGGTACAGCAACGCCAAGTGCGATGAGGCCGACCACGCATATAAATGTACCGGCACTCCAGCCGACTGCGTTAAGATGGCGCTGTTTAGAATTTTGGGACGCAAGCCTGATATCATACTCTCGGGAATCAATCACGGAAGCAACTCAAGCATCAATATTCTCTATTCGGGAACCATGGGCGCCGCAATGGAAGGGGCGCTTCATCAGATTCCGAGCATTGGATTCTCGCTGCTGAATTTTACGCCCGACGCCGATTTCAGCACCGCGGGCAAGTACGCCCACGATATCGTTAAGAATGTGATGGCGATGGAGAATAATCAGAATGTTTGCCTAAATGTAAACATTCCATACGACGAGCCTGAGAATATCAAGGGAATTAAGGTTACCCGTCAGTGTCCGGGCGAATGGAGAGAGGATTTTCAGAAAAACTATCACCCATCCAACAAGAGGCCATATTACTGGCTTACAGGCGAATACAGAAACAACGCTCCCGAGGCCACCGATACCGACGAATGGGCGCTCAACAACGGCTACGTTTCGGTACAGCCCGTCAAGGTCGACAACACCGACTATGAGATGATGCAGCGTCTTCAATTCTGATAAGACACAAAAAAGGTGCGGCTGATATTTTCAACCGCACCTTTTTTTATTGTTGTTAATGGTTTCTTCTTTGGAATGTGGTCAGCAGCTCCTGGAGGTCTTGCTCGGTAACGCTCTTGTAGTCGCTTGGAACCGTGAAAATGTCATCTGGAACCACCTTGTTATCTTTGTTGTGCATCTCCACGTGGTCGGCCTCTATCTCCATGTAGAAACCGCTAAGCAGCACGTTGAATTTCAGCGGCACGCCGTCAAGGTTCTTGAAAGGATTGCCGGTGTTGGCGTTCTTTATCTTTATGTTGTTGGTATACCAAACATCAGTCTTAATGTTTTGACCCTCGGCCACTGCCTTCTTGCAGAGATATCCGGCTATCGTCATGGTGTCCTGAGTGTAGGAAATCTTCATATCGGTCATCTCTCTGTAGCCGAATTGCATGCTGGAAGAGTCGGTGCAGTAGTCCAGCTTGTCCAAAACTCTGAACAGAGTGTGAATCTTGCCCTCCTCATAGTTGTTTATGTATCTGAAACTGAATGCTCCGGCCCACCCGTTTATCACCATGGCGGTGTTGTTGTCCTTGAAATACAGCTTTATGCTGCTGGGAAACACAGATACCAGGGCACTTTTCCTGTTTCTTTCTATCAGGCTGCGGTCTATGTTTAGAGTGGTGTCGGTCGGGTAGTTCATGTTGTATGTTATCACACCTTCTGATATTACCCTGCCACCCGCATCATTGATGCAGCCGGCCGCTGTTATTGCTAGTATCAGTACAAAAAAGAGTCTTGATATTGTGTTTTTCATTTATAGTCCAAATTGTTGTATTTTGTTTTACGGCACAAATATAATAGAAATTTATTATAAATTTTGTCTTTTTTCAATTTTTTTTGCTGTATATTTGCAATTATTCACCAATTTTATGAAGAATTATCTATGTCCGTCAATTTTAAGGCTTTTGTCGCATCCATGTTGTTGGTGCTGATGCCGCTGTTTTTGTATTCTCAGCGTGTGTCTGATACTGCTGCCATCCGCATACTCCGCAGCCAAAACATCAACACGGCCTTCCAGCCCGGCGAGGAACTTGTCTACGAGCTCAAATACGGTTTCGTTAAGGGAGGCGAGCTCAAGATTAATGTGTCGCTGGAATCAGTGGGCTACGACTACTTTTTTCACGTGGTGGCACGTTGCTACACCACTGGACTGGTTTCCAAGATGGCCAAGGTAAACGATATCTACGAATCTTGGTTTGATGTAAGCACCGGTCTGCCGATACAGGCCATCCGAAACGTTACCGAAAATAACTACAAGCGCTACAACGTGGACCTCTTCTTTCAGGATTCGCTGTATCTCAACAGTATGAAGAGCGGACGCCACGATCTTCAGGGTCCCACGCTCGACATCATATCGGCATTCTTCTATGCGCGCAGATTTATCTTCGATCAGCAGTTTGGCAAAAACGAGACTTCGATGACTCTCGACACCTGGTTCAACGAGGATCTCTACAACCTACAGCTCCGATACAAGAACACCGAGAAAGTAAAGACCAATTTCGGAAAGATGGAATGCCTTAGATACGTGCCTGTGCTCAATCAGAAGTCATCCTTCAAGAAGGAGGAGGATATGCAGGCCTGGTTTACCAACGATCCCAACTACGTGCCCGTGCGCATCCGCCTCAAGATGCCACTTGCCGACATCCATTGCGAGCTGATACGCTTCAGCAACCTTAAAAACACCGACGGACTGCTCCGTCAGTAATCATACGCACATAGGATAGTAGTAGTCGAGAACCTCGGTGGCCCGTTTCTTAAGCTTTATTATTGGATCTATGAAATATAGTGTGCCCTCCGAATCCACCAGCACATTGTCGCCCTCGGCGTTGATGTCGGTGATGGAGATCATGCTGTTGCCGTAAAAATACGAATTCTCTTTCTCCAGACCCAGAAAATCCACAATGTATCTGTCGATCTGTTTCTGGCTTGGCGATATAAATTTCATTGGGATGTATGGCTGCCTCAGGATAATGCGCACGCCGTCGATGTCCTCGCTTATTCCGGCAAAGGTGTAGCGCGTGTTGGGGAAAAATATGTTGTGGATAAGGTGCTCGTATATCATGTCCGCGGGATTCAGGTTTTTGATGGCAGCCTTTGCCAGCGGATTCCGTATCTTTGTGATGGTGGTTTGGTCGTTGCTCAGGTACACAATGCTCTCGCCCGATGGCAGCCTTTTGCGGTCGCCATACTGGTCCCAATCCTGTTTTGGAACATACAGGTTGTTGCTCTTGGCGGTCTCTATCAGGCGTATACCCTCTGCAACCGCAGCATCTCGCGGGCTTTCGATGTTATCTCCATGTCGTTGAGCGGATATCCCAGCCTCAAACACTCCAATATCGCGGCGGTCGCTATCAGCCTGAACTCTTCGCTCAAATTCATAACGTACTCTATTGCCTTTTGCCCATTTCGCAAAAATACGTTGTATAAACTTTTTTCCATAATCAGCCATCAATTATAGTTTTGCGCAAATTTATATCAAAAATTTCTAACGAAAAAATTTTTTTAGTGGAAACTTGGGCAAGTGTTGCATTTGTTGCTCTTGCGGCTTATCCAGTGCTTGAAACCCAGTGCGAATCCCATAGTCTCGGGGTTCATGTGGTATATGCAGAGGCTGAAGTCGTTGTGCTTGTTCAGGTAGTAGTTGTATTCCACCTCGCCGCTCACCCAGCTCATCTTGGTCTGGAACGATCCTTTGTTGTACACACCCTCGTCTATGTAGCCTTCCTCTTTCTCCCACGTGTTGCGGTAGAATATCTGAGGGCCAAATCCTATGTTGATGGAGTGCTTGTATATCTTTATAAGGCGGAGGCGCAGCATCAGCTGAGTGCTCATGGCCAGCTTCTTCATCTCGTCGATGCGCAGGGTCTGGGCAAACTTAAGGCTCACCACGTCGGAGGAGTACACCTCGCCAGCCAGCCTGATGCCGGGCTCTGCCACGGTTTTGCCGCTCTCGCTGGCCTTCAGCTTGTAGATGGCGGCGTTCTCGCGGTCGCCGAAATCGAATCCCACCGTGGTGAAATCTAGGCTGAAGTTGCTTTGGGCCATTGTTCCCAAGGCTGATACCAATATTGCGGCAAGTGTAAGTATTATCTTTTTCATATTGTTAATTCATTGATTAATCAAATATTCTTATCACAAATAATAAAATCTGTGTTATCAGTGCTAAATTTTTATTCATCTAACTCACGATAATTAACGTTAGTTACCGTGAAAAATTTTGCAAAAATATCCAAGTTTTTTCTAAATATGAAATTTATTTATATCTTTGATACCCGAAACAGACAATAAAATACTACAGCGACAATGTACACTTCTATAACAAACAGGGGCAAGTCCGTAAAGGACAAGATGATAGAGAACTATTACATTCTCAATCAGATAGTGCAGTCGATAGATACAGGAATCCTGATAATCTTCGACGGCAAACTTCTGCACGTAAACAACGAGACCCGCCGCATATCTCAGCGCACCTACCGCGACATAGAGCGCAACGTGCTGGATTGCGTGGCCCCGTCATGCCGCATGGAGGCTGTCAGGGCGTATTTCTCGGTGTTGCATTGCCAGGTAGACCGTCTGGAGGTTTTCATGGACATTTTGCTGCCCTCGGGTGCGCCCAAGGCGGTAAGGTGCCGTTTCTCCAGAATCAGGATCAACGAGAGCGACGGAATCTTCATCACCGTCCACGACATCAGCGACAACACCCTCCAGCAGCATTTCAGCTCTCCGCTCACGATGCTCTGCCACAGATACATGAACGATTATCAGGCGGTGTTTTCCAAGCCTTACGATTTCTTTGCGCTCCTCGACGAGTTCTACGTAATCACCAACCTGGGCCTAAAGTTCGAGCAGCTTACAGGATACCGCCGCGCCGATTACGTGGGCCGGCGCATAGATTCCATCCCCGGCATCAGCCCCTACGTGGAAATATCGCAGGCGCTCCAGAACTCCAAGGAGGCCTCCACGGGCAAGGTGCCGCGCAATCTCCGCATCAGCCTCAGGAACTCCAAGGGCCATGCCGTGATATTCGATATTGTGATTACTATGGTGAATTTCCGCGGCGTGCGCCAGCGCCTCTGCGTGCTGTTCCGGTTGGTGGGAGAGCAGCAGCCTCAGCCTCAGGAAAATAAGCCTAGCCCTGATGCTGCCCCAATGGCACATGCCGCCGCCGACCCCGCCCACGATTTCTCGGGCAAGAAGGTGATTGTGGCCGAGGATTCCGAAATCAACTGCCTGCTGCTGAAGAAGATACTGGAGCGCACAGGCATCAGCATACTCTGGGCGCATAATGGTGTGGAGTGCGTGGAACTCTTCGACAAAAACCGCGACGCATCGGTGATACTCATGGATATGCAGATGCCCGTGATGGACGGTTTCGAGGCCGCCGGACGCATCCTGAAGATAGACGGCACGGTGCCCATAATTGCGCAGACGGCCTACGGTTTCGACGACGACCGCAAGCGCATAATGGAGATTGGATGCGCCGATTTTGTTTCCAAGCCCATCGACAGGGCACTGCTGCTCGACAGCATAGCATCAGTGATAAGATGATGTATAAAGTATAGCATACAATAATTTATCAAATAAAAAGATTATGGATTGGTTTTCGTTGATAACCGGAATATTGGGTGGCCTGGTGTTTTTCCTATACGGAATGGACCAGATGAGCTCGGGCCTTAAGAGCGGCCTGGGCGACAATATCCGCTCGATACTTACCAAACTTAATTCCAACAGGTTCAGCCTGATGTTTACGGGTGTGCTGGTAACTGTTATCACGCAGAGCACCGGCGCCACCACGGTGATGCTCCTGAGTTTTGTGGAGACTCACATAATGCAGTTTGCTGAAACTGTGCCAGTGATTCTGGGCGCCAACATAGGCTCTTCGGTTACCAGCCAGATTATAGCTTTCGACATTGCCGGATACGCCATTGTGCCGGTGATAGTGGGTTTCTTCATGAAATCATCCAGCCGCGACAACATCCGCGACGGAGGCAACGCCATTTTCGGTTTCGGACTCGTGTTTTTCGGCATGCAGTTTCTCGGAAAGGCGGTATCAGTACTTAAAGACGTGCCTGAGTTCACCAACGTGATAGCATCGGCCAGCAATCCGCTGCTGGGCCTTCTGGTGGGAACTGTGGCCACCTGCATAATGCAGAGCACGGGCATGTTTGCCGGAATCTTGATGGTGTTTGCCAAGGAGGGCATGATAGGGGTGGAGCAGGCCTATCCGATGGTGATAGGATCGTGCCTCGGCACCTGCCTTCTCATAATCCTGGCGTCAGTGGGCACCAGCACACAGAGCAAGCGCACCATGATGGCCCACGTGCTCACTAAGATTCTGGGAGCGCTGATATTCCTCTGCCTTACGCCGCTGGCCCTGCCGTTTCTGAGGTGGGTATCAGAAAGCTTGCAATCATCGCCCGAGAGGGAGATTGCCAACATACACCTTTTCTTTAATGTGGGAATGGCTTTCACCCTGATACCTTTCTCCACGCTGCTCGTGAAATGGATAGAGCGCCTGGTGCCGGAGAAGGTGGTGCCGGGTTCGGTGCCTCACCTCAGGTTTATCGACAACAGCGTTATCAACATGCCGCAGTCGGCAATGGAGCTTTCTATTTCTGAGACTGCCACAATTATAAAGCTAACCAGCCGCATGTTCGACAACGCACTGGCGCCTTTCATAGATTTCGATCCTGGAAACCAGGAGCAGGTGAAGGCCAACAAGGCCAATCTGCAACTTGTGGACGTAAAGGAAAACAAGCTCGACTACATAGAGGAGGAGGTTCGCAAGTATCTGATAGCCGTGGGCCGCAAGGACATCACCCAGAACATAACACGTCAGATATTCGCGCTGTTGTCGGTGCTGGAGCAGACGGGCAGGATAGGCGAGGTGATCCGCCGCAACATTGTGCCGCTCTACGACAGGCTGTCGGTGCTTAAGATAACATTCTCGGTGGAGGGTATGAGCGAGATAAAGCTTTATGCCTGGGAGGTGAAGAACCATTTCCTGAACCTTGTTACGGCAGTGGAAAACCGCGACGCCAAGATGCTGGAGCGCATCCATGACGAGATAGTTCTCACGATGCGCAACAGCGACATGCTGAGAATCTCTCACATAAAGCGACTCCTGAGCGACGACCCAAACGTGCGCATGACACACGAGGTGCATACCGACCTGATCGACCATCTTTCCGACATTGCCTCCATTCTCTGCTCGATAACACATTCGTTCAACAAGCAGATAATCGGATCGCCCGAATAGGTCAGGAAAGAAAAAAAATACGGTTTTTGCTTCGCATTGTCGAAAAAAATTATCAATTTTGCAATGCTTAATATATAAACAATATCTATCAGCAAATGAGAAAGTTTTTCTACATATTTGCAATGTTGGCCTTGTGGATGCTTGCGGGCTGTTGGAGCAAGACACCCGATCAGATGATGGTGGGCAAATTCCACATATCAGAATACAAATGCGACAAGCATCTGGATCCCGACCTTCTTGCCATGCAGGAGAGCATCACCAAGTCCACTTTTGTGGAGCACTTGCCTGACCACAAGCTGGTGTTTACCGAAAACAATGTTACCAAGCGAGGCACGTGGGAGCTCCTGGGCGGCGATATGCAGCTTAAATACGAGCTGGAGGGCATGAAGGTGCACACTATGGATGTTAAGGAGATTGGCAGCGACTATTTCGTTATCGTGATAAAGGACGCGCCCAATTCCTACACTTATATTACTTACACAAAAGACTGATACGTAAACAAAATTGGAAAAGATTCTTATAGCATACTCGCCGGATGGCAAGCAGATAGCCGGCAATATCCAGACCCAGATAAAGGCCAAGGGATACAAGTCTACACTGGGAGCCCTGGGTTCGGAAATTAGAAAATCGCAGCCCTTGTTTGTGGTGGCGGTCATCACTGCCGATTCCAATAGCGATGAGGCCCTGATATCGCTGCTCGACGAGTGCGAGAAGCTCTGCATAACCGTGGTGCCATTTGTATCCGCAAGCCTCGGAAAATCGCTGATGGCCAATTTCTATCTAGACGAGCATGTCTGGATAGACAATGTGGACCGCCCCGTAAACGACAGCATCGGCGATCTCATCGATTGCCTGAAGCTTAATTCAGATGTTCTTGCGCGCAAGGCCGAGAAGAAGAGCGATACCACCAGGAAGGCAGCGGCAAATCCAGCCAAGTCTCAGCCTCAGCAAACAAAAACTTCCGGCAAAAACGCCGCCGCATCGTCTGCCAAAAACGACAGCCTCTACAAGAACCTGTTCTATATCTGCCTGGCCGTGATAGGCGTGATGCTTTTTGTGCTTATAAAAGGCGGTATCAGCCAGACCAACCGCGAGGCCGCCAATCAGCAGGCCAACATCGGGGGAAATCCTTCCAACGTGAAGATTCAGCTCGACCAGAATCTGCGCAAGAGCGAGAGCGCGCTGGTGGGCCGCTGGGCTATGAGCGACTATGTAGACAATCAGTTCCACGCCAATGGCGAGGACAGTCTGATGCAGAAGCAGATGGTGGCTCAGCTGCTCGACAGGGCTCAGCTGCTATTCAAGGCCGACAAGACTTTCCAGCGTTTCGGTTTCAGCTCCAATCCCGAATCAGGCTCGTGGGAATACGATCCCCAGAGCAAGTATCTGAAGCTTCAGCCCGCCGACAAAAACCAGTACGATGTGGTGCAGATTCAGGACGTTACTCCCACCACTCTTGTGATTGTGGTGCAGGAGAATGTGGAGAGCAACCGTATACTTACCAAGATGACATTCACAAAGATAGCCAACCAGTAGTAGATTATTATTATGAGAATATTAGCATTAACGGCATTTGTGGCCGCAATGATTTCGATTGTGTCATGCAGCACCACACTGGAGGAACAGGTGGTGGGGCCGTGGAGGCTTAGCAAATCCACCATTCCAAATCTGGATTCGGTGGCCGCAGCCCGCAGCAACGAGCTTACCAAGGGTCTTGTATCGGCCCTGCAGCTGGTGAACTCCGAGATAGACACCACCTATCAGGAGCCATTGCGCACCGAGCTTCTGGCGCGACGCAACGATATCAGCAAGAGCATCAGCGACTACAGCCAGGAGAACATAAAGAAGCTTTTCGAGAAACAGCAGGAACAGCTGAAAGATTCGCTGCTCTTTGTTTTCGGCGACGACAAGCGCATGGCAATCCGCCTGGGCAGCAACGACAACCTGAACGTGAATTCCGGTATCTGGCGCATGAGCGGCGACACCATTTTCACCGTTTTCGACAACTACCCCTCGGAGATCCTTATAGTGAAGAGCGTGAACTCGGGAAAACTGGTGCTGGAATCCAAGGCCGTGGGCAGCTACGGCGTAAGTCTTGTGCTGGAGCTCGACAAGATTTAATTCAGAGTTAAAAGGTTTGGTTGCATAGGCAATTATACGCAATATTTAGATAATGAAGGTGGGGATGTCAGATTCTCACCTTTTTTTTGTTATATTTGCATCAGAAAAATCAATAAAACAATCATTTATATGCTTAGAAAATTACGCATAACATTGGCGTCGCTGTTCCTGATAGGAATCACTCTGCTTTTTCTGGATTTCACGGGACTGGCGCATGCCTGGCTGTCATGGATGGCCAAATTGCAGTTTCTGCCAGCCGTGCTGGCTTGCAATATAGCCGTTATAGTGCTGATGCTGGGTCTCACGTTCCTCTTCGGCAGGTTCTACTGCTCGGTGATATGTCCGGCAGGAGTTTTACAGGACCTCATAAGCCGTCTGGCCGGCAAGTTCAAGAAAAACAGATTCTCGTATTCGGAGAATAAGGTAAAGATGCGCGGCGCGTTCCTTATCGTCTTTGTTGTTCTCCAGCTTTTGGGATTCTCCATTATCGCTGGTCTGCTGGCTCCATACAGCACCTACGGCCGCATAGTTCAGAATCTCTTGCAGCCCGTATGGATGTGGCTCAACAACATCTGCGCCTCCATAGCCGAGCATTACGATTCCTACTCGTTCTACACCGTTGACGTTTGGATTAAGTCATTGCCTGTATTCGTATTGTCGATAGTATCGCTTCTGATATTCACCGTTCTTGCATGGCGCAACGGCCGCACATGGTGCAACACCGTTTGTCCTGTGGGCACAGTGCTTGGAGCGGTTTCCAAGTATTCGCTCTTCAAGGTTACTATCGACAGCAGCAAGTGCACACACTGCACTCTCTGCGAGAAAAACTGCAAGGCCTCCTGCATAGATTCCAAGACCGGCACCATCGACCACAGCCGCTGTGTTGACTGTTTCAACTGCATAGGCAAGTGCAAGAAGGGCGCCATCAGCTTTGGACGCGCTCCCAAGAAGGAAGCCTCAGCATCAGAAGGCCAGCCCAATACCGCCCTCCGCGCAATGCTTACCACCGGCGCCGTACTCGCAATATCCGAGACCGTGAAGGCTCAGGAAAAGACAGTGGACGGAGGTTATGCCATCATCGAGGACAAGAAAATCCCCGAGCGTGAGACTCCCGTAAAACCTGCCGGAAGCATCAGCGTTAAGAGATTCTCGCAGCATTGCACAGGATGTCAGCTCTGTGTGGCTGCGTGTCCCAACGGCGTATTGAGGCCAAGCACCAAACTTGAATCGCTCTTGCAGCCCGAGATGAGTTTCGAGCGCGGATTCTGCCGTCCCGAGTGCACACGATGCAGCGAGGTTTGTCCTGCCGGAGCCATCCAGAAGATTACCCGTGAGGAGAAGACCGCCATCCGTGCCGGACACGCCGTTTGGGTAAAGCAGAACTGTCTGCCAGCCAAGGACGGAGTTTCGTGCGGCAAGTGCGCCAAGATGTGTCCATCGGGTGCCATCACAATGGTTCCAATGGAGGAAGGCAGCAATGTTATGATTCCAGCCCTCAACAGCGAGCGTTGCATCGG
>JAKSLV010000064.1 GCA_024401025.1 Bacteroidales bacterium
ATGAAGATACAATTGATGGACATCATCGACTATACAACGTCGGATGGCCCAGGTTTCAGAACATCGATATACTGCGCCGGTTGTAGCCATCAGTGCAAAAACTGTCAGAACCAGCACACTTGGGATTTCAAGGCAGGAACCCCTACGGATGTAACAGATATATACAACCACATTGTGGACAACGAGATGTCGGATGTAACATTCTCCGGCGGCGACCCAATGTTTCAGCCGCTTGCATTTGCCGAGCTGGCCAGGATGATAAAGCAGAACACCGACAAGACCATCTGGTGCTATACCGGATTCACCATCGAGCGTCTGCTGATGAATCCCGCCCAGTGCGAGCTGCTCAAGTGGGTGGATGTGGTTGTGGACGGCAAGTTTGTGGAAGAGCTCAAGGATCCCGAGCTGCTTTTCCGCGGCAGCAGCAATCAGCGCCTTATCGACGCCCGCGAGTCGCTCAGGCAGCGCAAGGCCGTAATCTATCAGTACGATCCATTCAATCTGATGGCCACTCTGCCAATCCACACCCACGACCACGAATACGCAACAGCATTGTAGCGCATATCAGATACATAAAAATAAGCGCCGCCTCAGCGATTTTTCTGAGACGGCGCTTATTTCGTTTTTTGGGGATTGGATAGAGTTGCTATTGCCTTACTCCTACATTCTCCCTCATTGACGGATCGTTGGCTATTGCCCTAAGCCCGGCGGGCGATACGTCAAGCGGCTTGTCGCAGAAGTCGGGTGTGTTGTAGCTGAACATCAGGTTTCTGTAATAATCCGACGGATTGCGCTGAGGCAGCAGAAAAGGCTTCGAGAATCTGCCGGAATCCTGAACCTCGGCCATGTAGAGCCTTGTGTATAGTCCGTCGTCACGTCTTGATGAGAACACCACCCATTTGCTGTTGGCGCTCCAGTTGTGGAACGATTCGGTGTCGTTACTGTTCAGCTCCCTGGCCGGGAAATACCTTAGCGAGTCCTTGCTCTCCAGGTCCAGCATGTAGAGGTCGGATTCGTGGTGCCATATCGGGAACGTGCCGTAATCGCAGACTGTGAACATCAGATACTTGCCGTCGTAGCTTGGGCGCGGCAGGGTAAGGCTCTTGCCGGGGATGGCCAGCAGAGTGTCGGGCTTTCCCGTAATCTTGCCGGTATTGGTATCAAAGGCGGCCTTCATCAGGCAGTAGTGCATGTCCTCCAGATAGTCGGAAGGCTTCAGCTTGGGTGCCACGCAGTAATACAGCGTGTTGCCGTCGGGCGAGAAAGCCGGAAAAGTCTCCGACAGGCTGTCCACCTTTATCTGGGGCGATATCACGAACTCCTCCTTCTCGGTATCGAATATTGCTATGTCGCTGGCGTTGTCGAACACCTCTATCCTGTTTTTGTGGGCGGCGTGGAACACCTGGACGGTGTTGTTGTTGCTGTAGGCTATGTATCTGCCCTCGGGATGCCAGTATGGATACACGCCTCCGCTTATGGTCTTGTCGGTCTTCATGTTGTAGGCGTGGGTCTCCTGTCCGTTTTTCAGGAACGTGAAACCGTTCTGCCCCCTCACGTGGAAAGTGGCCTGGCTGCTGTTGGTGCGGTTGGGCGTGTGACAGTTCACGCATGAGTTGGTGCACTCGGTGGTCTCGAAAAACGACCTCTCGTCGTAGTTGCTCAGGTTTCTCTCGTAAAGGCCCATTTTTGCGAAACCCGAGTATCCGGGCTCCACCAGGCGGTATGTAAGTCCGTATTGCTCAAGGTCGTTATGGCTCACGAACATTGGGAATGGCTTGTAGTCGGTTCGGGTGCCGTTAAGAATTGCCGACAGGCTGAATATCAGTTCTCCGCCCTTGTTCTGCTCCGCAAGGCTGTGCCATTGGTCTATGTCGATATCCAGGCTGCGGCCCTCGCATGTAATCTCGCCGCCCTTCGATCCCTTTATGCTGAGTATCAGCCAGTGATACGCGGTTTCCACAAAGTCGAAATCCATTGGTGCTATCTGGCTGGGTATTGTGGTGTAGGCGTAGTCGGGCAGGATTTCGGGCAGGTGGTCGCTGGCCACGGTGTTGTTGTAGCTGGGCCGTCCCGAGCACGATGCCATCAGGGCGGCGGTCAGGGCGCATATTATGTATTTGTATGTGTGGGTCATGGTTTGCTATTGCATTTGGTTTTTCGTATTGCCCTCCAGCATTTGTATCGCCATCAGGTATTGGTATGCCAGGTAGTTGCCGGGAGTCTCTTGCAGCAGGTCCCTGATGCTTTCTGCTATCTTGGACGATGCCTGCACCCTGTTTTTCTTAAGCCTGATGCTTTTCAGCACCATTATCATCGGGTTGCTGTCGGTCTGCTCGGCCAGTATCAGGTTTATGTATTCCTCGGCCTTGGCCTTGTAGAAAGTGGTTTTGCGCAGTTGCAGCAGGTATTTCAGGGCCACGGCGTAGTTCTCGTCCACCATGTAACATTCGGCCAGGCGCATTGTGCTGAATATGCTGCCCCTGTATGTCGGGTTTCCGGTCTTGGATTCAAAGTAGCTGTGCATGGCGTAGTCGTTCAGGCCCATCCAGAACATTGCCTCGGCGCTCAGCAGCGGTGTCAGCATGTCGTGGCCCTGTACGGGCAGCAGTCCCTCCATGCCGAATTGCGGATACCGCTGCATCTGGTCGGTGAGTTTCTCCTCGAATGCCAGCGCCATGTTCACCATGGTCATGGCCTGCGCCAGCCGGGGCGTGTTTTCTGATGCGTCTGCTATTATGTCGTTCCACCTGCATTCGTGGGCCAGCTTCAGGTATCTTATTATCTGCTGGGTGTCCTTGTCGTAGTATTTCGGCATCATAAGCGCCATGATTATCAGTGCGGCGGCCTGTGCTGCCGATGCCCACTTTTTCTGGGGCAGCTTCAGCAATCCTATGGCTGGGGCTGATGCTGCTGCTATTATGGCCAGCATGATTCCGGGGTGGAAATCGTGGTATCTGAAGTAGCAGATGCCGTAGAGGAATCTTGGCACTGGGTACAGCACGTTGTGGATGCTTATGGCCATGGTGATTATGGTGGCCAGAGTGGCCGATGCCGCATATATGTATCCGCTCTTGTGTCTGATGCTGCCTATTATGGCTGCCACAATGGCAATGTATATGGCGGGGCCCAGCAGGAAGTATCCGGCGGGTATCATTGCCATAGACAGCCACTTCAGCCACTTGGAATTTCCGCGCAATGCCGCCGCGCACAGCCATGATATCAGGAGGCTCATCAGTATGGCCACTATGGTGCTGTGCATCACGTTGATGTCATGCATGGCGTACCAGATGGCCAGGGCCGGCAGGGTGTGCAGTATGCTGAATTCCACATTGCCCTTGCTGAGGCAGCGGCTTGTCGTATATGTGGCCACGGCGATGCCTGTAGTGATTGTGGCAAGCATCAGGGCACCGATAGCGGGATAGTGGTAATACTGAACCATGAATTCCGAGATGTAGTCGGTCAGGCCGCCGGGCACCTGTATCAGCTTCAGGAAATATTCCTTGTCGGTTAGGAACATCTGGAATATCTCCTGATAGTATAGCGTTTCGGGGCGTATCAGCCACCAGAAGATGAATGATGCTGCAAAAAGTATTGCCGGAAATATGATGCACTTGTCTAGTTTCTTTGCCATAATTTTAAACATTGATAATATATCGTTTTTTGCCGTAAAAAATCGTATAAAACTGCGATAAAAAAACGTTTTTTGTAATTACTGAATAATTTTTTATCGTTTGATGCTTTGTTTTGATAATAATTTATTAATGCAAAATAAGTTTGATTTATAAAAATACGCCTTAACTTTGCATTTGATAAATGTACGATTTTGCAGCTCGAGTTCAAATTTACTACATTTTTGTTAAATTACAAACAAAATTCATATAAAAAAAATGACATTTCGTAAAATCATGATGGCCGGCAATATGGCCGTTCTTTCGCTTCTGTCGGGCCAAGCAATGGGTCAGAACCCTCAATCCCAGGACAGCATTGCGGAAGTGGAACTTCGCGAAATAAAGGTGCTGAGCGCCCGCGTGCCACTTACCAGCGCGCAGACTCCTCAGCAGGTATCCATAATCAGCGGCGACGACATCAAGGCGCTGCCCGTAAACACTGTGGACGATCTCCTGAAGTTTGCAGTGGGCATCGACGTGCGACAGCGCGGCAACGGCGTACAGAGCGACCTCAGCATCCACGGCGGCACTTTCGACCAGGTTACCGTGCTGATGAACGGCATCAACATCACATCGCCTCAGACCGGCCACCTCAGCCTCGATTATCCCCTCTCTGCCGACGACATAGAGCGCATAGAGGTGCTTGAGGGCCCTTCGGCAAGGGTTTTCGGCACATCGGCTTTCACAGGCACAGTAAACATCGTTACCAAGGGTCAGGACCCTGCATCAACTGCCGGCACCAGCGCCAGCGGCCTCGTCAACATCTTTGGCGGCGACCACGGATACGCAGGCGCAAACGCAAGGGTAAGCCTCAGCCACAATGCAGGATTCGGCAGCGACGGCAACACCGCGCGCATGGTGCACAACCTCTCTGCCGGATATGTGAACGACGATGGCGACACTCCCAACTCGCACTATAATGTAAGGAGATTCTTCTATCACGCAGGCTACCGCGCCCACAACCTGAAGGGCGATTTCCAGGCCGGATACTCCTACAAGCCATACGACGCCAACACTTTCTACGGCGCATCCAGCACCGACCAGTGGGAGAGCAACGAGCATCTGATACTCTCGGCCAGCGCAGAGGCCACCGTGGGCAAGGTGCACATAAATCCATCATTTGCATCTGACCGCCGCTACGACCACTACCAGTGGCACAAGGACAATCCTGCCGGAGAGAACTTTGCCCGCTGCGACGTGCGCACAACAGGCCTTAATGTATGGACCGAGAATCTCCTGGGCCGCACATCGTTTGCCGTGGAGATGCGCAACGAGCTTATCTACAGCACCAAGCTGGGCGAGATGATGGAGGAATCGGAGTTTATGGATACCAAGGGCCACGATGCCCAGAAGGGCAAGCAGTACAACCACAGGGGCGACCGCACCAACATCTCCGTGATGCTGGAGCACGACATCCTGCTCCCAAAGTGGACCATATCGCTGGCTATGCCCGCCATCACCAACACCGACCTCGACCACAAGTGGAGATTCTGCCCCGGCACCGACATCAGTTTCCGCCCATCGCAGAACTGGAAGATTTTCGCCAATGTAAACTCGGCTCTCCGTATGCCTTCATACACCGACCTCTATTATTCGGGCGCCAACATCGTAGGCAATACCGACCTGGATCCTGAGCGCACTGTGGACTACGGTTTCGGCGCCAAGATGAGATACAACGGCTGGCAGTCCGAGCTCAGATTCTACGGATCGCACCGCACCGACATGATCGACTGGGTGATCTACGCGTCAGAGGAAGACGGCGCCACATTCCGTTCGGGCAATTTCGAGATGAACAACCGCGGCATAGAGGCCATGCTGGCATTCCTGCCACGCGAGATATGGGTAAACAATCCTATCCGCAAGGTTCAGCTCCAGTATGCCTACAACGATGCCGATATGGAGTACAGCAAGCCAATTCTGAAATCTAAATACGCCATGGAGTTCCTCAAGAACAAGCTGGTGGCTTCTGCCGACATCCGCATCGTGGATGGCCTCGACATAACAGCCAGCTACCGCTATTGCGACCGCGTGGGCGATGCCAACGAGCCATACTCAATTGTGGACGCCGGCATCAAGTACGACATCAGCCGCTACTCGTTCTACGCCAACTGCACCAACCTCTTCAACGAGGAATACTTCGATTTCTCGTTTATCCAGCAGAGCGGCAGAAGGTTCTTCATTGGCGCCAAGGTAAGGTTCTAATGTAATATTCCCATAATATCTCAATTAATTACCAATTTTATTTTCGATAAAAAAACCGGGTACGCAAGACAGATTTGTCGTTTACGTACCCGGTTTTGTTTATTTTATCGTAAGTTCTACGAATTGTTTTTACTTTTTAAGCTCGGCCTGCATCTTCACCTCCTTGTCGCCGAAAACTCTTACCACGGCTATTGCGCGGCCCTTCCAAGCCTTGCGTGTGGCCGATGGGAGAGGAGTACACTCCTTAAGGTCGGCGTTGCCGGTGCCGAGGAACTGTGCGTGGCTCTCGTTGCCGGGCTTGAAAGTGATCTCGTTGTCGGCGTTGGGGCAGATGTTGCCGTCCTTGTCAACCACGAGGGCTGTGTAGTAGATGAGGGTGTCGGTTGGGCTGGCTATCTTCTCTGATGTAAGCTTTATGGCGGCAGGTTTGCCTGCTGTCTTCAGGGTAAGCTCCTCGGCGGCCTTCTTGCTGCCGTTGTTCAGGCCCTTGGCTGTAAGTTTTCCGGGCTGATACTTTACCTTGAACACGGCCTTGAGGTCGTCGCCCACGGTTTTCTCCTCCAGCATCTTGCCGTTAAGGAATAGCTGAACTCTTGGGTAGCGGCTTATAACCTCCACCTCGATTTCCTTGCCCTCCATGCCGGGCCAGCTCCAAGATTCCCAAGTTGGGTATACCGACCACATTGTGGTTTTCACGTTGCCGATAAATCCGTTTGGCTCCTTCACAGCCATGTATAGCTGCTCGCCGTCCTTGTTCCAGAGCATCGATCTGTAGTGGGAGATAGGCTTTCTCCAGCCGGTAACGTCGATATCGCCGCAGTACGATCCGTGCCATGGGTACATATCGGCCATCCACGATTCGCCTTCGGTTTCGCCCTCGTAGAAGTAGCGTCCCAGGCCCGATTCGCCCAGATAGTCAAGTCCGGTCCATACAAAGTCGCCAAGCACGTAGGAGTGGTCTTTTACGGCCTTGAAGTTGTTGTAGGCGTCTTTGGGGAACGATTCGGTCTGCATTATCACTCTGTTTGGCACACGCTTGTGGTCGTCCTCGGCCTTGAATATAAGGTAGTTGTATCCGATAATCTCATGCTCGGCGGCCAAAGGGTCGTAGATTTCCCAGTCGCGGTCCCAAGCGGCCAGGGCCTGGGTAACGGGGCGAGTGTTGTCGTTCTTCATAATCTGGTCGTGCATGAGGTTGGCCATTACAACGGCAGTATCAGACTTACGCTCCAGAATCTCGTTTCCGATGCTCCAGCAGAATATCGATGGGTGGCTGCGGTCGCGGAGTATCATCTTGTCGAGGTCCTCGCGCCAGTAGGTGTCGATGTATTCTGAATAGTCGTGAGGATTCTTGGCGCGGTACCATCCGTCGAAAGCCTCGTCTATCACTATCAGGCCCAGGCTGTCGCAGGCGCTCAGGAAGTATGGCGATGGAGGATTGTGCGATGTGCGCACGGCGTTGAAACCGCCATCCTTCAGCAGCTGAACTTTCTTGATGTCTGATGCTCCGAAAGCCATTGCACCCAGAATTCCGTTGTCGTGGTGGGCACATGCTCCGTTCAGTATTATCTCCTTGCCGTTCAGGGTAAGGCCCTTGTCGGCAGAATATTCAAACTTTCTGGCTCCGTATTTCACGGTGCGCTCGCTGCCCTGGATTCCGTCGGCGCTCAGGGCAAACTTTATGTTGGAGAGTTTTGGGTTCTCTGGCGACCACAGGTCCTTGCTGTCGGCCTTGATGTCCATATCCACCAGCAGGCTGGAGTGTGGCTGAATGTTCACCTTCTTGGAGTTGCCGTTGTTGATGGTGAGCACGCACTCGTGCGATACGTTGTCGTCGTTGTAGATGCGGGTCTGAGTGCCCAGCACAGGCAGCTCGCCGTCGATGCTCTTGGTGTATACAAATGGGTCGTAGATGTCCATGTGTACCTTGGGGCAGGTAACGAGCCATACGTTTCTGTAGATTCCCGATCCTGAATACCAGCGGCTGTTCATCTGCTTGCTGTTATCCACCTTTATGGCAATGGTGGCGTCGGTGCCGGGAGCCGCAAGCTCGGTGATATCGATGTAGAACGATGTGTAGCCGTAGTTGTGGCCTCCGGCGTAGCGTCCGTTCACGTATATCTCGCTGTTCATGTAGATGCCCTCGCAGTAGAGGAATCTTCTCTGGTCGTGGAGCTCCTCGCCGATGTGGAGCTTGGCGCGGTACCATCCCTTGCCGGTCTGCACGTATCCGCCGGGGCCTCCTGTGGGCACTATCTTGGATGTGGGCTGCTCTATGCTCCAGTCGTGGGGCAGGTTTACGTTGCGCCATGCGGCGTCGTCAAAGAGCGACTGCTTGTACTTGGGGTCGTCGCCCTTCTGGAATTTCCAGCCAATGGTGTTGATGCTGGTGTACTGCTGTGCCATGCCTGCGCTAGCGGCCAGCATCAGCAAAGATGTCATTAATGCTTTTTTCATTCTTTAGTTTTATACTTTTTATTAAATGTAAGAATTAAATATAACGTAAGTTCTACGAATTGGTCTTTATCGCACAGATTACACAGATGACACTGATCCTCACAGATTTATTGCTTTATTGTATGCAATATAATCCATGACAATCTGTGTTGTCTGTGATATCTGTGCGAAATTTTTTAAATTCAATTGCTCTTTCGGTGCCAAAGGTATTAAAAAATAAACGAAAAAAGCACATGCGCGTCCTACTTTTTTCGGATGTGCATGTGCTTTTTTTTATATTCAGCGGTCTGATGCTGCTGTTATTTATGCCAGGGCTCCGGGATTAACCTCCTGAAGCACCTCCTTGGCGCGCTGCTGGGCCAGATCGAAGTTGGAGCATACATTCTTGTTGCCAAGCTTCTCCACTATGCCGGTCTTGTTGAGCTCGCTGTACACGCTCTCGTTTACTCCAGAGAGCACCACCTTTACGTTCAGGTCCTCCATGTCGGAGAGCATTGCCTCGAAGTTTCTGGCTCCGGTGGCGTCCATGAAAGGCACGTGCCTCATACGGATTACGAGCACCTTGGCCTCGTTGCCAAACTGTCGGAGAGTCTCGCGGTATTTCTTGGCTGCGCCAAAGAAGAAAGGACCGCTTATCTCGTATATCTCGATGCCCTTGGGCAGGTATGCGTAGTTTTCCACAGTATCAGACTCCTTCTTAACGTCGATAACCTCGCTCTGGTCGCTCATGCGCTTCATGAAGATGAAGGCTGCCAATACCATGCCCACCTCGATGGCGGCTGTAAGGTCTACCAAAACTGTAAGGAAGAATGTAACGAGCAGGATTACGGTATCGTACTTGCTGCCCTTGGTGATTGATAGGAACGATCTCCACTCGCTCATGTTGTAGCTCACCACAATGAGTACGCCTGCAAGGCATGCCAGAGGAATGCTCTCGGCCAGCTTGGCTGCAAAAAACATTATCAGCAGCAACACCACGGCGTGTATCATGCCGGCTATTGGTGTGCGTCCGCCGTTCTTTACGTTGGTAGCTGTACGGGCAATGGCGCCGGTGGCAGGAATACCGCCGAAAATTGGGGCGGCGATGTTGGCGATACCCTGGGCTATCAGCTCGGTGTTGCTCTTGTGGTTGGCGCCTATCATACCGTCGGCCACAACTGCTGACAGCAGCGACTCTATGGCACCCAGCACTGCTATGGTGATGGCCGGGCCTATGAGGTCTTTCACCTGCGAGAAATCTATCTCGGGGAAGCTGAAGCTGATGGTGGTGGGTATCTCCATTGCTGTCTCTCCGCTAACGGTTTTGCCGATGGTGGCCACAGGAATGTCGAAAATGTATGTTACCAGAGTTACCACCACGATGGCCACAAACGAGCCCGGAATCTTGGGTGTAACCTTCACGAAATACACCGATATCAGGATTGTAACCACTGTGATGCCCACGGCCCAGGGATTGATGGTGCCGAAGGCGTCGATCATCATCGACCACTTGCCGATAAAATCACCTGGCAGCTTGCCGGTCTCCAGGCCAAAGGCGTCCTTCACCTGTGTGCTGAAGATGGTGAGCGCAATACCTGATGTGAAGCCCACTACCAGAGGGTGGGGTATGTACTTGATTACTGAGCCCAGCTTCAGCAAGCCGAAAAGCACCAGCAGCACACCCGCCATGATGGTGGCTATCATGAGGCCCGAGAGCTGATACTGCTCCACAATGCCGTAAACTACAACGATGAAGGCTCCCGTAGGACCTCCGATCTGCACGCGGCTGCCGCCGAGGAACGAGATTATGAAACCTGCCACAATGGCGGTGATGAGTCCCTGTGCGGGGTTTACGCCCGATGCCACGGCAAAGGCTATGGCCAGAGGCAATGCCACGATACCTACGATGATACCTGACAAAAGGTCGGCCTGAAACATTTTCTTGGTGTAGCCCTGCTTGAGGACCGAGAAGAACTCAGGCTTGAATTCTGGTTTAAATACGTTTTCCACGATTTTTTTACTGGTTTTTTAAAAATTTCGACCGCAAAGGTATATAACATAGTTATACCGATTTTATAGCAATGATTAAGAAATATTTAATTTCGCAGAAAACCGTGTTAACGTAAACTTATAAGTGGAGGGCTACCTTCCTCACCGCCATTCCGGCCTTCACGATATAAATGCCGCTGTGGCTTAGGCTTATCTCGTTTACGTTAGTGCCGCTGTACACCTTGGCGCCGCTCATGCTGAACACCTCCACAAGGCCGGTGTAATCCTTCACGAAGATGGTGTTGCCGTGGCTGTATATCAGTACGTTGGCGGCAGGGACAATCTCCACGGGAGTGTTGGGGTTCTCGGGCTTGGTGGTAGGATTCTGGGGATTGGTGGGCTTAGATATCAGCCTTACCTGGAATGTGGTTTTCTGGCCCATGTATTCTATGGTTACGTTCTGGTCGCCGGTCTTGTTGGCATTGTAGCCCGATATCATGTCGGGGGTTACGTCCAAAACGTCAGCCTCAGCACCCTGGTAGTTCACCTTTATCTTTGCGCCGGCTATCTCCAGAGCCTCGCCCACATTGTAGATGGTTTTGTGGGGCATCTCCTCTATCTCTATGGAAGCCACCTCCGCCTTTATGAACGTGATCTCGTATATGGTTGACATGCCCTGATAGTTTACGGTAAGCTCCTTGATACCGGTATTGTTGTTGTTGAACCCGGTCACCATGTCGATCTCCATGTCCACTATGTCGGCGGTGCCGTCGTTGTAGGAGTAGGTAAGCTTGCCGCCCTCCACGCTAAGGCTCTCGCCCAGGGAGTACAGGGTTTTGGGCAGTTCGCTGATGCTTAGGCTGGTGGCGTGTTTCTCCACCTGAACGTCGTATTGGGTCTCCTTGCCGGCATACTTTACGCTTATGGTGTATTTGCCTCCGGCCTGGCTGCTGAAACCGCTCACCATGTCCTCGGTGATGTCTATGAGGTCGTATTCGCCGCCCTGATAGTACACCTTTATCTTGCCGCCGGTGATGTCGAGGGTTTCGCCCACCTGATACGTTTTCTTGGCCGGCGATGGGCTAAGTGTAATCTGGGTTACGGGTGGCGGGGCTATGGTGACATCGTAGGTGGTTTTCATGGTCTTGTAGGTGATGGTCAGGGTTTTTACGCCCACAATCACCGAGCTGAAACCCGTTATCATGTTGGATGTTATCTCCACCTCGTCGTACGATCCGTCGTTGTAGATGTAGTGTATCATGCCGCCCTTCACGCTAAGGCCCTCGCCGCGTATGTATTCGGTTTTTGGGAGTGCTGATACTTCTATTCCAGTGGGCTGCCTTACGATGTTTACTGTAAACGACGTGGCTTTCTGGCCGTATGTTACAGTTACGGGCAAAGCTTCAGCCACCTTCTCGGAACTGAAACCCGATACCATCACCTCCGTAACGTCCTTGTATTCCACCGAGTTGTCGGTGTATGTCACCTTTATCTGGGCGCCGTTCAGCAGCAGCTTGTCGCCTATGGTGTAGTTGGTGTTGGCCGGCTTGCGGTACATCTCTATCTTCATCACCTCCTTCTGCTGTACGGGCGCTATCAGCGAGTTCAGGTATCCCAGAGCCCCCACAAGGCCGGCGTTGTAGTCGATGCCGCCCTCGCTGAACTTGTAGTTGTCCCAGTGGACGGTCTGCACGTAGTAGCCGTCGTTTATCGATCCGCCCACCATGTATCCCAGCTGGCGGTATCTGTAGCTGGCCAGATCGCCGATGCTCTGTCCGGCCTGCTCCTCGTTGCCGCAGTCGCTGCGGAAGAAATTCCTGTGGTGGGGGTTGTGTGGGTAGCTGATGCCGCCCTCTACATCAAAGCCCACTATGTACGAGAACTTCTGCGAGTTGTTTCCCATCACGTACTCCACGGTTTTCAGCACTGTGGAGTTTATTGTCCTGATGCCGCTCAGCTTGCTGTAGAGCGCCATTGCGAAAGCTGCGTTGGTGTTGTACCTGAGCTCGCCCCATCCGTTGGTTATGTGGAGCATTCCGTTCTGTTGGGGATAGTTGTCCACAAGGCTCTTCATCTTGCTCTTGCACACCTCGGAGTATTTGTTGCCGTCGCCCATGGCGCAGTAGGCATACAGGGATATGTCCTGTGTGTTGTTGTAGTTGAGCACGAAATTGTGGTTCCACTCGTTGTTTATCCACTTGCCGGTGTACTCGTTGCACTTGTCGAGGTACTTGCTGTTGCCCGTGGCGCGGTAAAGCTCGGCGCAGAGCGTAGTTATGTCGTTCAGGTACTGAGGCTTGGCCGGATAGTACTTGCCGCCCTCCATGTCCATCGAGTTTCCCATCTTGGTGTTCATCACGTAATCGTATGCCACCTCGGCCTTGTCGATGCAGTTTCGGGCGTATGTGGCGTCATAATCGGCATACACGCGGCCCATCACGGCCAGTGCGGCACCTGCCAGCGCGGCCATGGAAGTGGTGTATTCTGATGCTTTGGCAAAATCGCGGGTGCCGTTGTACTCGCCTCCCTTGTCCACGTTGAAGGAAGTCATCATCACTGATGTTGCCCAGTTCAGGTGGTCGTAGTCGCCCTTGCCCTTCTGGTAATAGAAAGTCTTGTTGTCGCGCACGGCCTTCATGATCCAGTCGGTGGCGTACTTGCACTCGTCCAGGATATCAGGGATGCCGTTGGGAACGCCCTTCTTGTCTTCCCAGCAGAACCTGCCTGAATTGATGTATCCGTGATAGTCGGTGGAATATAAATCGCCGTATCCGTCGGTAAACTCGCTGTATCCCAGCAGCAGCATGTATGCGGAATAGAAGAAAGTCTGTCCGAAGAGCACGTGGTCGCCGCAGTCGAACCATCCGCCGGTCAGGTCGTAACTGCCGTCGGCATCCTTGGTGAACGATTTTCCGGTGTATCCGTCCTGATGGCCGAGGTCGCGCTTCAGCCATCCGCCGTCGTTGGCGGCATCCCATGTAAGGCCCTCGGTAAGCCAGTTTACGCCGTTGCCCATGCGCTGAGCGCCATAAAACCTGGTGGTCATCCACAGGGCTTTCTGATAATCATTGTCTTCGAAGATGGGTGTCTGAGCCTTGGTTGCAAGCATCAGACACATAAATAGAATAGAAATAAAAGCTTTTTTTCTCATGTTTTTTCGAAAAATTGGTGATTTTAAAGGTTGATTTCGGCTGCAAAGTTAGTAAATCCTAATTAAAAAAATCACTTTCCTTTGTCCTTTTCGAAAAATATTCATTATTTTTGTGACAACAAACATCAAAAAACCATACACAAAATGTCAGAAAGCAAAAATAAGAAAGAAAAGAAACCCACGCTGGAGATGGAGCGCAAGAACGCATCCCTCCTCATGAGCGACGAGGAGATCCAGAAGGCCGACGAGTTCTGCAAGGGCTACATGGATTTCATGGCCAAGTGCAAGACCGAGAGGGAGATAAACGTATATGCCATTCAGAAGGCTGAGGCTGCCGGATTCCGCAAGTTCAACCTCGGCGACCCCGTAAAGCCCGGCGACAAGATCTATTACGACAACCGCGGCAAGGCCGTGATCCTGGCCGTGATAGGCACCGACGACATCAGGAACGGTGTAAACCTTACCGCAGCCCACATCGATTCGCCACGTCTGGACCTCAAGGAGAATCCCCTCTACGAGAGCGACGAGATTGCCCTCTTCAAGACCCACTACTACGGCGGCATCAAGAAGTATCAGTGGACTACGGTTCCATTGAGCCTCCACGGAGTAATCTTCAAGCAGGACGGCAGCAAGGTGATAGTGAACATAGGCGAGGACGAGGGCGACCCAGTTTTCGTAGTATCAGACCTCCTGCCACATCTTGCACAGGAGCAGATGAAGCGCACAGCCCCCGAGCTCATAAAGGGTGAGGAGCTCAACATCATCGTGGGCTCTTACTGCATGAAGGGCGACGACATCAAGAGCCGCGTAAAGGCCAACATCCTTGAGATTCTCAACAAGAAATACGGCATCGTGGAGAAGGACCTCCTATCCGCCGAGCTGGAGGCCGTGCCAGCCTACAAGCCCAAGGAGATAGGTTTCGACCGCTCTATGATTGGCGCCTACGGTCACGACGACAAAGTTTGCGCCTATCCCGAGCTGATGGCCATCCTCGACATCAAGAATCCCAAGAAGACCGCCGTGGCCATCCTCACCGACAAGGAGGAGACCGGCAGCGACGG
>JAKSLV010000065.1 GCA_024401025.1 Bacteroidales bacterium
TTATACAAGTTTCATCTCGTCGACGGCAGAGCCCGGGGCTATGAAAGGCATCACCTTCATATCCTTGTCCACGATGATATCGAGGAGGTATGGTCCATCGTATGAGAGCATCTCGCTGATGGCTGGCTCCAGGTCCTCACGAGCCTCCACCTTGCGGCCCTTGATTCCGTAGGCGCTTGCAAGTGTCACGAAATCAGGATTTACGAGGTCGGTCTGGGAATAACGCTTGCCGTTGAACATATTCTGCCACTGGCGAACCATTCCAAGCACCGAGTTGTTCAGGATCACCATCTTTACGGGGAGTTTCTCCTGGATGATGGTGCCCATCTCCTGCTCGTTCATCTGGAAACCGCCGTCGCCGGTAAATAATATTACGGGAACCTTGCTCTGAGCTACGGCTGCGCCCACTGCGGCAGGAAGTCCGAAGCCCATGGTGCCCAATCCGCCCGAAGTAAGCAGCGAGTTTGGATTCTTGAAACTGTAGTATCTGGCGGCCACCATCTGATTCTGTCCCACATCGGTACATACTATGGCCTGTCCCTGAGTCTTGCGGCTGATGATGTCGACAGGCTCGCCGGGCTGTATGATAGGCGCGTTGGAGCGTGTGTCCTTCTTTATCACCTGCTCGAACTCCTGCTTGTATAGCTTGTCGAACTCAGAGAGCCACTCCTTGTGAGTGCGCTTCTCCACCATCGGTATCAGGTACGATATGGCAGTCTTAAGGTCGGCGTGGATGGCCACGTCGGTATTCACGTTCTTGTCAATCTCAGATTTGTCGATCTCGATGTGTATCACCTTGGCCTTGGTGCCGTATGCGTTCAGGCGTCCGGTAACACGGTCGCTGAACCTCATGCCGATGGCTATTATCAGGTCGGCCTGGTTGGTGAGGATGTTGCTGGCGTAGCTGCCGTGCATGCCGAGCATTCCCACACAGAGAGGATGGTCGTTTGGCACTGATGTAAGGCCCATGAGAGTCATACCGAAAGGAATGCCGGTCTTCTCTATGAGCTCGCGCACCACATTCTCGGCATGGGCTATCAGCACGCCGTGGCCCACAAGTATCATAGGTTTCTTGGCATTGTTGATGAGCTCGGCGGCTGATGCTATGGCCTCCTGATCGATCTCGGGATATGGAGCGTAGCTGCGGAGCACCGGGGCCTTCTTGTATACGAATTCGGTCTCGGTAACGAGGGCGTTTTTGGTAATCTCTATCACCACCACACCGGGGCGGCCTGATACTGCTATATAGAAAGCCTTGGCCATGCTCTCGGCAATGTCCTCGGCCCTTGTAATCTGACAGCTCCACTTGGCGATGGGCATCGAGAGGCCGAAAACATCAGTCTCCTGGAAAGCATCAGTACCAAGGAAAGCGCTGCCCACCTGACCTGTGATAACCACCAATGGCACCGAGTCCATGTTGGCGTTGGCAATGCCTGTGATGGCGTTGGTGGCGCCGGGGCCTGATGTAACCACGCACACGCCCACCTTTCCGGTTACCTGCGCGTATGCCTGGGCCTCGTGCACTGCTGCCTGCTCATGGCGCGATAGAATATGATGAATCTTGTCCTGGTTCATATAGAGACGGTCGTAAAGCGGAATCACCGCACCGCCCGGATAGCCGAAAATGGTGTCCTGTCCCTCCTGGATGAGCGACTGTACCACGGCTTCTGCTCCTAATATCTTTTCCATATTTATTAAAAATGCAATTTTGTGCGAAGTTATTAATTAAAAATGAAATAATATAAAAAAATCTAACAATATTTTTTAAATTTGCCTTGCAATTAAACTTTTTGCCGCTAGGTTTGTTTAATATAAAAAACACATATATGAGAAACAGTATATTGGCATTGCTGGCATCAGCCCTGATGCTGCTGGGCATTGCTCCTCGCCACGCCATGGCCCAGGGCGTAGAAAGGGCCACCGACGTACTTTGCCTTGCGCCATCGGCCACAGGTCTGGGCATGGTGATAGCAAAGAAAGACAGGAAGGGATTCTTCCAGCTGGGCTACAGCAGCATTACGTGTCTGGCCGCCAACTACACCATGGAGCTATGCATCACCAAAGACCGCCCCGACGGCAGCGGTCACCACGCGTTCCCCAGCACACACACGGCCATAGCATTCAACGGAGCCACTTTCCTGATGCGGCGTTATGGCTGGAAGGTGGGCGTGCCGGCGTATCTGGTGGCCAGTTTCGTGGCCTGGGGCAGAGTGCATGCCGACCGTCACGACTGGTGGGATGTGGCCGGAGGCGCGGCACTGGGCGTGGGCACCGCAATGATTTTCACACGTCCGCTGTCAAAGAGCGAGAAACGACGCACCCTGCCCGAACTGGATGAGCAGTAGAGGAAACAGAAGCATCAGACCGAAAAGAAAAAAAAGACAGAAACAATAACCAACATAAGAAAAACAGCATGAAAAGAATTATTGCAGCGGCTGCCATAGCCGCTATGCTGCCTATGGCTTCCATGGCGCAGAACACACAGGAGGTGGTGGGAAGGCTCACCCTGCTGAAGAGTTTTCCGGTTCAGAACATGACCGTAACCTCCACAGTAACAGGCAACACGGCCAAGAGCAACGCCGACGGCGTTTTCAGACTGCAGACGGTGGACAAGGATGTGCTGAAGGTGGAATGCTCGCCATTCAAGAATGTGAACTACAAGGTAAGGCTTGGCAAGGTAGACACCATACGCATAGAGATGACTTTCCCGCGAAAGGCCACTTACCTTACAGAGATAATGGACAAGGGTTATCTGGCGCCTGAGTACGAGCCAGACGCTTTCGGCGCGCTTACGTTCCAGAAGGACTTCTCGAAATACAACGACATCGACCAGGCCATATCACTGGAGCTGCCCGGAGTTCAGATAGAGGGTTCCGACTGCTACAAACTGCCCGGCAACATGGGCTACATGCTGCTGGTGGTGGGCAACACCGTGGTATCCACCATTCAGGACATACCTACCTCCAACATCGAGGACATAATGGTGATAAAGGGCGGACAGGCCGCAGTATACGGCGTACAGGGCGCCAACGGTGTTCTCGTGATAAAGATAAAGAACACCGACAACGAGCTGATAAAGAGAGACTAACCAACACAGGGCTGGCGGGCAGGCATTTCAGGGAAAAGAAGAAAGTTTCCTAGTTGCGGTCCCACCAGCTCTTGTTGTATATCATGATGCCGATATTGAACATGAAGTAGTAATGGCTCTTGCCGTGAGGCTCGTACCTGAGGTTGATGGCCACGGGGCCCACCATGGTCTGATATGCCAGGGCCGTATTGAAGAAATACTTGTATCCGGCAAAATTTGAGCGGGTCTCCAGCAGATACTCGTCGGCGCTGGATATCAGGAAGTTCTTCTTGTATGGCTGGAAGTAGTAGCCGCTGATGCGCCATGTGAAACTCTCGCTGAATCTGTACATGAGGCCCAGGCTGGCTGCTGCATACTTGTCGGCACGGTAGTCCTCAAAGAGCATGGTCTTGGTGTACTCTGTGGGACGGTAGGCATTGGTTATCAGCAGGTTTGCCATAGGGTTAGAAAGATCGTTGTGGTGGCTGAGGCTAAGCTCTGCCGAATACGGGAATGTCCACTTGCCCCTCCTCAGCCTGTAGTTCTCGTATATGAGATACATGTCCCAGAAGTGCATGTCCTTGTCGCCTCCCTTAAACTTGTCCTCGTCGGGCATGTCGCCGGGGCGGAAATTCTCGTCGGCGGCGGTGTATTTAAGTTTAGCCACAAAGTTGTATCCATTGCTCGGATAAGAGAAATGGTCGAGCATGCATGACTGGAATGTGGTATGGAAACCGCTGTACACAAGCGTTGTCTTGTCTTTCCTGTTGGACGATACAAACTGCGGCGATAGAAAATAGCTCTCGGAAAACCTTCCTATGGAAACTCCAAACGAAACCTTCGACGCCATCTGCACTGGCAGGAATATGTTTGCATATCCCTCCAGATCGTTTTTCACTGATACCGGGCTCCTGGTATCCACAAAGAATATGTCGGGATCGGCCTCCACGTAGTCGTATCTGTTTAGCTGTATGGCCGATTCGAAACCGAAATGAGTAGGCACGGGAAAATACGCCTTGAAGTATGCCTTGCCCGCCGTATAGAACCTTCCAAAATATCCGTTTACCAGAAATTCGAAAGGCACGTATCCGTACCACCTGCGCAGCAGCTCCACAAAAGCCTCGCAAGTGGCTGATGTAGAGATGTTGCCGCCAATCTTCACGTCCACATTCTTGCTGCGCGATAGGCTCAGATTCAGGGCATAGCCCTCGGTGAATGGATTGTATATCGATGTGGGGTATATGCGGTCGAGCGTGGGATCGGCCACCAGCTTGTAGAATTCCTTGCGCATCTGGTCGAGGTCCATCGGCTCATGGCTCAGCGATTTGAAATGCGACAATATGTATTTCTCATGCTGGCTGATGAGCAAATTGTTATGATGCTGCATGGTGCGGTTCTTCATATCGCCATATTCCACCAGATTTACCGAATTGAAAACCATCGGCTTTATCTTTGCCCTGAAGCTGCTGCGTTTCATGGCCAGTACGCTGTCGGGCACGCGGCGCGATACTGCGGCCTTTATGCTGTCGATCTTCGCCATGGTCTCGGTGTAGCCCAGCTGTATCAGCTCATCGCACTTGGTGAAATCGAAAGTGCTGTGGCTGAGCACGTCTGGCTCCAGAAGTATACCCTTCGACGCGTCTATCCTGTAGTTGCTGGGGTCCTCTATCATATTGTAGACCATAGTCATGAGATCGTCCTCGGAAGGGTTGTCGTTGTTGGCTGATACCTTCACTCCTATTATGTAATCGGGATCGAAATCGCTGGTCATCACGTCGATGGGGCAGTTGTTGTATATTCCGCCATCAAAGAGCAGACCGTCACGATATACCACGGGACGGAAATAGAACGGAATCGACATGCTGGACCTTACGGCGGTGGAAAGGTGGTCGCTGCGGAACTTGATGGATTTTTTCTTGTAGACATCAGAGGCCACACACCTGAAAGGCACCATGAGCGAATCGAAATTGTATCCAGCGGCAGCCGCGGCAGGGCCCATAAGCTCCTCGAAGGCAAAATCCATCTGATACGACGATATAAAATTGGTGGGCAGATAGGTCTGGACATCAGTGGAATCGCTGTGGAAATTTATCTTGAGCGACAACCACGACGCATTGGGATCTGGCTCCTTGAAGAAATACTTGAGCCTCTCGTCGGTTTTGCCCTCCAGCCAGTTGAAAAAATCCTTGGAGTGGAACAGCTGCTCCATCTCGTCGGGAGTGTAGCCCATAGAATACAGCGCGCCCACGATGGAGCCCATCGATGTGCCAGCCACATAATCCACGGGGATGTTGTTTTCCTCCAGGGCCCTAATCACGCCTATGTGCGCCAGGCCCTTGGCTCCGCCTCCGCTAAGTACAAGTCCCACACGCTGAGCCATTGCGGAAACCGAGGCCAGCGATATCAAAATAGTAAGTATCAGGAATTTCCTCATTGTTTTGTAGTATTAAATACAGTTGTTTTAGTTACAGAATCAATTTATTTAAGCAGAATTATGCCGTCCCTGTTCTTGCAGTCCATTCTGGGTATCACCCCCAGCCCCTGGGCGGAATGATCGTGATCGATGCTCTGGTTGATGAAATCGAACAGGGTCTTCACATCCAGAGTGTTGCGGTTTTTGCCGTATTCATGCATGGCCGTAAGCAGATAGTGAGTAAACATTCCGTGCGATGTGCGCTCCACCACGGGATTGTAAGCCTTGCCGCTGGTGGCGTACAATACGCAAGTGCGGTTGTCGGTTACGGAAGGATACCTGCAATAGGCCCAGTCCTGATTGTCGGAGCCGCTGCCCAGCGATTTTCCGTTTCTGGAAAGGCCCGCAAACGAGGTCTCGAAAATGCATATCACATTGCCAGATACGATAGACTGAAGCGACGATACTATCTCCTTGACGCTGAAACACGTGCCGGCCACATCAGAATCCTTTGAATCATAGAGCATTATGTAAGGCTCCTTGCTTACGGGATCGCAAATGCCGAAGCCCGAGAAATAGAATATCACATTGGTTTTGGCCCTGGTGGCAAGCTCGCCGCCCGGCCTCAGGATATTCTTGATGCGCTGCAAAGTGGCGTTCTGGTTGGCCGCCGACACCACATTGCCCTGAGGCACATTCATCACCTTTATAAGATACTGGCGCATGATTTTGGCGTCGTTGGTGGCGTAGATAGCCTTGGGGAGGTTTGCATAGCCCTCCACTCCTATCATCACCGCAGCCACATTGCGCGAGTTCTGAAGCGTGATGGGGAAAAAGTTGTTGATGTCGTCGTAGTTTTGCTCGCGAACGTTGAATGTGAAAGATATCTGGCCGTCGTTGTCCTTGTTGATGGGGGCAATCCTGGTGTATAGCGGCACCGACAGCGGCACCGACTCGGCCAGACGCCCCAACTCGTCAGTGATGTCCACCTTGAAGCTGATGCGCTCCAGGCTGCAATTGTTGCTTACCTTGAACTTAAGGTTAAGAGTCTGACTCTGAGACCGCTGCAAATCGTAGAAAGTCTGCACCACATCCTGATCCACCACCGACACGTAATCGCTGATGGCGTAGAACTTGGCAAAAAGATTCTTGCACGGGCCCTTGCCGAGATTCTTGAAAGTGACCGCCAGCTGCACTATCTCGCCGGGCTGCACCTTGCAATCGCCATTGCCGAGATGTCCGCCCTTGCTGTCGAATCCGTCCTCTATCTCGTAATACGACACCCTCACGGATGCGCTGTAGCCGGGTATCACGTCGTAGTTTTTGGTTCCGTATGCTCCAAAGTTGTATATCTCGGTGCGCTGACGCCCATACAGAATTATGCCGGCTTTGTTGCCATACACAGTCTGCTGAGGCAGGTGGCCAACGTACTTGTCGTTTATGAAAAACATCAGCTCGTTTATGCGGAACTGAACCCTTATCTTGTTCTCGCGGTTGGCGTGCAGAAACTTGGTTTTGGTGGGACCCAGCAGATACTCGCCCTTTTTCCCGTAAATACGCCTCACATAGAATTTGCCGTCTTCTGATACTGCGAAAGTAAGGTACCCGGCCCTGCCCTTGCCCCATACTATGCCGAGAGCCGCTCCGGGCTGCTTGCCAACATCAGTAATCTTGCCAATGGTCTCGATGAAGAAATTCTGCGACAGGTCCATCTTTACCGGCACATCGAATATGCGAGATCCCTGATTCTTGTGATGCTCGAGGAAATACGTGCCCGAACTGATGCGGGCGATGTAGTCGTACATCACCGTTCCCTCTGTCCATCCGGTGGAATTGTCGGCAAAATTATCGCACAACACCACCTCCTTTACCTGAGCCGTAAGGCTGATTATCGGGCCCAACAGCGCGCACAATAGCAACAACAGCCTTGCGGTCATGACATTAGAGTTTTACTATTACGGTATATATCAGCATTATAATAATGGCCAGCACCATGCCCTTGGAGGCAGATGTCCAGTTTTTCTTGTTGAACCACCAGAACACCAGCAAATCGGGGCTGGCGCACAGCGATATCACCTTCATTATGCCCTGGGCGCCGATATCAGTAAACATGGAGCCGAAGCTCATCTGCGACGACAGCAACGCATACCAATACAAAACCATTACTATAAACGGCACTACCAATGCCACCAGCAGGCCCACCCATACGCGGTCCCACTTGCTTCTAGATTCTTCTCTCTTGTGAGTTTCCATTTTATATATACTGTTTTCAGACTGAAAATTTTGGAGCAAATTTACAAACAAAAATCAGAAAAAACAAAAAAAACCGGACATCCGGCCCGGCGCAAAAAACACGCTGGAGCCGTAACGTCCGGACAAAAAATCTATTATCATGAAAACTTTTACATAGAACTGCCGTGCAGCTTGCGGCGAATCTTCTCGGCGGTCCAGTTGTGGATGCTAAGCCAACGTGTCATAGGAACGTTGAGGCTGGTGCAGAGATAGATGTGGCCCTTGATGCCCTTGAATGGAGTTCTGCCTTCCTCGTTGGCATACTTGGAATCTACAAACTCCATAAACATATAGTTGACATTACAGCTGAACATTCCTGTATTGAATCCCAGTGTGGCGGCGCATGAGAGGGCGCTCTTGCCGTTGCTGAGTTTCTCGCCATACTTTTGGTCGGTCCATGAGGCCTTCTGACCACGTGCCACTGCAAGGTTCATGTTGGCCTTGATACCTACGCAGAAATACTGCATGTCGCTGTAGATATCCTCGCTGCTGAACTTGAAGAGGATAGGAATTGTAAAGCCCATCGACCTGAAAGTCTCCTTAACGTTCTCGTTGCTGATGGTGGACTCGTATCTGTTGGTGAAACCGTAGTTGGAGAATTCCACACCGGCCACAACACCAGTACGGTTGTTGAGGAGGTCGTAGTTGTATACAAAACCTATGTGATAGCCGGGAGTGTAGGTAAAGCCCTTCACCTCCTTGAACATATCACCGCTGGGGTGATAAGTGGTCTCGTACGACGATACATCTGACGACAGAATGCCGTCGCCGGTCTTATGAAGCATATACTCGTTGGAGCCGCCTCCAAAGGCCGATCCAAAACCATGATTGAGTCCCACCACGAAATTCCAGTATCTGTATTCCGACTTGCTGAGACCATCATATCCAAATTCCTGAGCCATTGCCGAGCCCATGCCCAGCAACGCCATTATTATAATGAATGATATTCTTTTCATAACGATCAATAAAAATTAAAGTTTCCACAAGATTAAGGAAGATACTCCCAGTTGTCGAGCTGAGTGGTAGCCTTCTCGTCAGGAATGCCGTCGCCATCCTTGTCGGTAAAGCCCTCGCCAAACGAGATAAAGCCTCTAAGCTTGCTGCCGCCCTGCTTCTCGTAATCGTCGTCGTTGCGAAGCACTGTGAAACCCTTGGAACCCTGACGGCAAACATTTGATGTATTGGCCTTTCTGGTCCACTCGGTAGTTGAGAAGTCGTAACACCAGAAATCGTTGAGAAGCTCAAATCCGGTGAAGTCTTCATCCCTTACAGTACGTCCGGTACCCACATAGAAACACTCATGGGCCTCGTGCTCGGCCTCGTAGCTGAGATAGAAACCTGCAGCGTTTGCTCTGGCCTTAAATTCAGAAGGAGGCTGACTCTTGAGCTCTATGAGTGAGAGACGGTCGCTCTCGTTGGCATCAAGCTCCACAAAATAGAACTTAGAGCTTACGTTGTGGTCCTTAAGCTTAGAGCTCTCGCCAGTACCTATTATCACACGGTCGCCGCATGCAACACATACAGGCTGATACAGACCAAAAATTGTTCTGTTGTCGCCCAATGTACGGCTCTCCCAGGCAAGTCCATTGGAGCCAAGACGGTCGTTGTGGGGTATGTACTCGTATACAGTCTCCAGAATCTGACCTCTTGAGTTTTTACCAAATGCCACGAAATAACGTTCGTAACCGAGATTCAAATCCTTCAAAACAAATGACACAAGACCTTCTACACCAATATTATCGGTTTCCACACGAGTGTCTTCGCCAAGAGGAAGGTTGTACACATGATCGCGCGATCCATCTGCCATCAACTGAGTAGGAGGATCGGTGGTATATTTGCCATCCTTGTCTGTTTCGTAGATAGGTTTCCAGTTCTGATCGTACTGAGGCAGCTGCTGGCCTGCATTAGGATGACAGTTTTTCTGGTTCCAGGTGTTAGTCTTAACATCGTAGAACATAACGGTGGATGTAAGCTTGTCGTTTGGCAGACGGCCTCCGATGATGTATATCAGATAATCGCCGTTGTTTTTCTTGAAAGCGAACGAAGCACCGTTGCATCTCTTAGCCTTGGTCTCGCCCTCGGCATCCCTAAGCTGACGCCATGTGTCTTTTGCGTTGTCATACTCGTAGAGGTCGCAGAACATGGTGTTACCTGTTCTACCGCCATACATGTATGTCTTGTCGCCGGCCTGACATACAAAAGTCTCGGTACGCTTGGTAAGGTCGGCATTGTTGCGCATATACCACACATCATGAGGCAACACTGTCTTAACCTCCAGAGAACGTGGATTATACAAAGTATCGCCCTTGGTGCTGATAACGAAAGAGCGCATGAAATATGTCACATCAAAATCAAGCTTGTGGCCGGTGGCCTCAAACTCGAAATCCGACTGAGTGGAATCCATATCAACAGGCTTACCGTTCTTTGCTGTCACCCAGAAGAAATTGCCATCCAGAGGCGACACAACAGGATATTTGTCCTCGCGCGAGTATACATATCCGGCCTTCTTGACGGCGTTGCGGTCAAGATTGAGATTCATAAACTTCGACGACAATGTAACGTAGCAATCGAGTATCAGCCTGTTCTCGTTGTCAAGACTATGAGTAAAGCCCTTTTCTACAAGAGAATCAGCCACGGCATCGCCATACATATAGGCACCAGTGCTGGTCTGAATGGTGAAAGGCGCCTCGTTGCGGGCCTTCTCCACCACGGTATTCACCTTTCGGGTTATGGTATACGGCTCGTCGCCCTCCACTTTTATGCAGCTGGAAGCAAGTGCCAATACCATAAGACATGGAAAAATGTACTTGTTTTTCATATCAAATTAAAAGTTTTCTTTTATAATAGATTTGTTAATTATCGTTTACTAAAAATGCTATCAGCCAAAATCGTTCCAAAAATTAAACAATCGACAAAAAAATATCAATTGCTTAGAATTTGAGCCTCTACGCGGCGGTTGTTCTGTCGGCCCTCGGCTGTGGAGTTGGTATCGCGCGGACGGTCGGGACCATATCCCTTGGCCATCACCTGCACGGGCTGTACCCCCACATCGATAAGATACTGGCGCACAGCCTCAGCCCTCTTCTGCGACAGAGTAATGTTGTAGAGCCTGTTGCCCTGATTGTCGGTATGGCCCGACACCTCTATCACCAGGCCGGGGTAGAGCTTGAAAATCTCGGCCAGCCTGTCGAGCTCGCCATACGACTCGGGCCTCAGGTTGCTGCTGTTGGAATCGAAGAACACATTGTTGAGCACCACCTTGCTGCCGGGATCCATCGGAAGCATGCCGATGTCCTTGCGGATTTCCTGATAATTGGTGGCCGGCGGAATGTTGAAGTTCTCGGAATGGAAGAGGTATCCGTCGGAGCTTACTGTCATGGCGTAGTTCTTTCCCGATGGCAGCGTTATCACATACTCGCCAGTTTCAGGATTGGTCATGATGGTCTGCAATGTGGCGTTTGTGGAATTGTCGGTGATGGAAATCTGCGAATACAGGTTTCTGGTATGGTCGAAATCAGTAATGCGGCCCCTCACCACGGTAAGCCTCATAGTCTTGATGGGCTCGGGCTCCTCCAGCGGCAGCACAGGCTCCTTGGCGTAGTCGGCGGCCAGATACCTGAACGGGCTTGGCGGATACTGATACAGCGCCTCTCTGAACAGCAGCACGCGGTAGATGTCGTAATCGCCCTTGCCGCCATCGCGTGTAGACGCAAAATATCCCATCCTGGTATCGCCGGCCGACAGCTGGAAATAATTGTCGTCGGCGCCGGAATTAATTCCAAGTCCCAGATTCTGAGGCGTCTGCCACTTGCCGTTGTGGAAACGGGTTTTCATGATATCGTAGCCGCCCACGCTCAGGTGGCTGTTGGTGGCAAAGTAAATCACGGTGTCCTCGGCGCCGAAAGTGGCCCACATATCGTTGTATTGCGAGTTTACATCAGCGCCAAGATTCTGAGGATCGGAAAACTTGTTGCCCTGGCGTTTCATGAAATAGATGTCGTATCCGCCCTGATGGTCTGGACCCTTGGCAGATGTGTATATCACCATCGACGAATCTGAATTCCACGACACCGACACGCAGTTTTTGAGATACTTCTCGCCCTTCTTCCATCTGGAATTCACAGATTTCTTGTAGGTTACATAAATATTCTTGTGGCTGCCGTAGCAGAGTTTTGCTCCAGTGATGTTCATGTATGCCGGATACTCGTTTTTCTTGGTGTTGATGGTGTTGCCGGCATTACGCACATCGGTGTATTCGCCGTTGTCGGTGTATGCGGCGTATACATCAGCCCTGGGATCCAGGTCCTTGCCGGGTTTCTTGCACACGTTTCCCTCCTTGCGCTTTCCCGAAAAATACAGGGCCGAATCCAGATTGCAGAACACCGGCGCAAATTCGGGCATATTGGAGTTTACCGCTCCGGGCAGAGGCTGAACCACGCTCATATCCTGCTGTTTCATCAGGCGCAATCCATTCTCGCACTGATTGATGCGCAGGCTGATATCGGCGCTGTATTTTTTTCTGGCCTTCTCGGGCAGCTCGTCCATGCAGTCGTCGAAATCGCTCTTTGCGTCCTTGAACATAGACAGATTCTGCTTGCTAACCGCTATCCAGTAGAGGGCGTCGGATGCAACGCTGGGCGATAGGTCGGCAGCATCAGAAAGATGCCCCTTGGCCAGCTTGTGGCTGCCCGACATAAGCTCGCTGATGCCTGCGCGGTATAGCAAAGGCGCGCACATCTCGTTGGCGTCCAAGGCCTTGCCGTAATACTTGGCGGCCATGCGGTAGCCTCCTACACGGTTTTTCTTGTAGTATTTGTTGCCTTTCTTCACCATCTTCCAGGCTTCGGAGCTGGAGGCGAATTCCTTCTTGGGAACCTTGGGGCTCTCCTGAGGCAGGGCCAAGAGCGGCGCCATCAAAATCAGCAGCAATATCAATATCTTCTTGCTCATAGTATCGGGTGGGGGTTCTATTTTATTACATATTTTTTCTGGGCGTCGTTCAGGTAGTTGGCCATCTTGCGGTCCTGCTTGGCGCCGGTAAGTTTCATCTGAAACTCCCTGGCATTGGCCCTGTTGTAGAAGGCCGAAATGTTGTATCCGTCGATTTTTATGGCCTTGGAATACTGCTGCTCGGCCTCGGCGTATTTCTTCTGGCCCATCAGCATGTTGCCTATATTAATATAGGTGTCGGGGTTCTGAGGCTGCTTTTCAAGGCAGGCGTTGAAATCGTCCATGGCTTTCTTGTATTTGCCGGCGCGTCCGTACATCACACCCCTGGCGTTCATGAAGATAAAGTCGTCGTCATCGTCGGCCATAGATACGGCATAGTTGATATCCTGAATGGCGGCGTTGTAGTTGCCCTGGGCGGCGCGCACATCAGCCCTAAGAATATACACGAAATATGCGTTGGGCATTATCTGGAGGGCTGTGTTGTAGTCGTCGAGGGCGGCCTTGTAGTTTTTCATGCGCATGTGGGCGGTGGCGCGGTCGCAATAGGCGTGGGCAAAATTGGAGTTGGCCTTTATGGCCTTGTCGTATTGCGACACGGCATCGCCGAACTTGCCCATCCTGAAATATATGTATCCGTAATAATATCTTAGAAGTGTCTGGCTGTAGCCAAGCTTCTCGGCCTTGCGTATCGAGGCCAGGGCCTCGTCGTAGAGCTCCAGGCGGCAGAGGGCTATCGAGCGTCCAAGATGATAGACGGCCTTGTTGGGATTGATGGCTATGGCGGCATCAAACTCCTCGAGGGCGGCCTGACTGATAAACTCATGGAGCTCCATTACGCCAAGATTGTATCTTGCCTTGGCAAATTTTGGGTCCATATCCACGGCATTGGAGAAATCAACCAAAGCCTGTGTGAAATTGCCCTCGCCAAAATCTGTGAGACCTTGGTTGTAGCTGAGGGCGGCATCCTGACCCGCCACCACAACAAGAGTGTTGGACGTATCGGCCTGAGCCACCGCATCGAAGGCCAATACGGACGTAATTGTAAAAGTTAATAGTATTTTAGTAAATATTTTCATACTCAGATTAACCATTTTAGTATTTAAACAGCAAATATAATCAAAGTTTTTAATAATTGAATAAAATTTTATCAACAAAATACTAAGACCGAAGAATTATTTATAAGCACGAAAAAAACGCACTTCCCCATTCAAACATGGGAAAGTGCGTTTATTGATTATATCGAGAAACTATATCCTCTCAGTAAATGAGGATTAGTTGTTCTCTGGACGGAGCTGACGAACAGTAACAGCTGTCTGCCACATCTCGCTCTCGCGGAGAGCCTTGAGCTCCTTCTCGAGACCGTCGCGGTAGTCAGGCTTAGAGTTGCTGTCGATAGAGATCTGAGCCTCGTTACCAGTCTTAACTGAGTAGTAGAGCCACTGGAGAACAGGCTTAACAGCGTCGTGGAAGCGTGGGAACCAGTCGAGGGCACCGCGCTGAGCTGTTGTAGAGCAGTTGGCGTACATCCAGTCCATACCGTTCTTGGCGAAGAGTGGCATAAGCGACTGTGTGAGCTCCTCTACAGTCTCGTTGAAAGCCTCAGATGGAGAGTGACCGTTCTCGCGGAGTACCTCGTACTGAGCGAGGAGAAGACCCTGGATAGCACCCATGAGTGAGCCACGCTCGCCGGTGAGGTCAGATGTAGCCTCGCGCTGGAATGTAGTCTCAAACATGTAGCCAGAGCCGATACCGATAC
>JAKSLV010000066.1 GCA_024401025.1 Bacteroidales bacterium
CTCAGAAACAACCTCAGTCTCAGCCTCAGACTCTGAAACTACCTCTGTATCGGCAACCGAAACTACAACCGACTGATTATCAGAATAAGATTCCTGGTCAGAATCGGTTGTGGTAGTTGTTGTGGTGGTAGAGATGACGGTAGTGGTGGTTGTGGTGGTATCCTCAATAGGATCGCCGTCGTCGTCAACCACTTTTACGAAGGTGTCGCCGTCAGAATTGATTACAACCGCCTTCTTCTCGATGGATTGATCGATGGTGTCGGCATCAGAAAGCTCCTTCTCTACCTTGGTGGTATCGAGTTCGTAGCTGATAACCTGAACGTAATCGTCGGCGTAGAGCTCGAACTGGCTTGAGAGCGACCACACGCGATACCATACCCTAAGCAGGATAAAGAGCTGCTGAACAAAGAACATCGCAATGATGCCGAACATGGTGTTCATGCCAATCTTGTCGAATGTCAACTTGTAGAGTATCAGGGTGATTAATGGCGCAACAAGCAGGAGCGCATATAGGAAATATGTACGCAAAAAGTTGTTGAAGACGTACTTGGTGGCCTTTCCGATGGCCTTGAAGACGCGGCTGGTCTCGGCCATCTCCATGTAGAACTTGGCATAATCGGAAATCATCAGCAGCAACACGATGCTGCACGCAAAGATGAATCCGGCGATGCCGTAGGCCCAGAACAATGGGGTCTCGGTAACAACGTTATCGAAAAGCGACAACACAAACGATGTGATGCCAAAGAGCACAAGGGCTGTAATTACCTGTGCCACAAGCATTATAACATCACAAAGAAGGAAACGGAAGAAATTTACTCCGGCTCCCGAGAAGAATGTGGCAACCGAAAAATCCTCCTTGTTGAATGTGCGGACGATGCCGCCCACAAAGAATATCATCAGCAGCCAGAATATCAGCACTGTAAACCTGGCCTGACCCAAAATGGAATCAAGATTCCACGAATGGAAATTCTGCAATTCGGTGAATGTGGTGTAATCCAAGCTGTTGACAGCCGAACTGCCCACCGCGCTGCCAAACGAGAAATAGAATGGCAAGGCCAGCGACAATCCCAGCAAAAGTGTGATTGCGAATATCAGCAATATCATCTTGGGATGACGCAACGAGTTTTTGAAACCTCTGCCGTATGCTTTTATAATATTCATATTGTGTGTTGATTAAGTTCTACAATTAGGTTATGCGAAGAACGCAACGGTCTGGAAAATGTTCTCGAGCCAGAAGAGGAACTTGGTGGCGTATTTCCAGATGGGGTTCTGGGCGCCCTCCAGCTGTACCGAGTTGTTCAGGTAATCGATATCGCAGGCTATCTTGCGCTCGGGGTCGATCTGGGCCGACACAACGGGACTTGTGCCCTGAACCACAAACTCCTTGCAGCGTCCGCGGCCATCCCAGCGGAGGGTCTCGGTGGTCGCCGTCTCGTACAATACAAGCACCTCCACAGGCATCACCATTGTGCCCATGCGCTGTACGAATATCGACGAACGGGTCTCTGCCGTAGAATCCCTGTCGAGGAAAAGCTTGGTGAGGCCATTGTCGAAGAATCCGTGCTCGGTGTTGCTGAGGGTGCGGTTCACGATCTTGGTAAGCTTGTAGTCGCAAACCTGGTCGGAACGGAGCATCGAATCGAAAAACCAGTTGAGGTCGTTGCCCAAGGCAGGATCGCCCATGGCTGCAACCTCCTGATTGATAACCGAAACGAAATCGCGGCCCGATGGATGCTTAAACTTGTATTTCTCGAAATAGTTTTTCATGGCAGTGCGGAAATGGTCGGCGCCCATAAGGCCCTTCAGGGTCTGCATCATTGTGCAGGCCTTGGAATATACCAGCATGCCGTATGTGTAGGTAGGATATTTCCAGACAAAGTTCTCTATTGGGGCGATGGCGGGATTGTAGCTCTGTGTGTAGCTGGTGCGGTGCATCTCCGACGAGTTAACCTTGAATCCCATGAAATTGTAGAGCGATCCGTCGCCGTAATAATAGTCCATCACCTCGGCCTCGTAGAATGATGTGAAACCCTCGTCGAGCCAGGCCTCCTCAAACTCGTTGGTGGCCACGGTGGCCATGAAGTAGTTGTGGATAAACTCATGGACAACGTATTCCTCGGTGTTGCGGATTCCGTTGGGGATGTTCTTGAATGTGCCTACTGTGATAAACATCGGATACTCCATGCCGGCGGCAGCCTCGGCGTAATACGGGCAGTCCACTATGGTAACCTGCGAGTAGGGATACTCGCCCACGTTGTTCTGCATATACTCAATGGCGTTTTTGGCAGCCTGCATGTAGCGCTTTACCTCGCCGCTGTGCTCGGGAAGGTACATAAGCTTTACGCCCTTGGAATTGTAGGTGTCGGTCATAACCTGGAACCTTGGCGAGGCTGTCCAGGCAAAGTCCACAACATCGTTGGCGAAAAACTTGTAGGTCTTGGTGCCGTCGGTGGATGTGGCCTCGTAGGTCTCCACACCTGTGGCGCCCACCTTGAATTTCTCAGGAACGGTGATTGTAACATCGTAAGTGCCGAAATCGGCGTAGAACTCGCTGTTGTAGTGGAACTGATGGCAGTTCCAGCCGCTGTTTCTGCGCTGACGCATTCCCTTGGGCTCGTAAACTCCGATTTTGGGAAACCACTGGCCCACAAGGAAGAAATCGCCGCGCTCGTAGCCGGTGCGCGATATTATCTTTGGAAGCTTGGAGAAGAACGATATGCCAAGCTTGATCTCCTGACCCGGAAGAACGGGCTTGGAAAGCTTAACTGACATCACTGTCTGATCGTCGGCATTGTTGTCGTCGGGCTGTACGTACTTAAGGTCCTGAGTGAGAGGCTCTCCATCCACCACCACCATACGGTTGATATCGATGTAGCCCATCTCGCTCTTCGAAAGCGACTCACCGAGATTGCGGCCGGTGTTCATCTGGCTCTCGATGAAATATGTACTCTTGCTGTTCTTGAATGCATTAAGATAGGTGTGGAACATCAGCTCCGAAATTGTATCGGAAGATGTGTTTTTCCATGTAAGAATCTCAGTGCCCGACACACACTTGGCGTCGGCATCAAGCGTTGCCTCGATTTTGTACGATGCCACCTGCTCGGTCTGATCGGGCAGAAATGAATCCTGTGCCACTGCGCACAATGCAATGGCAGAGAAAAGTACCGTTGTCAAAAATTTTCTCATGTCCTTGATTTTCCGAATATGTTTTAGCAATAGGAGTATATACAATCCTATTAATGCGTAAAATTATCGAAATAAAATCAAAAAAACAAACAAAATTCATAAAAAAATATTGCATGACGTGATAATAAATCAATATCATACAAAATATCAACTATTAATTACAAATATCAGTTGCCGAGATTCTCGTTTATCAACTGGAAATTGTAGCTCCAGGGGTCGTCGGAGGTGTTCAACACCTTTATATAATAGGTGCCGGGCTTCATTATCCACAATGGGAAGGTGGATTTCCTGCCCTCGGCCTTCATGTTGTGAAGCACCTCGCCGTCAGAGTTGGTGATCTCTACGGCCGCGGTGTGTTTGCCTGATGCTGCGGCATCAGTAATCACCAGAAACACCTGCTTTGGCACCTGCCCAGACTTGAATGACACCTTGTATAGGTCGGTATCAGCGCTCGAAAGCTTTCCCTTCTTATCCACCACGGTGTGGAAGGTGCGCGCGTATGTGGTGCCCAGCTTTATGGAAGTGGCCAGGTCGCGGATCATGTCAGGCTCGTAAGCATCAGGGCCCGGATTCCCCTTCTTGCACTCCCAGAGCTTGGAATATTTCATGCGGGCCACCTGAAGCAGCATGTATTTCTTCTGATCGGCGGTAAACTTGCGACGCGCGCTCTTCTTGGGATTGTACGACATAATGTTGTCGGGGATGTCGAGCGCGTGGCCGAGGCCCAGGAAATGCCCCACCTCATGGGCCACCACCGACGGATCCTCGCCCTTGGCCACCACCACGCTGCCCGTGGGGCTGAAACACACGCCCGTGAAATTCTTGTCCTTGTTGTCGTGTCCGCCCTTCTTGAGCGATGGCACAAGGGCGATGTTGAGGATGTTGCGGTCATGGCGGGTGAGCGACTGCCAGGGCATCTGCCCGTAGTAGCCAAACTCGTCGAACTTCTTCTTGCGCACATACTCCACCTCCAAGAGGTAGAACGATATCTGGGTGTTGTTTTGGCTGTAGAGCTTGTTCAGGTTCTGGATGGTGAACCTGATGTCGCTGGCTGAGGCTGCTTTTTCCTGTCCGTACACCCAAATCTTTACGGGTATGGCGTAGCTGGCGCCCTGCTGAGCCATCAGCTGCAAGGCGCACGCCATTATTAATAAGGTGAGTAAGATCTTTCTCATTTGTCTTTACATTACTTTTTCGATGTTTTTCACACGCTTGAATCTCTCCTTCAAGGCGTTAAGCTGGGCGTCGCCCATCAGGTTCACCGACAATGTGGCGGTAAACTTTCCGCCAGGCTCCTCGGTGATGTTGAACGAGCGCATGTGCACGTGGAACTCGTTCACTATCACATTGTTGATGACGCTGTACATACTCATGTCGTAGGTTCCGAAAAGCCTTATCTGAGCGTTTACCAGCTCCTTGCTGGCCTCGGCCTTCCATACGGCCTTCACCACGCGGTAGGGGAACCTCGTAAGCAGGCTCTGGGCGTTTGGACAGTCGTAGCGGTGGATCTTGGTGCCCTTGTCGGCGGTGATGAAGGCAAAAATCTTGTCGCCGGGCAATGGCTTGCAGCACTTGGCAAAAGTGTAGCCCATGGTGTCCATATCGCTGATAGTGAGGTAGTCGGTGCCGGATGATGTTTCGGCCTCGCGGTACTTTTTCTCCTCCACGGGCGGTGTTTGAGCATCCTGAGACTCCGCAAACGCCGATTTTATCTTGTGGGGATCGTACTTGGCATCGCCAAAGCCCTGATACAGCTCCACAGCGGTGGCGCAGTCGAAATACTTTATCAGCTTTATCACGTTGGCATCGTTGAACTGGAGATTGGCCTGCTGAAGCTTCTGACGTATGATGTCGCGCCCAATCTCGGCCAGGCGGTTGTTGTTGGCGTCCACGATGCGGCGTATCTTGGTTTTGGCACGGCTGCTGTGGGCAATCTTTATCCAGTCCTCGGTAGGTTTCTGATTGTTGGCGGTAAGCACCTTGATGGTGTCGCCGTTGTTGAGCACGTGCTTGAACGACACAAACTTGTTGTTGACATGCGCGCCGGTGCACTTGCTGCCCACCTCGCTGTGGATGCTGAAGGCGAAATCGAGAACCGTATCACCCTGACGCAGCTTTATGAGGTCGCCCGATGGAGTGAAGACGTAAATCTCGTCGGAATAGAGCGCCTTCTTCTCGGCCGACTGGCTTTTTCCTGAGTCTGGGTTTTCGATGGCCTCGCGTATGCGTGAGAAAATGCTTCCGCCAGACTGTCCGTCGGTGCCGTTCTTGTATTTCCAGTGGGCGGCCAAACCCTTCTCGGCTATCTCGTCCATACGCTCGGTGCGTATCTGAACCTCCACCCAGCGGCCCTCGGGACCTATTAGAGTGGTGTGGAGGCTCTCATATCCGCTCGATTTCGGCACGGAGATCCAGTCGCGGAGTCGGTAGGGATTTGGCTTGTATTTCTCGGTGATAACGGAATAAACCTTCCAGCAGTCGGATTTCTCGTCCTCGGGCTTGGAATCTATTATCACGCGGATGGCGAAGAGGTCGTAGATGCCGTCCACATCCACGTGCTGCTTCCTCATCTTTGTCCTGATGCTGGAGATACTCTTGGGGCGGCCCTTGATGTGGACCTTCAGGTTAAGCTGCTCGAACTTCTTCTTGAGCGGCTCGATAAACTCCTTTATATATTGGTCGCGCTCCTCCTTTCGGATCTGAAGCTTGTCGGCAATGGAGCGGTAGGTATCGTATTCGAAAAACTTCAGGCACACCTCCTCCATCTCGGTCTTCACCTTATAAAGGCCGATACGGTGGGCGATTGGGCTGTAGAGATATTGCACCAGAGTGGCCACGCGCACGCTCTCGGGATCATTTAAATCCTTGATATGGCGGATCTTCTGCAAGTATTCGGCCAGCAGGATGATGATGGCCCTAACATCGCCCGACAGCGTAACGAGAAGCTTTATGTGGTTCTCGTTCTGAGACTTGATCTTCTCGATGTTGAACTCGGGAATCTTGAGAATTCCCGTAATTATCGACGACACCTCGTCGCCAAAAACCTTGTCGGCCACGGCGGCCTTCAGCTTGTCGTGACTCAGGTATGCGTAAGGCACAATGCACGAAACCGTTGACGCGTCGGCGTTGATCTCGTCGGCGGCAATGTTCAGGAATTCGTCGGCATCGGCAGATTCGCTTATTCCCAGAGCCTCTACCTTGTCGATAACGTCCAGAAGAACCAGGCGCTCGTCGTCGCTTACGGTAGAGATATAATTGGTTAATTTTTCTTTTATCATAGTTGTTATTTTGGTGTTAATTGTTATGCAATATTAAAAGATGACTTGGTTTTTATCGCACAGATTACACTGATGACACTGATTTTCCACAGACATTATATTTTAACGTGAATTCGACGAAAAGTTTTAGAACTTAAATTATCAAGAATTAACATAAATTGTTCATAAATTTTTACTCTATAAAGTAATTTATGAATAATTCGTGTCAATTTATGGTAATTTATGTATTTTAATAATTAATACAAACAAATCCATCGAACTGACGTTATTTTATGTAATATTGTTATAAAAAATCAATAACAAATCTGTGTTATCTTTGTAATCTGCGCAATACTTTAATTTCGTAAAAATCACATTAAATTACGTGAGAACTACGAAATTAAATCCGGCAGAGAAAATTCGGGGAATGAATTCTGTGGATTCATTCGGGGAATTCATTCGGCGGATTCATTCGGTGAATTCATTCGGTAGAGACGGACCATGGTCCGTCTCTACGGCGAATCGCACGGCGCATTATTTATCACAATATGCGACACATTATACGTCATCACATCATACGTCACATCCATAATATATAAGGCCTGTACGAAACAGAGTTCCGCGCAGGCCTTATTAATATTGTGTAGTCTATGTAAACATTGGCGTACTATGCGTCGATATTGGCATATACTGCATTCTGCTCGATAAATTCTCTGCGGGGTGGCACATCGTCGCCCATGAGCATCGCAAAGGTACGGTCGGCCTCGGCGGCATTCTCGATGGTAACGAGTTTCAAAGTACGTGTCTCGGGATTCATTGTAGTCTCCCAGAGCTGCTCGGCGTTCATCTCACCAAGACCTTTGTATCGCTGAACGGTGCAGCTGTCCTCCGATCCGTTTCCGAAATCGTTGAGGGCCTGCTGACGCTGATCCTCGGTCCAGCAATAGCGCTGGTTCTTTCCTTTCTTTACGAGGTACAATGGCGGATTGGCCAGATACAAGTGTCCCTGCTCTATCACCTCCTTCATATAGCGGAAGAACAGAGTCATTGCGAGAGTCTGAATGTGGGCACCATCCACATCGGCATCGGTCATGATGATGATCTTGTCGTAGCGGATGTCCTTGAGGTTGGCGGCCTGAGAATCCTCCTCGGTGCCAATTGTGATGCCGAGGGCTGTGTATATGTTCTTGATTTCCTCGTTTTCCAGAGTCTTGAACTGCATGGCCTTCTCCACGTTCAGGATTTTGCCTCGCAGAGGAAGGATGGCCTGATACATACGGTCGCGGCCCTGCTTGGCGGTACCACCCGCAGAATCTCCCTCCACTATGAAGATCTCTGTCTTTGTATGATCGCGCGACGAGCAGTCGGCCAGTTTTCCCGGCAGACCGGCACCCTTCATCATACCCTGCTGACTCTGCACCAGCTTTCGGGCGTTGGCAGCGGCCAAACGCGCCTTGGCGGCCAGCATCACCTTTCCCACAATGTTGCGGGCATCAGCAGGATGCTCCTCCAGATAGTTGGTGAGCGCCTCGGCAATGGCAGCCGATACGGCAGGACCTACCTCGGTGTTGCCGAGCTTGGTCTTGGTCTGACCCTCGAACAGAGGCTCCTGAACCTTTACGGATATGATGGCGGTAAGACCCTCGCGGAAGTCGTCGCCGGCTATCTCCACCTTCTTGTCGAGCAGGTTGCTCTTCTCGGCGTATGCCTTCAGGGTGGTGGTAAGGCCGCGGCGGAAACCTGTAAGGTGTGTGCCGCCCTCGTGGGTATTGATGTTGTTTACGTAGCTGTGGATATTCTCGCGGTAGGTGTTGTTGTACTGCATGGCCACCTCGATAGGAATACCGTTTTTCTCGGTGTTCAGGTGTATGATATCGCAAAGCTCGTCCTTACTAACCTCCAGATAGTCAATAAAGTCCTTGAGGCCGTTTTCCGAATAGAAAACATCCTCGCGCATATTGCCCTCCTCGTCCTTGGTGCGGAGGTCGTGGAGCTCCAGATGCACACCTTTATTAAGGAATGCAAGCTCGCGCAGACGCGCAGCCAGAATATCATACTGATACTCGTGACATGTGAAAACCGAATTGTCGGGAAGGAAATGTATAGTTGTGCCAGTCTCCTCCATAGGGCACTCTCCTATCACAACCACCTCGCTGGTAGGCTTGCCGATAGAATACTCCTGCTGGAAAACCTTTCCGCCACGCTTTACAGTGGCCTTGAAATATGTAGAAAGCGCGTTGACGCATGATACGCCAACTCCGTGCAGACCACCGGAAACCTTGTAAGAGTTTTTATTGAACTTACCACCGGCATGCAGCACGGTAAGCACAACCTCCAAGGCGCTCTTGCCCTCCTTCTCGTGGAAGTCGGTAGGGATGCCTCGTCCGTTGTCCACTACAGTGATGGACTCGTCGGGATTGATAAATACATCGATATTGTTGCAGAAGCCAGCAAGGGCCTCGTCGATAGAGTTGTCCACAACCTCGTAAACAAGGTGGTGACGGCCTCTCTCGCCGGTATCGCCAATGTACATTGCGGGACGCTTGCGTACAGCCTCCAGTCCTTCAAGCACTTGAATACTGCCGGCGTCGTATGCCTCGGCAGCCTGGGCCTGATTGATGTTGTTTTCTTCCATTATTATAAATGTGTAAAAATTCTTTCAAGCACAAAATTAATGTTTTTCTGAAACAATACCAAAATTTTTTTTGGCAAAATCAACAAAAAATGTCAAAAATTTACTTCTAATTTAAAATCTGTTTCTTATATTTGCATTCGCAAAAAACAATGACAATGGAAAAAGACAATATTTTGGTAAGCTATTCCGATGTGGACATCAGCCGCTCGGGAACTCCAATACTCAGCAAGATAGGCTTTTGCATCAGGGCAGGCGAGCTTGTTACCATAGAAGGGCCAATAGGATCGGGAAAATCCAGCCTGTTCAAGACCCTCTATGTGGACCTCCCGATAAGCGGAGGACAGGCCAATGTGCTGGGATACAACATCAAAGGACTGTCCGACAGGAAGATATCGCAGCTGAGACGCAGAATGGGCATAGTTTTTCAGGACTATCAGCTTTTCGACAACAAGACCGTATACGACAACCTTTACTTCGTGGTGGATTCGATAGGCTACAAGCCCGAAGGCATCAGCATCGAGGACCACATAGACCGCGTGCTCCAGAAAGTGGGCATGGAGGACAAGCGTGGCACTTTCCCCCACATGCTGAGCGGCGGCGAGAGGCAGAGCGTAGCCATTGCCAGGGCGATAGTGTGCAACCCCGAGCTGATAATAGCCGACGAGCCAACCGGAAACCTGGACGAAGCTTCAGCCACCCACATAGCCAGCCTCCTGAGCACGCTGGCAAAGGACGGCGCCGGTGTGATAGTGGCCACTCATGACGAGGCCGCTTTCAGAGGCGTGCCTCACCGCAGCCTGAGGATAGAGGGCGACAGACTGGCTGAATAACAAGACATTACAACATATTAAAGACGGGGCCTGCTCCGTCTTTTTTTTTAGGAACTGATACACCGAAAATATATGAGGAGACTGATATTATTATCCGCATGGCTGGCAGCATCAGCACTACAATGCACAGCGCAGCATCCGTACAAGACCGACTGGAGGGTTTACGAAAACGACTACGCCAAAATAATATACCCCGCCACAAGCATATACGCCGCCGCAAAAGTGGGCAACGCAATGCGCCACGTATATGACGCCGACACCATGAACATGCAGGCCCGGCCAAAGAAGATGCCGATAATAATTTCGCCAACATCCTGCACATCAAACGGATACACCACAATGCTGCCATATAAGATGTTCCTGTATACCAAGCCCAGCGACTACGGCGAGCTGAGCGGAATGTACTGGTATCAGAACCTGATGAGCCACGAGTTCAGGCACATAACCCAATACAGCCAGTTCAACAAGGGCCTGGCAAGGCTGGCGCACTGCGTACTGGGCGGATACGGCTGGGCAGGGCTGCAATACTCTGTGCCTCAGTGGTATTACGAGGGCGACGCCGTGTATGCTGAGACTGTGACATCATCGTCGGGCCGCGGAAGATCGGCGCTGTTCGAGATGCCCGTGGCCGCCATGCTTGTGGAGAACAGCAAGATGTTTCCTTACGACAAAATAATTCAAAGATCGTACCGCGACTATATCCCAAACCACTACCCCATCGGCTATTTCCTGACCACGGGAGCCAAGCGCAAATACGGCAACGACGTATTCGCCAAAGTATCAGAGAATCAGAAATGGTACTCGTTTTGGCCGTTCGCCTTCGGACAAGGATTCAAGAAGGAAACGGGCAAGAACCTGAGGCAGAATTACGAGGAGATTTTCGGCGAGCTAAGGGATTTCTACAAGCAGAGAATCCGCGAATGTGGGGCTACTGAACACCGTTGTTTCAGCAATCAGAACCACAAGACATACACCAGTTACCGTCATCCGAAAATACTGGACGACAGCACATTGTTATGCATAAAATCGTCGCTGAGCAAGACCTCCCAATTTGTGAAAATAAACATCGCAACCAAAAAGGAAACCATAATCTGCAACACCGACGCATCCACATTCGATACCGACGGCAGGATTGCAGTATACGCCACATCGGTGCCCGACCTGAGATGGAGCCTGCGCGACTATTCCGACCTCGCTATTGTGGACCTCGAGAGCGGAAAGACAAGAATCGTGACAAGCAAGGAGCGAATATTCGAGCCTTCGATTTCGGAGGACGGCAAGAGGATTGTGGCCACCTCTTTCAGCGAGAGCGGAGAATGCAGCATAGTGGTTTTCGAGAGCGACCAAACGGGTCTTGGATGGTCACCAAAAAGGAAGACCACTGTGTCGGAAAAGCACGACAAGGAATTCTATCTGCGTCAGCCTATTTTCCTGGACAGCATCAGGATAGCCTACATCGTGACGTTCAATAATAATAACGGCATTGAGGTTATAGACCCAAGAGACAATTCGGCAATAGAATGGCTGGGGGCTACTCACAACAACATTCAGGACCTATCAAGGTTGGAATCCGCCATCTGCTTCGCAAGCGACAAGTCAGGCATCAGCAACCTCTACGCCGTAACTGAGGACGGCAGAATGGACCAGCTTACCAACTCGAAAATCGGAGCCGTATCTCCCTGCGGCAATTACAAGATGATTTTCTTCAACGAGTACACCAGCAAGGGCTACAAGATTTCGGGGGTGAGGATAGGCGAGTATCAGGGCCCAAGCATCAGCACAAAGACCGAATACTACAAGCCCCTGCTCGACAAGGAAGCCAGCGGCAGCCTCGACAAGCCCATTTCCTACGATAGGGTAGATACCAACAACACATTGGAATCCAGCAAGAAATACCACCAGTACAGCGACCCCATAAGGTTTCTGGGCTGGATGCCCAACGCCGACGAGAGCTCCATAAGCGTATCGGCCAAAAGTCAGAACAATCTGGAGACCCTCGACATCTCGGCTTCGGCCATCTACTACGTGGATCCGGGATTCCTGAGAGGGTCAGCCTCAGCCACATACAAAGGCTTCTGGCCGGTGATAAGCCTATCGGCATCGGTGGGCGAAATGGGCGAAAACATTATGTTTCAGGATATTATGGGATGGCGTTATTATCAGACCTGCTACTGGAGGGAACATGTGATTTCGGGCTCGGTATCGCTGCCATGGAACCTTTCCAGAAGGTATTACAACCAGAACGTGAAGGTGTCGGCGGGATTGCAATACTACATAACGAAGGGAAAGCCGTATTACGGGCTGGAGGAGATGGGCAACGGAGAATTCGCGATAGCAACCGCATCGGCAAGCTACTCGTGGAGCAAGAGGATGGCCTACCGCGATTTTAAGAATCCAATGGCAGTATCAGCGTACGTATCAGCAAAAAAATCCACCAGCAAAGACCTGAATGCCAGTATGGTATACTCTCAACTGTCGGTTACCGTTCCGGGAATCCTGAGGCAAAACTACCTTACTTTTACGGGGGATCTGATACGGCAGCCCAAAATCCTGAACCCCGGCAAATCGTACCTCATGAGCAACTCGGCGTTCGACATAAGAGGCTACAAGAGCATGCGCATGGAAAACCTGAACAAGATTGGCGCCGAATACGCCTTCCCGATGGGATATCCCGATTTGGGAATCCCCAGCATAATATGGATAACGAGGCTGAGGGGCGGAATCTCAGGCAGCATCGCCCGAGGAAACGTGATGGGCGTGGATCTGGATTTTGCATCGGTGGGCGCAAAGGTGATTGCTGATTTCGGCATGCTGAGAATCAACCAGGAATTCTCGGTGGGTGTTTCGGTGTCCAAGGGTTTGAAGGCCAACGGATTGGAGACCACCGAGGTGGGCTTGATATTAAATTTGCCGATTAATTAGAAATTAATTGCTATCTTTGCAAAATCGAAAATTAAAAATTAAAAATCATAAATAAAAATGGCATCAGCATTGAAAAATCTCTCGGATTTCGGCGGAGTCGAGATCCCAAACGGCAGCGATATGAAGATCGGCATCGCCGTGGCTCAGTGGAACAAGGAAATCACCGAGGCTCTCCTCAAGGGCGCCAAGGACACTCTCCTGAAGCACAACGTGAAGGAGGAGAACATCATCACCGTTAGCGTTCCCGGCACTTTTGAGCTTACACTCGGCGCTCAGAATCTCTTGGAATACACCGACGTGGACGCTGTAATCGTTCTGGGCTGCGTAATCCAGGGCGACACCCGTCACTTCGACTTCATCTGCGACGGCGTCACACAGGGCGTCACCGAGCTCAACATCAAGTACAATCAGCCTGTGATCTTCGGCGTGCTTACAACAAACAACCTTCAACAGGCCCTCGACCGCTGCGGCGGCGCTCTCGGCAACAAGGGCGACGAGGCAGCAGTAACCGCCCTCCAGATGGTGGACCTCCACAACAAAATGCGCGACAGCTACCTGAGCAGCTACGAGAATTTGTAAGGAAAAAGGCCTGTCGATAACTACTCGCACAGATTACACAGAACACACAGATACACTGAAAGAAAATCTGTGTTATCCGTGTAATCTGTGCGAATTTTTTAAGCAAAAACACACTATGACCGACAACAGAGATTCAATAGATTTTGCAAACGAGCCGGTGGGGCAGCTGTTCAGGAAAATGCTGTGGCCCACAATCATAAGTATGATCTCCATAGTAA
>JAKSLV010000067.1 GCA_024401025.1 Bacteroidales bacterium
TTGCGTCAGATTGTTGCCAACGCTGGTCAGGAGGGTTCAGTAGTGGTTCAGAAGGTGAAGGACAGCGAGGGCAACTTCGGCTACAACGCTTTCTCTGGCGTTTACGAGGACCTCAAGAAGGCCGGCGTAATCGACCCAACCAAGGTATCACGCGTAGCCATCGAGAACGCTGCCTCTGTAGCCGGCACATTGCTCACCACCGAGTGCGTAATCGCCGACAAGAAGGAGGACAAGCCAGCCGCTCCAGCTATGCCTAACCCAGGCATGGGCATGTACTAGGCCATATAAGAATTTTGTTAATAAATTTTGTTAATTGTTGAAATTCCCCGGCGCGTCGTACGACGTGTCCGGGGGATTTTATTTTTTGGGAAACACACAATAAAAAAAATATCAACATAAACATATAAAATAATAAAATATTTCAGTTATATTTGTAAAACAAAAAAACTCAACAAAACAACAATGATTATGAAATCGAAAAGAATATTCGCTACAATATTATGCATGGCCTTAGTGATTGGCGCTCAGGCACAAAACGACAAATGGTTTGATGAAAACGGCAAGATTATAGAGAAATACCTCGACCCCGAGACAGGGCTTCTGGCCGATGAATATTTGGCTGATGCTTACGAATTTACATCGCTCGACGAGGCCATGAAGGCTCCGTCGAAGGTAATAAAGCTGAACCTTTCGGGAAAGCAGATGCAGAACATCCCCGACGAGGTGTTCATGCTAAGCAACCTTCACATGCTGAATATGAACGAATGTGGCCTCTTGGAGATTCCATCCGACATATCGGAGCTTACAAGCCTGCAATATCTTGATGTAAGCTACAACAGCATCAGCAAAGTATCAGGAAAAATAGGCGAGCTGAAGAGCCTGATAATGATAAACTTGGAGAACAACAAGCTGACCGAGATACCCGACGAGATAGCCGAACTGAGCAACCTCCAGTTTCTGGACCTGAACGACAACAAGCTTACCCAACTGCCCGAAAACATGAACAACCTGATAAGGCTAAACAACCTTTCGGTAACCAGAAACCAGCTGAAATCGCTGCCCCAGAATATCGGAATGCTGCCCGAGCTTCAGAGCCTCGACATTTCGGAAAACCAGATAGACGGACTGCCAAACACCGTGGGCAACCTGAAAATGCTGATGATTCTGGACGCTCATAAAAACAAGATGGAGAAACTGTCGGAATCGATTTGCAGCCTGGCGCAGCTTCCGTATATGGATGTATCTGAAAACCAGATATCAGAACTCCCCAAAAACATGGGAAAGATGCAGTTTATGCAGATGCTGAACGTATCGGACAATATGCTGAACCAGCTTCCAAAATCGATAGGCGCAATGACCATGATGCAGGATTTCAACGCTTCCAACAACAAGCTTCAGAGCCTGCCAAAGACAATAGGCAAATGGGTTTTTGTAACCTCGGTAAACCTGAAGAACAACAAGCTGTACAAGCTGCCAAACCTCAGCAACATGCAGAATATTCAGGAGCTCGACCTCAGCGAAAACAAACTCTCTGAATCTCAGATAAATGAATTGAGAGAATCGTACCCTCAGGCAAAGCTGTAGAAGGAGGTGAAAGGTTAAAGTGTAAAGTTGAAAGTGTAAAGTTTAAAGCTTAAAAATCAAAAATCGAAAATCAAAAATCAAAAATGAAGATACGAACCGGATTCGGCTACGACGTTCACAAGCTGGCCGACAATCTGCCTTTCTGGCTGGGAGGCATTCAGATAGAACACACCAAGGGCGCGGTGGGACATTCCGACGCCGACTGCCTGATACACGCCATCTGCGACGCTCTGCTGGGCGCCGCCAACAAGCGCGACATAGGTTACTGGTTTCCTGATACAAGCGCAGAATTCAAGGGAATAGATTCCAAGATTCTGCTCAGGAAAACCTGCGACATAATCCGCCAGGCCGGATACAAGATTTCGAACATCGACAGCACCATCTGTCTCCAGAAACCAAAGATAAAGAACTATATCCCAACAATGCAGGAGACTCTGGCCAAGGTGATGGATATCGACATCGACGACATCTCCATAAAGGCCACCACCGAGGAGAAACTGGGTTTCACCGGCCGCGAGGAAGGCATTGCAGTATACGCTACGTGTTTGATTTACAAAGAAATATAATTCCGCAATTCACAATTCGGATTTCGTAATTCGTAATTCGTAATTCGTAATTAAAAAAAAGCAATGGACTTATCGAAACTAAAGACCAATAAAAGAATCCTGAAGTCGCTGGCTAATTCTCTCAAAGACAGCTATAACCGCAAAAAGACCATAGACGACCTCTGGGACAATATGCTCAACCAGATTCTTGTTCAGTTTAAATTCAAGCTTCCGGAGAATCCTGATACCGAGAACACCATGGACGACCTGAAGGCGATACTGGCCGAATTCGACATCAACGGCCTCAGGATAAGGGAAAAACAGCGCCGCTACAACGGAATATGGGCCACCAACGGCAAATACGATGAGAGCGAGGAGATTACGGTGGATTTCAGGAACTTCAAGATAAAGGTTTTGTACGATCCCGATTCGCGCCATTGCAGCTGGTCGAGACTGGTGATAGATTTTCTGGAGCCCAAGACATCAGCAAACATATTATCCACCTGCCGTTACGAGAAAACCGACAGGATGGACCTCCGCCGCATGGTGATGATGCTTACAAACCTCGACAACGGCATAGACGATTTCCGCGAAAACCACTGGCCCGAGATGAAGACCAACATCCAGAAGCAGCAGAAACTTACTCTGATGGCCGAAAACACCATAGAACTGCTCCTGAACGGCAAAATGGCCGGCACGGGAATTCCTTACGTGATAGAAAAACAGAAAACCAGGGTAAAGGTAACCTTCGACGTGGGCAAAAAGACCATGGTGGAGATGGCTGTATCGCACAAAAACTTTACCGAGCAGATCGACAAGATAATAAACGCCGTAAAACAGCTGAAGGAATTTATCTCCACATCCGACATGCAGATACACATAAAACCCATCACGGTATCGCACGGGGCACGTTACCACTGGCTAAACACCGGGCAGCCTCAGGATGAATAGCTAGCTGATCTTGATGCCAAGCACGGTGGTATCGTCCATCTGTATGATGCTGCCGCGCCAATCGCAGAATCTCTTGTAGAGAATCTGGCTCTGCTCGTCGAAGGGCAGGGTGGACAGCTCCACAAGCATGTCGCGGAATTTCTTGGCCATGAACTTTCTTCCGTACTGACCGCCAAACTGGTCCTGATAACCATCTGAATATATGTATATTGTGGTAGGATTTGTGATGTCTATCTCGTGGCATGTAAACGAGCGGTCGTCTGTTTTCTGGATTCCACCAATCGACTTAAGGTCGCCGTTGATTTTCTCCACCTTGCCGTCCTGAAGAAGGATGAGCGGATTTTTGGCACCGGCATACTTGAGAGTGTGCGCAGCCTTGTCCACCACGATGATGGCGCCATCCATGCCGTCGTTGTTTTCGGTGGTATCCTGCTGAAGTGTGGTGAAAACCAAGTTGTTGATCTCCTCAAGAATCTTGTCGGGCTCTGTGATTTTCTGCAGGTTTACAATCTGATTGAGGAAAGCGTCGCCCAGCATGCTCATAAACGCGCCCGGCACTCCGTGGCCCGTACAGTCTATAACAGCCATTATCAGCTTGCTGCCCTCGTCCTCGTCGGCGCCGCGGCGTCGGAACAGCGATGGAGCCTTCTGAGCCTTCACCTCCGAGAACCAGTAGAAATCGCCGCTTACCACCTCTCTTGGATGGAAATACACGAAACCATCGGCAAAATGCTGCTTCAGGAAAGCCTGATCTGGAAGCATGGCCTTCTGGATGCGGCCCGCGTAATTGATTGACGAGTTGATGGATTCGTTGATGGCCTCTATCTCCTTGTTGCGGAGGCGCACCTCCTCGTTCACCTTGTCAACAATCTCTTTCTGATGCAGGATCTCCTCGTTTTTCTGGTTGATCTCCTCGTTGGTTTTGGTGAGCATTGTGTTCATCTTCTTGGCTTTCATGAAGTTGAGAGCCACATACAGGAGGAACAATGCCACTATCACCGAGAATACTATGATAATGACGGTGATGGTTTTGTTTCGCTGAATCTGCTGCTCGGCGCTTGCAAGCTGAGCCTCCTTCTCCTGTGTGGAAAGCGAAACCTGAAGCTCGGAGAAACTCTCACTCCTCTTTTTCTGATACAGCTCGTCGCTTACGGATGTATACTGCGACATGTAATAATATGCGCTGTCCACACGGCCAAGCTTGTTGTGGATGTCTGATATCAAAAGCAGAGCATCAGCCTCCTGCTGAAGCCAGAGATAATCGCGCGACATGGCAAGCGCCTTGCGACCCTCGCGCTCGGCTATCTTCATATCTCCCTGCATGAAATTGATGCGGCCAAGCCTGTTGTGGATATATGCCACATACTCAATATCTCCGAAACCCTCATAGATATTGCAGGCACTCATATAGTTGACGTAGGCCTTGTCGAGGTCCTCGTTCTTGAAATGCATGTCGCCAAGCTGCGAGTATGTTTTGCCCATGGCAAACCTGTCGCCGGAAAGTCGGTATTTGGTAACAGCCATGTTGAGGTAGACCTCCTCCTGCTCGTAGTCGTCGTTCATATCGTAGACATCAGCCATATATCTGTAGCCCTGAGCGATAAGCTGCGCGCTCTTGCACTGCTCGGCTATCTGGAGCGACTTGTTGAACAGCTGCATAGCCTTGTCGTACTGATAATTGCGCAATTCGGTGCGGCCAATCTTCATGAGCGCCTCGCAGCGACCCTCCATGCAGTTGTTGGCGCTGAAAAGCGAATCGGCCTTCTCGAAAATCTGCTTGGCCATATCCTCCAGATTCTGAATGAAATATGTATCGCCCACGCTCAAAAGCGCGTACGCTGCCCTTACATCGTCGCCCTCAGAGTGGAACATGGAGTATGCCTGATGGTATCGCTCCATGGCCATGTAGTACACCCTCTTCTCGTAATAGACATCAGCCACAGCCTCCATCCAGTCCGGCATCTCTACATCGTAGCCCTCCTCGTTCATCATGTCGATGGCCTGTCCGCAAAACTCCAGCGCCATCTGGTCGTTGGTAATCTTGCAGATATCATACATCGACCTCAGGATAGAGAGACGCTCGGCAATGGGCGCATTCTGCTCTATGGACGCCTGAAGCCTCACCTCCAGACTGTCCAGCTTGGAATCCACAAAGTAGTTGGCTGATACTTCAGCCACTGATACTGAGAGCATTGCAACAAACAATGCGATATATTTCAGAAATTTCATATATAACAAATTGCTAATAATTGTATTCTTTTTATAGCATATTCCATGCCTTAAATACCAAAATCGGGAATAAAATTTTAGTTGCCGGAATACGGAAAATATTATTAACTTTGGAACGTTATAGAAACAAAGCAGATAAACAATACAAAATGAGAAAAATACTAACAGCAGCGCTCTTCGCCCTGGCCATAGGCGAGTGCAGCGGACAGGCGCTGAAATCGGGTTTCGACCACCTGAGAAACAACCGGCTTGACGATGCGGCCAAGGTTTTCAGCAAGGCGCTCAGCAAGGGCACAGAGAGTCTGGCGGCCAACTACGGCATGGGCTGCCTGTTCTGCAATCCCGACTACAGCGGCTACAACGCCACCAAGGGATTCCGGATGCTGCGCAACTCGCACGACAGGTATCAGGCCACATCCCCAAAAACCAAGGAGGTGTGCAAGAAAGTGTACGGATTCGACAAGGGCGACATCTACACCGCCATGAACAAGGCCGCCGGTGTGGAATGGGCAAACGTAAGCCAGAAAAACACCTTCGAGTATTACCAGTGGTTTATAGAGACCTTCGACGGCGCCGACAGCCTTACCCACCTGGCCCTCTGCAACAAGGGCGAGCTGGCATGGGAAAACACCAAGAAGGCCAACACCATGCAGGCCTACAGCGATTTTGCCGACAGCTATCCCGGCACACCGCATGAAAAGGAAGCATCAGACCTAGCCAAAAAACTATGGCAGAAAATGTGCCGCGACGCCTACGACGAGGGCGAGCTATCGGCCATGGACGCTTTTGCCGCGCAATACCCCAAGTATCCGTACTACACCAACAAGGAAAAAGAGGAATACAAGCTGGCGCAGGAGGGTTTCAAGCTGAGGCTGAACCTGAGCTACTCCACCGACTACGAGCCATACTACAAGGCCTACATCAACAAGGCCGCGCCAAACCAGCTGGCATACGAGGCCCTGAAACGCATAATGTACCCATACCTGGAGATGGGCATGTATGACGAGGCCGCCGCGCTGATATCAGGCTACAAGGCCAAGTTTCCAAACCGCGCCAGCGACATTGAGAAAACCGCCGCAATGCTGCGCGAGCCCGGCGACAAGTACAAATCCACTCCCCTGCCCCGGACCATCAACAGCGAGCACATGGAATACGCGCCCGTGATTACCCCCGACGGCAACACGCTGTATTTCTGCGCCAACGGCCGCGCCGACAACGTGGGCAACGAGGACATCTTTGTATCGCGGAAGGTGGGCGGCAAGTGGGAACAGGCCAAGGGTTTCAACCAGTTTAACACCGCGCTGGGCAACGAGGCTCCGCTGGCCGTATCGCCCGACGGCAACATGCTGCTGATATACAAGGATTCCAACATATACTTTACCGAGCGCAAGGGTACGGGATGGACTCCTCTGAAAAAAATGCCCGGCCTGAACACCGGAAACTCATGGGAGGGCGACGCATCATTCTCGCCCGACGGCAACGCGATTTTCTTCATATCCGACCGCCGCGGAAACGTGGGCAACTACCATCCCCATGAGAAATACTTCCACGGAAGCTATCACGGCAACAGCGACATCTACGTATCCACCCGAAACGTGGACGACGGCAGCTGGAACGACCCCATCAACATAGGCACCACCATCAACACGCCTTTCACCGAGCGCAGTCCGTGGCTGGCCTCCGACATGAAGACACTATATTTCAGCAGCGACGGCCACTACGGCATAGGAATGTTGGACGCCTTTAAGTCAACACGACTAAACGACAGCAGCTGGACCGAATGGAGCGAGCCCGTAAACCTGGGCAAGGAGATAAACACCGCCCACGACGACTACAACTACCTGATAGCCACCGACGGAAAGAGCGCAATGTTCACAAAGATGACATCAAGCAACGTGGACATCTGCACCGTGGACCTGCCCGTAAAAATGCGCCCCGAGGCCATCGGCATCATCTTCGGAAAAGTAACCGACAACAACGGCAACCAGCTGGCAGCCAACATAAAATGGGAAGACCTCCAGAGCGGCAAAACCCTCGGAAACCTCAGGTGCGACCCCGCCAACGGAACCTACTTCGTAACACTGCCGGCCGGACGCAACTACGGATACTACGTGGAGCTCGACAACTATTACCCCGTATCAGGAAACATAAACACCGAGAACATGAAAACCGGCATGAGGCTGGAGCGAAACATCGTGATGAACTCCATAAACGACATCCTGGACGGCAAGGTTTCCATAATCCTCGAAAACATTTTCTTCGAGACCAACAAATACGAGCTTAAACAGGAATCCAAGCCAGAGCTGATGCGCCTTGCAAGATTCATCGACGACAACCCTGAGGCCAGGCTGGAGATATCGGGCCACACCGACAACTCTGGACAGGCCGAGGCCAACAAGACACTATCGCAGCGCAGGGCCGAATCGGTCCGCGAGTTCCTGATATCGCTTGGATGCGATGAGAGCCAGCTGATATCCAAAGGCTACGGCGCCGACAAGCCCATCGACACCAACGCCACCGAAGCCGGAAAAGCCCGCAACAGAAGGGTAGAATTCAGGATTCTGGGAAATTAAAAAAACAAAAAAAACGTGGTTTCGATGAATTGCCATTCACCAGAACCACGTTTTTTTTATTATTGACACACAACTACTTGCGGACTTTGATGAAATAGCTGGCCACGGCGGCTATCAACACCAGAATAGAAACCACAAACGCCCATACATTGGCCTTGCGCGATATTGCAATCACATCATAATGATCCAGAAGATTATCGGCACTAAGCTTGTAATAAAGAACGCCGTCCTCTATCTTGCCGGTATTGCTGTCCACAATATTGCCGGGCATCCTTAGCGAACATATATAAGACCTGCTGCACATTGCCTCCAGACGGCTGCTGATAACAGCCAACTCGTTGAAAAATGGCTTTGTGGTATCGCGGCAAGCCTTGGAGAAAGCATCAGTCTCGAAAAATTTATCAAGATGAGTATCAAGATCCATAGTTCCAATCTTATATTCATCAATATCGTAGTAAACGACACCTTTCATCATATTGAACTCATCAAGCGTAACAGGCGGATTGTCGATAAGATCCCAATGTTTTTCGAAAACTTCCAAAAACAGATCAACGACATTCTCAGCACGCCAGCGACGGATCTTCTCATTAAGAACCAACAAACGGGTATAGGCTTCATCGCCAAAAGAATCGCCCAGAATATCGGCCCCTCCAGTCGACCAATATTGCATCTCCTCGGGGGTCAGCCATTGCTCCGCCGGTTTCTTAACCAGTCCATCTGGGAAACTGAACCTCTCGCGGAAAGTGTAATAGGTATAAAACCACTTGAAGGTGGTCTTGAAAGTACCTGCCGACTGGATGGCCCACTTCTTGTTCTCGAACTTGCTCCACGCCCTGCACATATCACCCACCGAAGCGAAATTCCTGCCCATAGAGGCCTCCATAATGGAATCGCCCGCCGTAAGCTCCAGCTGTCCCGACTTAACAGTCTCGAGAGGCGGATGCATCACCTTATCCCAGCCCTCGTAGCGTCTAAAATGCTCAGTAGTAAGCACATTAATCTTTCTGAAACAGCTTCCGTCCTCATTAACCACTGTCTCCATCTCGGCATTGGGCTTGCACGAAGCCATCGACAAAGCCATAGCCACAACAGCCAAAAATTTAAATATAACTTTCATAATGCTCAAATTTTTAAATTGTTATAAAAAGCCTGCCTTTCCTTCTGCTCCTTCATAACCTTGCAATAGCACGCAAGAATTTCCCGGGGCGTGCTGTTGCCATCTACGCAGGGCAGAGTTGGGGCGGCATCAGTATTGTGGCTGAGGCTGCTCTGCGCAGCAACACCCTCATCCTCAACACCATATCCAAAATAGAAAAACATACCCACCAGCCATACGGCCGCAATGCTGGCCACGGCGCGCAGGGCAATCACCCAGCCACGCAGCCTTGCAACGGGGGCTGATGCTTCCTCACCAATTCCATCCATCACGGAATCGATGAAATCGTCCTCATCATCCACGCTCAGCAACTCCTGATTGCTGATACGCGCAATAAAATCGTCAAGTATATCGTCCTTATTTTCCATATCCAAGTCTTATTAAACGTTCTCTAATAGTCTGGCGCGCCACATAAAGGTTTTTCTTGATCCTATCGGCATCCATTCCGGTAATCTCCTGCACCTCAGTACTTTCCATTTCCTGAAGCTGCACAAGAGTGAACACCAGCTGCTGCTTTGGGCTCAGGTCCTGCGCCATCACATTCACAAGCCGTGCCCATTCTTTGTTTTCGAGCTGATGCTGCGTATCAGCATCCACCAACTCGGCAAGAAACCTCTCATCGTCGGGCATCGGGGCGGTGCGCTTCTGCTTATCCAGCTCGTCGATACACAGGCGCGATGCAATGGTGCAAATCCAGGTGGAGAACTTCCGCGAATCGTCGTAACTGTCCAGATTCTGCCAAACCCTTATGAAAGTCTCCTGCACGATATCCTTGGCCAAATCCTCGCTCGCCAGCATCTTAAGGGCTATAGTGAACACAAGCCTGTGAAAATTCTTCACAAGCAAGCGGAAAGCCTGACGGTCGCCACTGCGGCATTTGCCAATGATATCGGAGATATTGTCCATCGTTTTCGTTTTGTGTTACATCCAATATACGGACAGAAAAACCAAAAGTCCAAAAAATAAAACAAAAAAAAGTGGATCCGACGAAAAAAAAACAATCATCGAATCCACTTTCCATAAAAAAGAATCGTCCTGATGCTACTTCAGAAGGAATTTAGTGATAAAATCGCCTACAATCTCGTACTGGCTCTCAGGGAGCATGCAGTGGGGATGATTGGCAACAATGGAAGTGGCCACCTTCTCGGGAATGCCGTAATGCTTCCAAACAGTGCTTGCCGATTCCATCGAAATCTTTGCCGACTCGTCAGCCAGCCACTTGTAATCTGGATTGCCGAGCACCAGCAGCGCGCGCGGACAAACCATGGCGCAAAGCTCATGATGATCGTAAGGAAGATTATTTACCTTGTCGCCGCCAAACTCCTGCCTCAGCGACTCCTTGAACCAGTGGAAATCTGTATGGTCGAGGTCCTCGACGCCTTCCATTGTGTGCGAAACCCTCCAAGCAGCAGCGCCGCCGCCACCTGGCTCCTGAGCAATCACAAGCTTTACCCTCTCATCGAAAGCGCCGCAGAAAAGCGACATCTTGCCGGCATAAGAGCAACCCGTGCAGGCAATGCGCGAAACATCAATCTTTGTTTTCTTGGGTCCGAGGATCTCGAGAGCGTCGATAATGCGCTGAAAACCCCAAGCCCACTCGCTGTAAGCGCCATTATCTATAAGGTGCGGATACAGCTTCACGAAACCGTAGTTGCTGCGCACGGTGTCGCCACGGAACTGGCTGTAGCCGTTAACCTGACGCTCGTGATAATCGAGCAGAGCCACAGGATATTTCTCGAGCAGCTGAGGCGGCAGCGAGTTGCGACTGGTGCCTATGATAAGCGGATAAGGCGCAGTGCCGGTTTTCGGATACTTGATCTCGGTCTTAAGGGTAATGGTGTTTTTGCCCACCTTAACATCCACGAAAAGAGTGTCGCCCACCATCTTCGGCTTTATCTGCTTCTTACTAACGGCAGGAATCTCGCCAATCTCGTATTTCTGTATCAGTCCTGATATCTCGGCCCTTCTTGCAGTCCACTGCTCGGGAGTCTCGGCCATGGTTTTGCCGTCAGCAAAGAGACGGGGATCCTTCAAAGTATATGCATCGTTCTGCTGCGCAAAGCCCAGACTGCTAAAGGCAAGCATCAGCAAGGATAAAAAAGTCTTTCTCATAAACTATTAATTTTTAGAAGTAGAAAAAAACAGAATTAAGGAAGCAAAGGCTCACCCATTTCGGAAGCCTCCTGATCCTTGTCGTCGAGCTTGAAAACCATGAACTTGGCATTCTCGGTGGAATAAGGCGCCCAAACGCCGCCATCCTTGCCATTGGGATCGCCATACTTAGCAAAATTGCTCCAAGCGGTAAGCATCTTCTCCGAGAGGTCCCAATCGCCCTTTGTCCAAGGACGCCAGCAATGCTCCAGCGATTTGAACACAAACCAGAGGTCGGAAGAGTGGAAAGCGCCCTTCAGGTAGTCCTCGGGATGCGAGCCGTCGTCGGGAAGAGGACGTGCAAACTGATACGCCCAAGCCTTGCCGCCAAGCTCCTGACGGTTGAGGCAGAAATCAACAATCTGATCCTTCATGAAAGGAGGATCGTTTTTGGTGTAGCCAATCATATAAGGCACATCGGCAATCTCGCCGGCCATGCAGGCATCGTCGAAAGCCTTTGGAAGAACGTATCCATCCACGTAAGGAGAAATTGGACCAGAATTCATACAAGTGCGCTTGCCGGTAACACGTGTGTAAACATCAGCAAGAGCATAGATAGTCTCTGTAGAAGCCTTGCGGAGATCCTCGGCTGTCTTAAGATTTGCCCAGTCGCAAACCTCCTTGATAGACTGCTCGGCCTCGGCAAGTGTTGGCTGACCCGAAGAAGGGAAACCTGCAGGCATTGCATTCTCGGCCTTTGGTTTCATGAGACCGCTGCCGCTCATGATAACGGCCTTGTTGAACAATCCCTTGGTGAGTGGTGAAGAGCAGAGGAACTTGGTGCTGCGTGCTCCGGCGCTCTGGCCAAAAATCATCACGTTGTCGGGGTCGCCGCCAAACTGCTGAATATTTTTCTTTACCCACTTCATGGCCTCTATCTGATCGAGAGTGCCCCAGTTACCAGTGGCGTGCTCAGGATCCTCGGCCGAGAGTGCAGGATGAGCAAAGAATCCGAAAGGACCTACGCGGTAGTTGAAGGTAACGATAACGACATCCTTGGTGGCCCAGTACTTGCCGTCGAACTCAGGCTCAGAGCCCCAGCCCTCGCGCATGCCGCCGCCAAAAATCCAGATGGCAACAGGAAGTTTCTTATTAACATCGCCGGGAGCCTTGGTCCAGACATTCAGGTAGAGACAATCCTCGGAATAAGGTTTCTCGTCACCGTAGCCCCATTCAGTGGTGTATCCGCCATCATAATGAGCACCCTGAAAAGCAGGATGGCCAAACTCGTCGCACACCTTTACACCGGTCCAAGGTTTTACGGGCTGAGGCGCCTTCCAGCGGTTCTCCCCAATAGGAGGAGCTGCAAAAGGAATTCCACGGTAGACCGTTACGCCCTCGATATCAGCCGCTACGCCCTGAATCTGTCCGCCCTCAATACTGAGGACAGGACTCTCAACTGTCTGTTTTACATCGGCGGAGCCGCAAGCCGCAAGCATAAAACCGCCGAAAATAAATGAAAGAAGTCTTTTCATAATTTTAAGATATAGTATAGAATTTAATTGTGTTTTTACAAAGGACAAATATAGAGATAAATAAACAAAAAAAGAAAAAAGAAAGGAGAAAAAAGAATAAGGGAATTAGAGGGATTGTGGAAAGGATGGGTAGGGACAGAGGATGGGCGGCTGTTTATTGGCGGGTATGGGCTGGCGCTGACAAACATGTCAGCGAATTAGGACAGGGATGAGGATTTTGAGAGCGAAGAGGATGGATAATGATGGATAAAAGATGAGTACAGAGGATGAGGGAGAGAAGAGGAATGATGAGAGAGAAGATGAATGATGAGGGACAGAGACGGATATGATAAAACGAAAAAAGCCTCTCAGAATTTCTTCTGAAAGGCTTTTGATTTTAAAAAGAGGCGATTACCTACTCTCCCACATTGTATCGCAGTACCATCGGCGCAAGCGGGCTTAACTTCTCTGTTCGGGATGGGAAGAGGTGGAACCCCGCCGCTATAGTCACCTAAATATCTTAAAAAAATCTCTGACAGCGATTGGTTTTTGTAGCGCCGGTAAATCGAGCAGCACCAACGGTTTGAATTAACAATTAATAATGAATAATTAACAATATTGCCTATTGGATCAAGGACTCATTGTTAATTCTTAATTGCTAATTTTTAATTGATTTGAAACGCATTTCTGCGCCAAGGAAAGCTTTCGGGTGATTAGTACCGCTCGGC
>JAKSLV010000068.1 GCA_024401025.1 Bacteroidales bacterium
TGTCGTTGCCGTTGCTGATGCCGCCGTTGATGCCGCCGGCATTGTTGGTCTCGGTCTTGCCCGAGGCGTCAAGGATATTGTCGTTGTCCTGAGAGCCTGACATCCTGGCCACCTGAAAACCTGCGCCAAACTCGATACCCTTGATGGCGGGGATGGAGAACACCGCACGGCTTATTTCCGACTCCACGCTGCCGAAGAATGGCTCGCCGAGTCCAACGGGAATTCCGCTGATATTGCACTCCACTATTCCGCCGATGGAATCCTTCTTCTCCTGAGCAATCTCGATGGCCTTGTCGAAATCTGTCATTCCGCCAATCTCGAGAATCTTGGCCTCAATCTTGGCAGGGTTGAGAATCTTCTTGGCGATAACTCCGGCAGCCACAAGGCCCAGAGTGATGCGTCCCGAGAAGTGTCCGCCGCCGGTGTAGTCGTTGAATCCGCCGTATTTGAGACGTGCCACAAAGTCGGCGTGGCCGGGACGTGGGTGGTCGAAGAGCTGGGAATAATCCTTGCTCTTGGTGTTGCCGTTGCGGAAGAGTACAGCGATGGGCGCGCCAGTTGTCTTGCCGTTGAAAACTCCTGAAAGCAACTCAGGAAGGTCTTCCTCCTTGCGTGGAGTTGTGCCCTTGGCGCCTGCCTTGCGACGCGAGAGGTCGGCGAGGAAATCCTCCTCACACAAATCTATACCAGACGGGCAGCCGTCAACCACGATACCTAAGCCGTGGCCGTGGCTCTCGCCAAAAATGCTTATCTTGAAGATATTGCCGATTGTATTCATTTTTATTGTATGACGTAAAAAAAAATTTTGCGTAAAGGTAATAAAAATGTGGCAATAAAGAAGAAAAAATCAAATTGTTTTTGAAAACCCTGCATTAAGGAAACCTTACACCAATTCGGCCAGAGTAGCCATAAGCTTTTGCACCTCAAGCGGCTTGGATAGATGCGCATTCATGCCGGCAGCCAGAGCGTTGCGGCGGTCCTCGTCGAAGGCGTTGGCGGTGATGGCTATTATGGGAATATCCTTGCGTGGCGATTCCATGCTGCGTATCAGCTCCGATGTGCGGTAGCCATCCATCACGGGCATCTGCACATCCATGAGTATGGCGTCATAATAATTGCACGGATGGCGCTGAACCATATTAAGGCAGTCTACACCATCGCCGGCACGCTCCACTTGGAAACCTGCCTCAGAGAGAATCTCCATAACAATCTCGGCGTTCAGGTCGTTGTCTTCGGCCAGCAAAAGACGCTTGCCCAAAACATTGCCGGGAGCTGATACGTTGCCAGTCTGCTGACTAGGGGCAGCATCAGAGGCAGCCTGCCTGAAAACAAACTCCAGGCTTATGGTGGTGCCCTTGCCGCGAACGCTGTCCACACCTATAGTGCCGCCCATGAGCTCCACAAGGCGTTTAACGATAGACATGCCAAGGCCAGTGCCCTGAACCCCCGACTCGGTGAAATTACTCTCGCGGCTGAATGGCTCGAACAATTTCCTTACAAAACTCTCCGACATGCCTATGCCGGTATCCGATACCACAAAGTCAACAATCAGGCTGTCAGGCTTTTCGGCCTTCCGGCTGTTGACCCTAACCACCACGCTGCCGCCCTTGGGCGTATATTTATAGGCGTTGGAAACCAGATTGAGGCCAATCTCCTTTAGTTTCACAGGATCGGCATACAGGCACATATCCTCCGGAATCTGCGATTCCATGCGGAAATCCACGCCCTTGTCGCGGAAGATATCGGCATACACATCATCTATCTCGGCCATGATGTCGGCAAACCTTATCACCGACTCCTCCACCACCTCCTTGCCGCTCTCTATGCGCGCCATCTCCAGCACATCGTTGATAAGCGACAGCAGGAAATCGCTCGACGACTGTATCTTCTTCACGTAATCGCAAAACTTGGCCTCATCGTCGCGGTGTTTGGCAAGCAGCCTGGTGTATCCTATTATGGCGTTCATAGGCGTGCGGATGTCGTGGCTCATATTGAAGAGGAACTTGGTTTTGGCGGCGTTGGCCGATTCTGCCACACGGTTGGCCTCCTCCAGCTTGCGGTTCATGGCCTCCTTCTCGCGCATGTTGCGCTCGTTGCGGCGTATTGTGCGCACAAGTATCAGAATCACTATCACCGACACCGTGGCCATCAGCACGCCTATCAGCCGGCCGTAGTCCTTCATGAAATTGCGGAAGGTGTATCGGTCTTTCTGGCTGGCGTAATAGTAGAACTTGGCGGTGATGTCGCCGTGGTTGATGCACATGAGTCCCCTGTTGATAAGGCCCAGAAGGTCCACGTTGCCCTTCCTTACCGCAAATCCATAATCGGCGGTGATGCCCAGCGGCATATATTCAAGGCTGGAATAAGGGTCCTGATACTGAAGCTCCTGCGCACGCGTATCGTTGAAGAGGGTGCAGCCCACCTTGTTGGCCATCACCATATCCAGACACTCGTTTCTGGTGTGGCAGAGCATCATCTCGCTATCGGGGAAATACTCCCTGGAGCATATAAACTGCATGGCCGACGATGCCGTAGCCAGGCTGCCCAGCTTGTCGGGGACAAAGGGCGGATTATACACCGCCACTATCGACGACGACACTATGGTTCTGGATGTTACAAGATTCTTAGCCTCAGAAAACCACAGATTGTCTATCATTGGGAACACGGCGTCCAGCTGGCCATTGTCCAGATCCTGAAGCATCAGCTCGAAATCGTTGTGGGGATAAGGTACCATCCTGATGCTAAGCCTATCCTGAAGCGACAACGCATCCTGCCAGCCCTGAATGATATCCGACAACACGCCCTCCACATTGCCATCGGCATCGGTGGCGCAGAACGGCATGTAGTCGGAGGAATATCCAATCCTGATCTGCCGGTGATTGCGCACCCACGAAGCCTCAGCATCAGAAAGCTTAGACGACACCGTATTATGACCCAGATACTTACGCTCCAGATTCAGAAAAAAATCCGGATAGTCGTATTCGATGCGGGCCAGCGTGCTGCTGATGCTGCGCACAATGGAATCGTCGTGGGCGGAAACCTCCACTCCGAACTTGCCATACGCGCACATCACATGGCCCGGGCCGCTTGGTGATGTGGCCGTATCGGTCCAGAGGTCCAGCCCTCCCCTATCAAAAAGCTTCCTCAGCGAGTCCTTGCGGCCATATACATAATCGTATTTCCAGCCGGTATAGTCAGACATCTTCTGATAAACCTCGTAGGCCAGCCCCGACTTGCCCGACAACGACGAATCGCCTATATGAAGCACATTGTCCTGATACCAGGGCACTCTAAGCCTGGCTGGATTCTGGGCGGAAGCCACGGCGCACATCAGCACCAAAAAATATGTAAGTATCTGTTTAGGTGTCATATAAAAAGTTTTCTACAGTTTGCCCATCCAGAAATCGCGGACATCGTTCCAGTGGTAATATGGCGCAACGTCGGTTTTCACTGGGATGGAAGTCTCATTCTCGTTATGAAGTATTTTAACGAGAATGTCGTTGTTTTTGTTTCGATAAAACACCAATTGAATGTTGGCACCCATAGGTGAAACTTGGTAGTTGTGCCAAACCTTGTCCACTTTGAATATGTCGTCCTCGTGGGCGTAGCATCCGTTCAGCTGCATGATGGCCGCCAGCGGAATGATGTTGCCGTCATGACCGAAACGGAGGTCGGCCGATATCACACGGCTGCCGCTTATTACAGAATCGGCACAGGCGATGAAGTTTTTCAGGAGCGGACGCGTGCTTTCGATGGCGGTGCCCAGATTGTGAGGGCTGTCGGCGTCGCAGTGATAAAACCAGCTGTTGCCGTTGCGCCAGAATTCGTAAAGCTCGCTGGTGGTAAAGAGGTCGTAGAGCTGCACATCAGTCTCCATATCCTGAAGATTGGCCGCCACCTCGTAGAGGCCGTTCATGAGCATGTAGGGATGCACCTTGGCCTTGCTGAAGAATGAAGTATCGCTGATGAGTGCTCCCACAAACCTGTCGGCACTGATGCCTCGGGCGCAAAACTCGCCATGCTTCTTGGTCCATCCGTCGCGGTTTTTCTTAAGGTCGTCGTAGCGCTTGGTGTGCGAGTTCAGGTACGACATGTTGGCGCGCGTAGTCTCCCACTCCACGTCCAGGGCAGGATTAAGCTCCTTGAGCCTCTCGCAGAAAGCCACCATGCTGAGGGCCACGCGCATCGACGTGGTGGATCTGGCGTATACCCTGGCCTGACCCTTGAACAATTTAGGATAGTTGGCATACATGCGCTCGGCTATGCCGCGGTGCTGCCGCTTGCCCAGAGGCGCCAGCTCGTCGCCGTGGAACTCGGCCTCGGCCCACACCTTCTCCATACGCTCCAGCGCGCTCTTGCCCAGATCGGTAAGCGCGCCCATCTCCGATGCCTTGCGCAATGCATCCAAAGGACGCAGATAGTCGTTGTCGTTGAGCAGGTAGCGGCTGCCGTGGCGTCCGTAATGACTTATGTAGAACGGCTTGTAACCCTTTGGGGCTGCCGTAAGCGCCTTCTCGGGGCCGGGATATGCGTAATACACTCCGCCGCACTTGTCGGGGTTTTGCCTTATCTCCTCCATGGCGTCGGGCACCTGGGCCATTGCGCCAAAGCCCGTGAGAGCCGCAGCCATCATGAGCAATGCTGTCTTCAAAAACTGTCTTCTCATAGTTAATCTTTACGTATTATTGTGTTTTTATTGATAATGCTATATCAGTTTGTTGAGTTCCCTCAGCAGCTCTCCTATGTCGATAGGCTTGGCAAGATGCCCGTTCATGCCGCAGCTCACCGACTTTCGGCGGTCTTCCTCGAAGGCGTTGGCGGTCATGGCCAGAATGGGGATTGATGCCTTTGCTCTGCAATCCATGGCGCGTATGGCGCTTGTGGCCTCGTATCCGTTAAGCACGGGCATCTGTATGTCCATGAGCACCAGGTCGAAATAATCCTCGGGAGCGTTGGCCAGCATGTCGACGGCCTCCTGTCCGTTGGCGGCCCTCTCGCACTTGAAACCATATTCGCCCAGCAGCTCCATGGCTATCTCGGCGTTCAGGTCGTTGTCCTCGGCCAGCAGCAGGCGCTTGTTTACGGCCTCCAGCGAATCCACCACCACATCGGACTCTGGCTCCACGGCGCTAGGGCTGGTTACCACGCGGTGAGGAATAGCAACCGTTATGGTGGTGCCCTCGCCCTTCTTGCTGGCCACCTTTATGGTTCCGTTCATCATCTCCACCAGGCGTTTCACAATCGGCATGCCGAGGCCCGTGCCCTCAATCTTGTTTTGTGTGCTGATGCGCTCTCTGGAAAACTCCTCGAAAATATGGGGCAGAAACTCCTCCGACATTCCTATTCCGGTGTCTGAAATCTCCGAAACTATGTAGGAGAATCCCTCGTCGGGATGGGGCTCCTCCCTGAGCGCGGCATGCACCTTTCCGCCCGGGTTGGTGTATTTGTAGGCGTTAGATATCAGGTTTATCATCACCTCGCGCACCTTTATGGGGTCCATCGAGAACGATGTGTGGCGCACGTCTATCGAGTGCGAGAACTTTACGCCCTTCTGTTTCATCATGTCGCGGAAGATGGCGCCCACCTGCTGGGCAAAAGAGTATATGTCCACATCACTCTCCACCACCTCCACAGAGCCCTTCTCTATTCGGGCCATCTCCAGTACGTTGTTTATGATACCAAGCAGCACGTTGCTGGAATCCTCCATCTTGGCCAGATAGTCGGCGCGGCGCAGTGGATCGTCCTGATGCTTCTCCAATAGGGTCCTGAAGCCTATTATGGCGTTCATAGGCGTGCGGATGTCGTGGCTCATGTTGAAGAGGAACGATGTCTTGGCATCGTTGGCAGCCTCGGCGGCCCTTCTGGCGTCTTCCAGCTGCTGTTTTATCACGCGCTCCTCGCTGATAATGCTGTCCACATTGCGCAGGCCTAGGATAAACTGGTCTTTAACGCCCTGATTCTCCACATTGTGGAACGACAGCTGATGGTATGCCAGCTTGCCGGTCTCGTCGGTCCTAAGATAGTTAACCACAAAGAAATCCTCCTTCTCCAGCCTGGCCACCACCTCGCCGGGAGCCGCTTCCTGCTCCACACGCTTGCGGTCGGTATCAGCCACGTAAAGCTCCAGATACTTGAGCCGTGAAAGCTTATAATCGCTGATGTTGACACCACGCTCCACGGCTATGTCCACCGACTCCTGCGACGTGGTGCGCACAAGCTGCATGCGCAGGGTTTTCTTGTCTACAAGCCATATTGTGGAATAGTCGCGTATCAGCCCGTCTATCATGGCGAACTGATACTGAAGCTCATATTCATGGACAAACACGTGTATCACCAGGGTGCCCACCATGATGCCGATAGAATAGAGCGGATACATCGGGAACAATGTCTGAAGTATCAGGGAAACCACCATTACAAAGCCGAACGCGCATATAGTGCTGTAGCGCTTGCGCTTATAACCCCTGGCGCGCACCATGGCCCAGAGCGACGTAATGGATATGGCGGCAAACATAGCCAGCAACAGATAATGGAAGGCGTACCTTATGGGCGTGGTATGATAATTACACTCGGAATCCACGAAAAACAGCAGTGGATGGAACATATTCACCACCAACACTATAAACTCCAAGGCAAAGAAACTCTGCCCCACTATGTTGAGAATAGTGCCCAGACGGTTGTTGAGGCCCAGGAAGGCTATCACATAGCGGCAGCAGAACACCACCGACAGGCCCATCGTAAAGTAATAGAGCACAGTATCAGCATACAGAAGCTGCGGATTGCCAAACTTATAGAGCAATCCCCATGCAGCATCAGCCACATAATAGAACGATATCACCGACAGAAATCCCTTGAACTCCCTGGCCACCTGAGCGATGGCCGGTTTCTTGTAGAAATCGCGGTGGATAATCCAATGCACCAGAAAAGATATGGCAACAGGTATAGAATAGTACATTATAGAATACTTTTATAGATGAAAAAACTAAGACAACAGTTTGGAGAGCACAGCCATGAGCTTATCCACCTCTATCGGCTTGGTGAGGTGGCTGTCCATGCCTGCCGCAATGGAGTTTTTGCGGTCCTCGTCGAAGGCGTTGGCCGTCATGGCCACTATGGGCACCGACGCCTTCTCCCTGTCGGGCAGCTGACGTATGCGCATCGTGGCCTCGTATCCGTTTAGGTTTGGCATCTGGATGTCCATGAGTATGGCGTTGTAGTATCCGGCGGGCATCTCTGATATTTTCTTTATGCACTCCACGCCATCGGCCACGCACTCCACCACAAGGCCAGCCTCCTCCATGATGGACGTGGCAATCTCGGCATTGAGGTCGTTGTCTTCGGCCAAAAGTATGCGCTTGGAGCTGAAACAGCCCTTGGTGGCCGCCACCGCCACAGATTTCTTAAGGTAATGCTCGGGATTGGTAACTATGGCATGCTCCATAGTTATGGTAACGGTGGTGCCCTTGCCCGGCTCGCTGTCCAGCTCTATATTGCCATCCATGAGGTCCACCAGCTTCTTTACGATGCTCATGCCCAGGCCGGTGCCCACCACCTTGCTGTCGGTGGTATTGCGCTCGCGCGAGAAATTCTCGAACACGCGCTTCAGGAAATCCTTGCTCATGCCTATGCCGTTGTCGGATATGGTGGAAACCACCCTCATGTACCCTTCCCTGCTGCAAGGCACCTCCTTCATGACGAAACGCACCTTGCCGCCGTCCGGTGTGTACTTGAAGGCGTTGCTCAGGAGGTTTACCACCACCTGATGCACCTTCACCCTGTCCATGAGCACATAGCGGTGCTCGATATGCTGCTCCGCCTTGAAATCCAGATGTTTCTCGGCAATGATGGCGTCGAACATCGATAGTGTGTGCGATTTGTCGGTAAGATCGAAACAATCGAGGTCAAGCGTGGCTTTTCCGCTGTCTATCCTTGCTATATCCAGCACGTTGTTGATGATGCTGAGCAGATACTCGCTGGATTTCTGTATCTTGGCCAGATAGTCGGAGGCCAGGCTGTTGCTCTCCAGATGCTGCCTCATCAGGCCCGCAAAACCAATGATGGCATTCATAGGAGTGCGGATGTCGTGGCTCATATTGCTGAGGAACACAGTCTTGGCGGCGTTGGCCTGCTCGGCCTTGTCATAAGCCTCCTGAAGCCGCCGTTTCATGTCGGCCTCGGTCTCCAGGGTGCGGATATGGATAAGCTCGGCATGCAGCGACGAGGCTATCACCGACAGCAGCAGCTTGTGACCCACATTGCGGCGCGGATTGTCGACACCCACCATGCCCACCACGTTGCCCGACTTGAAGAGCGGTGCGGTCATGATGGAGCTGATGCCCTGCGGCACAAGAATCTCGTAGCAGTTGGGATCGTTTTTGGCAAGCTCGTCGTTTACCTCCACATAGAAACTTCCCTGACGCATGAACCTGTCGTACCATACCACAAGGGCAGCCTCAGGCACAAGCTTAAGGTTGTCGATCTGAGGCACCACGCCATCGCGGCACCACTCGTATGAGTTTGTGATAAACCCATCTATCTCATGGGGCTCGAAAATGTAGGCACGGTCGGCATCGTAGTGGGAGCCTATCACCTCCAGAGTGGAGTTGATGTACTCCCTGGAGCCGTCGCCGCGTCCCGTAAGCTTCAGGAACTGCCGGATAGCCTCCTTCTGGTTTCTACTCAAGAATCTGTTGTTTCCCATATCTGCAATCCTATGATAATAAAGTGAGAGAGAGTTGTTTCTGGTATCAAAAAAACGGAAGCCGATCCAGATACATAACATCAGCTTCCGTTTTATAGAATTTTATCTGTAAGCCTCAGAGGCAATTACTTGGCAATGTCGAGGTTTTCGCCGATAAGGCCGATGAAAGCCTTTGGATCCTGGCCGCCGTCCTTGTGGGCGATAAGCCACTTGTTCTGAGCCATAAGGAGCTTGTCCTCGCCGCCGGCGTTGTGGGCAGCTGTCAATGGGAAGTTGGTGCCCTTAGGAAGCACGATGCCCACCTTGAAGCCCTCTGGAGAGAGCGAGCAAGGAGCGTAGTGGAGTGTGGTGCCGTAGATTTCGGCAGCCTGACCTGCAGGAAGAAGGAAAGCCTCCATCTTGGCAGTGTCGTATGTGAAGTCGTCGGTAACGTCCTGCTGCATGCCCACGATGAGCACGGCGTCGGTGGCGGCAACGTTGATCTCCGAGTTTCTGTGATACTCTACGGCATTAAGCTTGGTGTTGTGGCCGTTGCAGTAGCCCACCTCGATAGCGCCCTCGCCCCAGCCAGTGGTCTGGAGCTGCTTTGCTGTGGCTGTAGCCTCCAAAGCTGGAACCGATGGCTCGTAGCCAACGCCCTCTGGCATAGGAGTCTTGGTCTTGAGAGCCTCGATGAGCTCGGCAAAATCTACATTTGTAACAAGGCGTCCGTACTTTCTGAACGCAGGATCAGTAATCTTCTTGATTTCCATTTGTTTAAAAATTTTTTAGTGTAATTGTCCCTTGCCATGCGGCTTGGTAGATATGATTAGTTTTTTATGCAGCGTAAAGTTATATAAAAAAACTATTCCACATAATAAAACACGAATTTTTTTTTCTAAATTCCGTTCAGGTATCTCTCGGCGTCCATAGCGGCATGGCAGCCCGATCCCGCGGCCGATATCGCCTGACGGTAGATAGGGTCGGCCACATCGCCGGCGGCAAAAACTCCCGGAAGATTGGTAGCTGTAGTAGGATGTTTTACAATGATATAGCCTTCGTTATCCACCTCCACGCCCGGCATCATAACGCCGTCGGCAGCGGTGCGTGGCAGGAAAGCCTCAGTATTGGGATGGTGGCCGATGGCCAGGAAAAAGCCGTCGATCCTGATATCGAGCCTCTCCTCGTCGGGGCTGCCCTTGCGCCTTACGAGGTGGGCTCCCTCCACGCCGTCGTCGCCGAAGAGGCCCTCGGTCTGAGTCTCCCAGAGAATCTCGATATTATCGCAGGCCTTCACCTTCTGCTGCATGGCCTCGCTGGCCCTCAGCACGTTGCGCCTTACTATCAGGTACACCTTGCTGGCCAGATGGCTAAGGTACTGAGCCTCCTCGCAGGCAGTATCGCCGCCGCCCACCACCGCCACAATCTTCTTGCGGTAGAAGAAACCATCGCAGGTGGCGCAGGCCGATACGCCCATTCCGGCATATTTTTTCTCGTCGCTGATGCCTAGGTATTTGGCTGAGGCTCCCGTACATATTATAATAGTGCGGGCCTCTATCTCGTCGCCATCGTCGGTTACGGCCTTGTGGATCCCGCCCTTCTCGGTGCCGAAGTCCACATGGTTGATAACGCCGAACCGGATCTCGGCGCCCAGCCTCTCGGCCTGCTTGCGGAGGTCGTCCATAAGCTGATTGCCGTCCACGCCATCGGGATAGCCCGGAAAATTCTCTATCTCTGATGTCTGGGTCAATTGTCCGCCGCTGAGAGGTCCCTCATACACAACAGGTTTCAGCCCCGACCGCGAGGCATATATGGCAGCCGTGTATCCCGCAGGACCACTGCCTATTATCAAGCATTTTATTGGTTCCATAGTATTTTCGTTTGTTATGATTGCAAATATATACAATCAATTTCAAAAACGGAAAGAATTTTTTTTCTTTTTCCGGGTTACCTTTTTCCTGATGCTGCTATTAACCTATAAAAAACAAACCAATAAAAACGTTACGATTATGAGAAAGTCAGTATTATTTTTGGCAGCATCAGCCATAATGATGTGCGTATCAGCACTAAAGAGCAACGCTCAGGATCTTCTCGGCCTGCCTTACGACAAGATCCACACCATAAACCGCAAGCCCGTGCCCAACCAGTATGAGAGGGAGGCCGATGTGATGTGGACCAAGATTGTATGGCGGCGCGTGGAGCTCTCCGAGCGAGCCAACCAGCATCTGTATTTCCCAACGCAGCCTCAGGACGGAAGAATGAGCCTCATAGACGTATTGCTGGAAGGCATTCACTCGCAGGGGCTTACGGCGTATCAGGAAAACGGAAACAACGAGTTTGCCACCATACTTACCGAGAAGGAGGTGAACGCGCAGATGGGCGCCAAGCAGGAACTTTTGGTGAGGCCAAACCTCGACGGCGGGATGGACACCCTGCTTGTGCCGGTAAACTACAACAGCAGCGAGGTGAAATCGTATCTTGTGAAGGAGGTGTGGGGCGTAAACAAGCAGACCTCAGCAATGGAGGTGCGCATAATAGGCATCTGTCCCATCCGCACATTCTACCGCAACGAGGATGTCGACCAGGCCGAGCCGCTCCACAAGCAGTGTTTCTGGGTTTACTATCCCGAGGTGCGCTCCGTGCTGGCATCGGCCGAGTGTTTCAACATAAAGAACGACGCCGGCCGCCTGAGTTTCGACGACATTTTCCAGAAACGCCTGTTCTCAAGCTACATATTTGCCGAATCCAATATCCACGACAACCGCACCATCTCCGAATACGCGCGCGGCGAGGAGCGCCTGCAGGAATCGGAGCGCATCAGCACCGGAATGTTCAACTATGAGCAGGATATCTGGGAGTATTAGTTTGTTATTTAGGATTTTATAGTTATCTTTGCGGAGTTTTTAATGATAACAATATGAAAAATTCTACAAACTTCAAGATTATGGCCGTGGCATCAGCATTGGCTCTCCTGCCACTGTCATCCTGCAAGAATTCCGCCCCCAAGGAGGCTGAAACCAAAACTCCTGCCCGTGAGCACGCTCTCGTTTTCGACTGCGACCCCGGCACCGACGACACCTACGCGATGTTTCTGCTGAAGAGCACCGGCAACGCCCCCGACTATACCGTGGCCACTTTCGGAAACTCCACCATCGAGTACACTTTCAAGAACCTCTTTGTGCTCAACAACTATTTCGACGTAAAATCGTCGGTTTTCCGCGGTGTTGAGAAGCCTTACGACGGTCACGAGGTTACCTGCGGAGATTTCCACGGCGCCGACGGCCTGGCCGGACTTTCCGACGAGATGGTGGCCCGTTTTGGAATCACACAGGCTATGGTGGATTCTGCAAAGTCGTATCAGGACCTCGCAAAGGAGATTCTCTCCACCGACAAGGTTGACTACATTGCAGTGGGCCCTCTCGCCACTTTGGGCCATATCATAAAGGAGTATCCTGAGGCTGCCTCACATATCAACCACGTGTACATTATGGGCGGCGGCATCAACTCGTTCAACAAGGACGGCGACACCGAGTACAATTTCTTCGGCGACGGCATTGCCGATACCATAGTCTGGGCGTCGGGCGTGGAGATCTCGCTATTCCCTATCGACGTTACATACCTTTGCGCACAGGTGGAGCTAAGTTTTGTTGACAGCCTCGATTTCGGCAAGTATCCCGAGATGGAGACCATCATCCGTCAGAATTCAAAGTCGAACATAGCCACAGGTCAGAGCGAGGCATCAGCCATAATACACGACGCCCTGCCCGTGCTCTACTACAAATTCCGCGACAAGTTCAAGATGGAGGACTACAAACTTACTGTAAATGAGCGTGGTCACTTGGAGAAGTCTGATGCTGGCCGCCTTGTGCACGTTGCCGTAGATATGGAGCGCGACTTGCTCAAGAACGAGATCAAGAAGGCGTTGGAGGTGAGATAGCACGATAGTTTATTCATTTTTTTATATAGCTGACCCTGGGATTTTATGTAGCTGACCCTGCATCAATCTCAGGGTCAGCTACATTATTTAAGTAGACTATGCCCCGGATTTTCATAGCCATACGATTTGCCGACGAGTTTAAACAGAAACTTGTCGGAATTCAGAACGCCTTGAAAGACAGAGGCGTTGCAGGGAATTTCTGTCCGTTTGGGAACCTTCATCTAACCCTTGCCTTTATTGGTGAGAAGTATGATTTGCAGGCAGTGAGAAAGGCCGTCAGCGAGGTTTACTTTCAGCCGTTTACACTGAGATTGAGCGCGTTAGGAACCTTCCCTACCAAGAAAGGCGTAATCTGGTGCGGTGTAGAGGATGTGGAGGGTGTTTCAAACCTTGCCTCTGAGTTGCGCAAGCGCCTGACTGATAATGGTGTACCCTACAAATCTTACGACTTTTATCCACATATCTCGCTGGTTCAGAGTCCGTCGCAAATTGTTACCGATGTTGCGATTCCTGAGGTGAGTATGCAAGTGGAGCGGGTATCAGTGATGATGTCGGACAGGGTGGATGGTGAGTTGAGGTACTGGGAGGTGTGAAGAAAATATTTATCAATAATGAAAGACAAGATTATATCATTTCTCTGGCAACATTTGTTGCTTCTGATA
>JAKSLV010000069.1 GCA_024401025.1 Bacteroidales bacterium
CTTAGCCAGCAGATTTACAGTCTGTCCCATTTGACCGCTCTGGAAACTCCCCAATATTTTGATATAGCACCTTGCGAAGCAATTTTTAGAGCCGGCGGAGGGATTCGAACCCCCGACCCGCTGATTACAAATCAGCTGCTCTGGCCAACTGAGCTACGCCGGCAGTGCTATGCCTTTATTTTAACCTTTTGAAAGAACCTTGTTGCAAAAAAGTGTCGTTGAACAAACACTCATTTGTTTTTTCAACGACACAAAATTATGGACTTTATTTCATTCCACCAAATTTTTTTGCAACTTTTTTTCTAATATTTTTCAAATTTTATTTCTGCTTCTCCTTTCTCTTGAGGAGCTGAACACGCAAAGCCTCTATGGCTGTGTCAGTTGACTCCTCGAATGTTTTTGACTTTTTCTCTGCGAAGATGGCACCGCCTGGAACCTCTACGCGCACCTTGGCTACCTTGCTGTCGTAGTTGACGCTCTGTGAACGCTCCAACGACAGGAAAACCTCGGCCTTGATGATGTCGTCGGCCACCTGTGCCAGCTTGCTTACCTTGTCCTGGATAAACTCCTCGAGCTGTGCGCTTGCGTTGAAATGTATCGCTTCGATAGTAACATTCATAATTGTTCCTCCTAAATTTAGTGTTAGTTAGTAATATTGTTGTTTTTCATGCCCTTGGATGGGCCTTGTTGTATGTTCCTTTCAGTTTCTCATACGATGTATGAGTGTATATCTGCGTGGCCGACAGGTTGGCGTGCCCCAGCAGCTCCTTTATCGCATTAAGCGGAGCCCCGTTGTTCAGCATCGACGTTGCAAAACTGTGCCTTAGCGTATGCGGACCCGTGCGGGTGATGCCCTGCGTGCCCTCCAGATACTTATGTACTATCCTATATACGAGTTTAGGGTACATTTTGTTTCCTTTTCCGGTAAGAAAAATGAAATTTTCTTTGTCGCCGGTCTTCAATTCCGCCAGTCGGCTGCACAAATCCTTGGTTATAGGCACTTTGCGCGTTTTGCCGCCCTTGCCGTGCACCGTTATGCAGAGCATTATCTCGTCCACATCGCAGCACCTTATGTTTATAAGCTCGGTTTCGCGGATGCCCGTGTCATAGAAAAGCTCTATGATAAGGCGGTTTCGGATACCGTCCTTGTCGCCGGCAAAAAGATCGTCGTTGTCCAGAATCTCGTTCATCTGCTCCTCGGCCACAAACTCGGGCAGATGCCTTGGCTTCTTCAGGTTTCTGAGGCCCTGCGCCGGACTCCTGTCCATCTGTCCGGTCTTCAGCAGCCACTTGTAGAATCCCCTCAGGGTGGATATCTTGCGGTTGAGGGTTACGGTGCTCTGCCCGGCCTGCCTCAGCGACGATATCCAGCTGCGGATAGCCTTGGTATCAGCCTCCATGAGATCATGCACGCCGCACTGCGATTCCAGATATTCCTGAAACTCGCCCAGATCGGTAAGGTATGCCTTTACCGTGTGGGGGCTGTAGCGCCTCTCGTATGTAAGGTATTCGCCAAATCTTGCTGCTCCGTCTTCCATAGCCTAAGTTTTTACGGAAACTCATTAACAAGTGTATCAGCCACTTAGCATTTTGCCGCCTTGTGTTTTTTGCTGATACCTAATATAATGATTATTTTCTGATACTGCCAAATAAATTAACTATTTTTTAGAAAAAAAACTAGCTCTGCCAGCTCTTGCTTCCAAACTGCTGAAGGCCCAGGCTCTCCAGAACGTCGTTTATCTGGAATATGTTGTAATCCTTGCCGCCCTTAAGTATGAAATACTCCACCACCAGATCCACCCTCGACGAGTGCGAGATGGCGTATCCGGCGCTCTTTAGCAGAGTGGCGGCCTCGTCGATGTTTAGCCTCAGGGCCACCACCAGGGCCAGCACAGTGGATTTGGCCGGGGCGTAGTCGTTGTTGCTTATTATCTTGGAAAACAGGCGGCGGTCCAGGTTGGCCTCCTTGTATACCTCGGCGTTGCTCATCCCCTTCTGTCGGATATATTTAAGGAGCAGAGTGCTGAAGCTGTCTTCCAATCTGTCCAGGATATCGGTGAAGTTCTTGCTGTATGTAGCGCAAGCCTCAGGCTCCATCGACTTGTGCAATGCCGCACCGCCAAAAAGGGCCGCCATTTTCGGCAGAATGGTGAAACACTTGCTTACCGGAGCCTCAGACTCCAGATTATCGTCGATATAGCGGCGCACGTCGCTCAGGATCTGGGATATGTCGCCGCGTTCCATTGATGATGGCATGGTAGTATCAGTTTTTGGGTTTTTCAGAAAACAAATATAGCATAATTATCCCGAACAAAAAAAATAGCAATGCCGTTTTTTGGGGCGGCATTGCTATTTTTTTTTACTATATTATATAAGGTGTGGGTTTAGTTGGCGAAAGTAAGCTCGTTGATGATGCGCTGGCATCCGGCGTACTTGTCGATGATGAAGAGCACGTACCTGATATCCACATTGATGCATCGCTGAACATCGTCGCGGAAAATCCAGTCGCCGCACATGGCCTCGCTGTTGCCGTCGAAGGCCAGACCTATCAGGTTGCCGTTAGCATCAAGCACGGGCGATCCAGAGTTGCCTCCGGTGATGTCGTTGTCGGTGAGGAAACATGTGTGGAGAGTGCCGTCCTGATCGGCGTAGCGGCCAAAGTCCTTGTTAACCAACAGGCTGTGGAGCTTGGCAGGCACGTCGAACTCATAATCGCCGGGTTTCTCCTTCTGAAGCACGCCCTCGGTGGTGGTGAAGAATTTGAAAGTGTCGCCATCGCGGCCATCCACCTGAGGCGCCGGGTTTGAGGGATTCCATGCAGGATCCTTGTATGAGAGCACCTTGCCGTAGGTGAGTCGCTCGCTGAAGTTGGCATCAGGATACAGATTGCGGCCGGCATTCATCTCGTTGATGCCCTTGCAGTAGAGACGTCGGGCAGAAGAGAGCGCGTTCTCGTCGGCCTCGGTCTCGCCCATTATCTGGAAATATATCGTAAGCACATCGCGCATGGCGGCTATCACAGGATCGCCGGCAAGCTGCAGGCGTGTGGGGTTGGCCATGAACTTGTCGAAACCCTCCTGAGTGGTAAATGGCGACGAGAACAGCTTGTTGATGGCCGAATCCACATCGTTGTCCTTCAGGAATGCGGGCCAGAGAGCCTTGTCGATATCCTCCTTGTAGAGTTTGGCCATGGCCAGCGATGCCTTGTAGTCGGTCTCCTTGCTGTAGTCCTTGTAGAACGAGTGGCCCTCCTTCAGGAACTCCTCCTTGGTTTTGCCGTCGGGATTGGCCACAAAAGAGAATATGTTGTATCCGTGCATGATAAGCTCCATGCCCTGAAGCAGACACTCGTTTACATACATCGAGTTCTTGTTGTTGGCGCGGCTGCGCTGGCAGACGTCCCTGATGTTGGCCAATACGTCGTTGTATTCGGCATCGCGGGCGGGCACCTGCTTGTACCATTTCTGGAACTCGCTCTCCTGCTGCTGTTTTACGCCTATGATGTTGAGCGCCTTCAGCGACTTGTTGGCCTCGATGGCGTTTTTCCAGTAGTTGCTGGAGTGGGCAAACTTGGTGGCGTACTTAATGTGGATATCCTGCGATGCCTCCATGTCGGCCTTAAGCACATCCTGGCGGATGCCGCGGATTTTGGCGCGGCTGGCGTTGTCAAGCATGTCGTTGTCGATCTCGTAGCTGGTGGAATAGCGCTGAGTGGTGCCCGGGAAACCCATCACCATGGCGAAATCGCCTTCCTTGTAGCCCTTGATGTTTACCGAGAGATGATGCTTGGGTTTCATAGGCACGTTGTTTGGCGAATACTTGGCAGGATTGCCGTTGCGGTCGGTATACACGCGGAACACCGAGAAATCGCAAGTGTGGCGTGGCCACATCCAGTTGTCGGTGTCGCCGCCAAACTTGCCGATGGCATCAGGAGGAGTGCCCACCATGCGCACGTCCTCGTATTTCATGTACACCATCAGGTAATAGGCGTTGCCCTCAAAGAATGGCTTCACCTGTATGTCGTAGAAGTCGCCGGAATATTTTTTCTGATACATGGCAATGGCGGCGTCCTGGTTTTTGTGCACAAGCTCCTGACGGCTGTTCTCGCCCATGCCCTTTGTAACGCCCTTGTTAATGATGTCGGTAACATCAGCTATCTCCTGCAGGATGCTGATATAGAGCCCCGGTGTGGGAATCTCATCCTCCATTGTCATGGCCCAGAATCCGTCCTTCAGGTAGTCGTGGTCGAGCGAGCTGTGCTGCTGTATGGCTGTGTAGCCGCAGTGGTGGTTGGTGAAGATAAGGCCCTGGTCTGATACTATCTCTCCGGTGCAGTATCCGCCAAAAACGCATACAGCATCCTTCAGGGACGATTTCTTTACATTATAGACATCCTTGGCCGTAAGGCGGAAACCCTGGGCCTTCATCTGCTTGTAGTTTTTGCCTATCATGTTCAGCAGCCACATACCCTCGTCGGCGCGGGCGGCTGATACCGTGATGGCTATCACAAGCAGCGTTGCGATAATACTTTTAAAATTAATCATATCTGGTTGTTTTTAATAAATTGATTTGCTGTTGTTGCTGGCGTCGGCATCAGGAATCCACGATGTTTGAATCGTAGCCACCTCCACCGGCTTGGCCAGGCTGATAACCACGCTGCGTTTGCCGCCGGCCCATACAAGGGCATCGCGGCGGATGTTCTCGGAGGTGCCGTCGGTATAGGTGACCTCCAGGTCTATCGGCAGCATCATATCGCCCAGATTTGCTATAGCCACATCGCTGCCGCTTATGGAATCCACGGCCAGGTCAGGAACTCCCTTGATGAAAAACCACGAGTGTATCAGCTCGCTGAGGTCCTTGCCCGACAGATGCATGCACATATTGAAGAAATCGTAGGGATGCGGATGCTTGCCAGCCCATGCAAGGGTAAACTCGCGCAGTATCTTGGTCATCATATCCTTGCCCACAGCGTCCTCTATCACGGTGTATGCAATCTGAGGCTTGTAATACGAGTTTATGGTGAACACCCAGGAATCAGCCATGGAATACGATGGAGTCATAATGGGCACCATGTCGTCGTTGCCGGCCATGCGCTCGGTGTTTCTGGCGGCCTGCGATATTATGTTTCGGTTGCGGAAATTGCTGTTCTGGAAATACTGCGGCACAAACTGCGTAAGGCCCTCGTCCATAAAGCCGTAGCGGTTTTGATACATGCCCGTTATGAATGGGAAATACGAGTGGGTGACCTCGTGGCTGGTGGTGAAGAAGTCGGAATCGAAACGGTCGTCGAAGTCCTCGTTTATCATCATCGGGAACTCCATGCCGCCACTACCCTCAAATATTGTCATGTGCTGATACGGATACACCACGCCCGGGCGCTCCTTGCTCAGGTAGGAAAGTGTCTTGCGGGTCACGTCGATGTTTTTGCTGAATCCGGCATGCTTGTATACCGTAGCCACCACGGTGCGCGGTTTCCCCGGCCTCAGCATCAGCCCTGATGCCGCCCAGCTCATGGAGTTGCTGCACGCAAACACGAAATCCGGCACCGAGTCGGCCTTGAATTTCCAGATGTTGGTCTGTTTCTTGAGCGCGGTCTTCAGGTTTGAGGGTCCCACCACGGTGGTGATGGCGTCGGACTGGATAGCCCTCTTGTAGTTGCTAACAACCGGGGCCGAATATATCTCGTTCATATTCTGGAGGCTGCCGGTGGCCCAGCACATCATGCCGTGGCCCAGGGTTATCGACACGTCGTAGTTGGCAAACTCGAAGGCAAACTCCTCGTTGCCGCTGTGGTCTATGAAGTCCCATCCATACAGATCGTCGAACACGGCTATCTGAGGATACCAGTAGGGCACAAACCACGAATAATCGCCATACATGCCGCCGCGGTGATGGGTTTGGGCGGCTATCTGGTTGCTCCATTTTATCTTAAGCGTAATCTTGCTGCCGGGATACATTGTCTCCTTTAGCTGCACAACGGCCTTGGTGTTGTGGTATTCGAACGAGAGGGGGATCTCCTTTCCGTCCTGTATCAGCAACACGCTCTCCAGAAGCATGCCGTCGTCGGTGATGTCGTCGGGGTGGCAGGGGCGCTGACGAGGCACACCTTTTTTATATATATTGCGATACAGGTTTATCACCACGCGCGATGTGTGGCCTACGGGAGTGTTGAAAAAATACTGCACCACCTCCTCGCCGTCCAGGATGTGGGTATCAGGATCGAAGGCTGCTGATATCTTGTATTCGGCAAAATTGTTGCGGTATTCATTGCCCGGATAGCCGGTGCCGGTACGGGTACCGGCCTCCACAGCACGGCTGAATTCCTTGCTGTAGGGAAGCTGCGCGTATAGCTGATGCCCCAGAAATGCAAGCATCAGCAACGATAATAAATTACGTATCCTCATATCTAAGTTGTATTTATAAATTAGGTACAAAGTTAAACATTTAACACCGTTATTTTTATTATATTTGCAGAAATTTTCACAAAAAATATTTCCAAGGACCAAAATGGTAGATACAAACTCAATAACAGCCATTATAGACAATGGCGATATGGATGGCGACATCAGGGAGATAGCCCAAAAGGCGTATCAGGGCATACGAATTTCTGATGGCGAGGCGCTGGCCCTGTACGAGCGTGCCCCTCTCCCACTGCTGGGCATGCTGGCGTTCGGCATCAAGAATAAGAAAACCGGATCCAAAGTGTTCTACAACAGAAACTTCCACATAGAACCCACCAATGTATGCGTAAACAACTGCCGTTTTTGCAGCTACAAGAAGCCTCAGGGCGACCCACAGGCGTGGGAACTTTCGATGGACGAGATTCTCCACAAGGTGGCCACCTACCGCGACAGCCGCGCCACAGAGGTGCACATTGTGGGCGGAGTGCATCCCGACCGCGACATAGATTATTACTGCAACCTGATGCGCGAGGTAAAGAGGATAATGCCCGGCATTGTGGTGAAGGCTTTTACCGCCGTGGAGATTGAGTATATGATAAACAAGGCGGGGCTGTCGCTGGAGGAAGGACTCAAGAAACTTAAGGAGGCCGGACTGGAGGCCATTCCGGGCGGAGGCGCCGAGATTTTCGACGAGGAGCTTAGGGCTGAGATCTGCCCCGAGAAAACAAAATCGTCAGTATGGCTGGATATCCACCGCACGGCCCACAAGCTGGGCATAGGAACCAATGCCACAATGCTTTACGGCCACAAGGAGACCTACGCCCAGCGCGTAGACCACATGAGCCGATTGCGCAGGCTTCAGGACGAAACACACGGTTTCTCGGCCTTTATTCCGCTGAAATACCGCAACGAGAACAATCAGATGAGCGCCCTTGGCGAGGTGTCGCTCACCGAGGACTTGAGAAACTACGCCATGGCGAGAATCTATCTCGACAACTTCCCACACGTGAAGGCATACTGGGTGATGTCGGGCCTGGAGACCACCAAGCTGGCCCTCCAATACGGCGCCGACGATATTGACGGCACCGTAAATGATTCCACCAAAATCTACACCATGGCCGGAGTTTCAGGAAAACCCACAATGACCGTGGAGCAGATAAGGGAGGTGATAGAGAGCGCTGGATTGCAGCCCGTGGAAAGGGATACTTTCTATAATGAAGTGTAAAGTTGAAAGTGTAAAGTGTAAAGATTAGAGATTAAAGTTTAAAGATTAAAGATTAGAGATTAGAGATTAGAGATTAAAGATTTCTGCCGCCTCTTTTTCTGTAATCTTTTCTTACGGAATCGAAGGCGTTGTCGAAGGCTGATGCGGACTCGCAGCAGGCGGAGCGGCAGGCTTTGGTGAAGGCGCCGATGGCGGCAAAGTTGCCGGCTATGCCCTTGGAATCGCAAACAAAATCCACCGAGCGGTCGGCGCGGATGCCGATGTTCTGGGCGGTTTCCACAGAATCGATGTTGGCGCCCAGGAATATGAACTCCCAGCCGTATTTCTCCTGCTCCAGGGATATCATAGAGCGTATCTGAGGGGCTGAATACTCGCGAGAGGAGTTCTCGTAGCCATCGGTGATAACCACGAAGATAACCTTAGAGGCTTTCTCGTCGTCGGCGGCCAGACGCTGCACCTGTATGGTGTGGTTGATGGCGTTGCCAAGCGCGTCTAGCAGGGCAGTGCAGCCTCCGGGGATGTAGTCCTTGGATGTCAGCGGCGCCACATCGGCTATGTTGACGCGGTTGTGGATTACCTGCTGCCTGGTGGAGAAGAAAATGGTGGATATGTGGCACTTGCCCTCGGCGTTCTTGTGCTGATTGAGCATGGAGTTGAATCCGCCGATGGTGTCGCTCTCAAGGCCCGACATGGATCCCGACTTGTCGATGATGAATACGAGTTCTGTGATGTTGTTGTTCTTTTCCATAATGAATGATTTTTTATCGGTTATTGAAACTGAATGTTATTTTTACACCGCAAAATTACAACACCACAAACATGCAATGTCGCCAGAGAGGCGACAAATAAGGGCAGCATCAGACCTACGCAAAAAAAAATTGACGCATACCGCCAATCAATCACAGGGAATTTCCAGCAGGCGGAAAACTCCCGTTATTGATTAGCGGTACACGTCAACCGAATTAATAATTCTCTGATAAATAATTAATTTAGTCGTTCTCCTCGAGGGTGAAGATGTCCTCGAGTCTTACCTTGAAGAATCTGGCGATCTTGAGAGCAAGAACTGTGTTTGGGATAAACTTGCCAGTCTCTATAGCGTGGATTGTCTGCCTTGAAACATCAACGCGCTCTGCCAACTCTGCCTGAGTGATTTTCTTCTTGGCACGCTCTACTCTTATTGTATTTTCCATAACAATTGTGATAAATTAGTGATTGTTTTATTTTGTTCATTTCTGATTTCTTCATGTACAATTTCCATACCAAAATGACCAAGCAAAATTGTAATAAATTAAAATTCTGTGGTAAATAATTCGGCAGAAGTTGCATTATTGCCACATTTCTTCAATTAATGAGTATATTTGAGTGAAATTCTCTATTTTGAATTTTTCGTCATGGAGTATGGAATCCTCTGATAATCTGGCGATAAACCTAATTCCGGTGGTTTTGGCGGCATCGCGGTCGGTAGTGGCGTCGCCCACGAATAGCGCATTGGAATTTTTTATAGAAAATTTGTCAAGTATGGCCCGGATGTGCATATCCTTGGTATCGGGCGATCCAAACACACCATCGAAATACTTGCCAATGCCCTTGGCCTCCACAATGCGGCGCATCTCGTCCTGAGGCGTGCCCGACGACACGTATACCCTGCACCTGCCCTGGCACGATTTCAGGAAATCCTCCACGCCCTCGGTGAGGGGAGCCTTCACAACCTCCTGCTCCACCCAGGATGTAAACCTCTCGCTCATCATCTTGTGCTCTTCGGGAGTGATCTCGCGGCCAAGCAGCATGCGGTGAAGTATCGGGAACAGCTTTACCCTTGACACACCTCCGTGCAGAAGGTGGTAATCTAGCGCGCGCTGCGCTATATCGGCGCCAAACTCGGCGTACGAATTGTAGTAGGCGGCGTTCTTTATCTGGCAACTCTCGCAGACAACGCCGTCAAAATCTAAAAATACAGCTTCTGGATATATCATATTGTTTACAAAATTGCGGCGCAAATTTACAAAAACAAATAATACCACAAAACATTTTTCTTATTTTATTTTTGCGAAATATATTAATTTGTAGTAACAATTTACAAATATTTAATTAACTTTGCAATCTGTAAAAAAGAAACAAAAACGCAATTTATTCTATAAAGAACAAATGAAAGAGAAACTAAAGGAACTCGTTCCGCACATAGTTGTTATTTTGGCCTTCATAATTGTAAGCGCCTGCTACTTCTACCCCATCATGGGAGGCAAGGACCTGATACAGAGCGACAACATCCAGGCTGCTGGTATGTCGCACGAGATTAATCAGTTTGAGGAACAGACAGGAGAATACTCTGCCTGGACCAACTCGATGTTTGGCGGCATGCCGTCGTATCAGATAAAGGGACCTGAGACATTCAACATCCACCTGATGCTCCAGAGGTTTCTGCACCTTTTCCTGCCATACAGCACCATGGCCATATTCTTCGTGTACCTGCTGGGATTCTACCTGCTGCTCACAAGCCTCAAGTTTAAGCGGGGCATAGCGGTGATAGGTGCCCTGGCATTCGCCCTCAGCAGCTACAACGTTATAATAATAGCCGCTGGCCACATCACCAAGTGCTACGCCATAGCATACATGGCGCCCGTGTTGGCCGGCATCATCCACTGCTACAACAAGGAGTACATAAAGGGATTCCTGCTGACCACGTTTGCGCTGGGCATCGAGATAGCCTGCAACCATCCTCAGATACTCTACTACCTGGCAATACTCTGCGGCCTATACTTTATATATAAGGCCATCATGACCAACATAGAGCAGAAAAAGAAGGCTCAGGAGTCTTCTGATGCCAACGCCAATGGCTGGAAGGGCTTCGGCAAGGCAACCGCCATCGTGGCCATAGCATGCGTATTTGCCGTGCTGCCAAACATCACAAACCTCTGGACCACATGGGAATACGGCAAGTATTCCACAAGAAGCCAGAGCGAGCTAAGCAGCAAGCAGCAGTCGTCGGGCCTCGACAAGGACTACGCCATGGCCTGGAGCTACGGCATATCAGAGAGCTTCAACATCATGATTCCGGACTTCAAGGGCGGCGCATCAGGAGCCATCTCCGACGACAGAGGCGCACTGGACGCCGTAAAGGACAAGCAGATGATAGAGCCCGTGGCCAACAGCAACCACTACTGGGGCGATCAGCCTTTCACATCTGGCCCTGTATACATGGGCGCAGCAATTGTGTTCCTGTTCATTTTGGGTATGTTTGTGGTGCAGAGCACTGCAAAATGGTGGCTTGTGGCCGGTGCGTTCATATCACTGGTAATGTCGTGGGGCAACAATTTCAGTCTCGTTACTGATGTCCTCTTCGACTACTTCCCACTCTACAACAAGTTCCGCTCGGTATCTATGGCACTGGTGATAGCACAGGTTTGCGTCCCCTTCCTCGCCATGATGACCCTGAAGGAATATTCCGACCATCCCGAGTATGTGGAAACCAAGAAAAAGGCACTCTACGTGTCGCTGGGCATTACAGCCGGCCTCTGCCTGCTGTTCCTCATGTTCCCAGGCTTGTCGGGCAGTTTCCTCTCCGACGAAGAGAGCGCACAGTTTGCCAGCATAATAGCAGAGCATCCTGAGGCTGCCGGACAGTATCAGTCGTTCATGAACAATCTGGAGTACGCCCGTCACTCGATATTCCGCAGCGATGTGTTCCGCACACTGCTGTTTATCCTGGCTGCCGCAGCCATGCTGTTCATATACAGGAAACTGGAGCTTAAGCCAAAGACACTCTTCATCTTCATGGGCCTTATCATAGTATTGGACCTCTGGAATGTAGACTACCGCTACCTTGGCCCCAAGGATTACCGTCCAGCCACCGAGGTAAGCAACGTGCTGCGTCCAACTCCTGCCGACGAGTTTATCATGAAGGACACCGATCCTAACTTCCGCGTCCTTAACCTCGGTGCCAACGTATTCAACGACGGCAAGACACCATACTTCCACAAGAGCATCGGCGGATACCACGGTGCCAAGATGCGCAGGTATCAGGAGTTTATCGACACATTGCTGTCGCCTGCGGTAAACTACGCAAGGGCACTGGCTCAGCAGGATGCCGCCAAGTTCAACAGCTTTGTAAGCAACAACAACACCATCAATATGCTGAATACCAAGTATCTGATACTTAACCCTCAGCAGATGCCTCTCATCAACATGAACAGCTACGGCAACGCATGGTTTGTAAACAAATTCGACGCTGTGGAAACCGCCGACCAGGAGATAGGTTCCCTGAAGCGTCAGGACTCGCGCCAGACTGCCGTTATCAACAAGAACATATTCAAGGACTATATGAGTCAGCTGCCCAAGGACCAGATAGTGGCCGAGGATTCCAGCACGATAGTTCTCACCAAGTATCAGCCAAACTACATAAGCTACGATGCTGATGCCAAGCGCGACCGCCTTGCAGTGTTCTCAGAGATCTACTATCCCAAGGGATGGCAGGCCTACATCGATGGCAAGGAGGTGGACCACATCTGCGCCGATTACATCCTCCGCGCCCTCGTGGTTCCTGCCGGTCAGCACAAGATCGAGTTCAGATTCGACCCCACATCGATACGCGTAGGCAAGATAATTGCAGCGATAGCATCATCGCTTCTGATACTCGCATTACTGGCATACCTCTACAAGGTATATGTAATGGACAAGAAAAAGAATTAAAATAATTACGAAATCCGAATTACGAATTACGAATTCGGATTTCGTTTATAAAAATCAGTAACTCATAATTCGGATTTCGTTACAAAAATTCGTAATTCGTAATTCATAATTCGTAATTAAAACAAACATGGGACTTCAATGTGGTATAGTAGGACTGCCTAACGTGGGCAAGTCGACACTTTTCAACTGCCTTTCCAGCGCAAAGGCTCAGGCTGCTAACTTTCCGTTCTGCACCATAGAGCCAAATGTGGGAGTGGTAACCGTACCAGACGACAGACTTATAGAACTCGAGAAGATAGATCATCCAGCCAAGGTGATTCCAGCCACAGTAGAGATTGTGGACATTGCCGGCCTCGTGAAGGGCGCCAGCAAGGGTGAGGGCCTCGGCAACAAGTTCCTCGCCAACATCCGCGAGACCGACGCCATCATCCACGTGCTCCGCTGTTTCGAGGATGAGAACGTAACCCACGTGGACGGCAGCGTAAACCCTGTACGCGACAAGGAGATCATCGATACCGAGCTTCAGATAAAGGACCTGGAATCCATAGAGAGCCGCTACGCCAAGACCGAGAAGATGGCCAAGACAGCCAAGGACAAGGACGCAGCCATGCTCTGCCAGGTAATGGACAAGATAAAGGCCGCCCTTCTCCAGGGCAAGAGCGCGCGCACCGTGGAGCTCGACGAGAACGAGCAGCGCGCCGCCAAGGAGCTATTCCTCCTTACCAGCAAGCCTGTGATGTACGTATGCAATGTGGACGAGAAATCTGTCCTGACCGGCAACGCACATGTGGAGGCCGTACGTGAGGCCGTAAAGGACGAGGACGCAGAGATTCTCGTGATAGCAGCCAAGACCGAGGAGGAGATTGCCGAGATGGAATCATACGAGGACCGCAAGATGTTCCTCGACG
>JAKSLV010000007.1 GCA_024401025.1 Bacteroidales bacterium
GAGGCCTCGCTAAAGGGCATCGACACGCACGGTCTTGCTTTGTTTCCGCATTATGTGGAGGGTTTCCAGAAGGGGCGCATCAACAGGAGGCCTCAGTTCAGGATCATCAAGGACAATGGCGCCACCAAGCTGATGGACGCCGACGGCGCCGTGGGTCACCATGCCGGAATGTTCGCGATGGATTTCTGCATCGACATGGCATCTAAGGTGGGCACTGGTACCGTGGCTGTTAGAAACTCGTCGCACTTCGGTGCGGCAAGCTATTTTACCGAGTATGCGGCCAAGCACGGAATGATAGGTTTCGCATTCACCAACACCAACTCGCTGGTGAAGGCATACAATGCTGTGGAGCCTTATTTCGGCACCAATCCGATATGTTTCTCGTGTCCGATAGAAGGGGAGGAGCCACTAAATCTGGATATGGCCACTTCGGTAATAAGCTGGAACTATGTGCGCAACCACAAGGGAACTAAAGAACCGCTTGAGGATGGCGTGGCCTACGATGCCGAGGGCAAGATTACCACTGATCCTTTTGCCGCCAAGTGCGTGCGCCCGATAGGCGACTACAAGGGCTTCGGCCTTGGCATGATGGTGGAGATTCTCTGCAGCGTGCTTACAGGCAGCGATTTCGGCCATGACCTGATGCCTATGTTCGGATCCGATATGAGCAAGAAACGCGGCATCAGCCACTGTTTCCAGGCTATCGACATACGCAAGTTCACCAACTTGAAGAATTTCAGCGCCAGGATGAAGGAGCTCTGCCACATCATCCGCAGCATGAGGCCCCTAGAGGGCAAGGAGGTGATGGTGCCCGGCGATCCCGAGAAGCGCACCATGAAGGAGCGGCTCGCCAACGGTATCCCTATGGTGGACAATGTTTGGCAGGAGTTTCTCGATATCACCAAGGATTTTGAGGGCGCGCTTATCCAGAAGTAATCAATTAGCACACAAACAATAGAAAATAACCTCCGCACTCTGTGGCTTTGGCAACTTAGCCGCAGGGTGCTTTTTTTTATTTCCTTGATTATGAGAAGATTGTTTTTGGTTTTTGTTTTGATATTTGATATCTGTGTATGTTTTGGTCAGAATCCGGAACCAGGCCTTGACTCATATCTGGCCAATCAGAGATCCAAAATCTATAAATCTCTGATGGATAGGCGTATCAATGGGCAAGTATGGGGACCTTGGGGATATTCTGATTATTATATCAGCGACTATATGATTAAGTATGGACCATTCTCATGGGAGGACCTTTTGGATTCCAATATTGAGGCGAGGATATTGCAACTGCTTCGCAATCAATATTATGATGGTGAAAAGGAGCGCATCATTCAGGTTTGTATTAGCTCTGGCAAGGACACTTTGAGTCTGAGAAAAAACTTGAGCGAGATTTTGGATAATGACGACAATCTGTTTTTTAATCCGCAGGGAGTAATCTCTCTGGCTTCGTATTCCAACAATTCTGAAATCAGGCGGACTTTGAGGTCGTGCCTTTACGATTCCCGTTATGCCAAGCATCGCAATCTGATTATCAAGTCATTGTGCCGTATGGGCTGTGGAGAGTACGTGGATTTGCATAAAGTTGAAGAAGCCACTATTTCGTCGTGTTTCAATAGAAAAATGTTGCTCTTTCTCAGTGATGAGATTTTGAAATATGATAAAACGGTCACAACTTTTGTTGGAAATACTATGATGACACCTCCTATATGCGGCCGTGATGAGGATGAATGTCCACCTGTTGATTTTGGATATATGAGACATTATGCTGGATATATGTCTCGTTCTCCTTTGGACGGGGATTGTATGACGAAAGAATTGGATTATTATTATGTCAATGATTGTTTTGGAGTGGAAGAACAATGGCGATTTATAGTTGATTTCCTATTGTTTAATATTGAAAATAAGTCTTTGCACGCTATTGTTTCTGATTACGAAAATCATAAAACAGAAGTACTTACCAAATCTCAGTTGAAGAAAGTGTCCAAATGGATTAAGTCCAATATCGACAACATACAGCCCAATAAGAAAAACTGGCCATATTCCCCGTATAGTGAAATATGGTAGAAGAAATGTTGAGTTTTGGTCGAAATCCAGGTAGTTTTAAATTAGGGATAAGGGATGAAACATTTGTGTTTCTAGGTCTACTAAATTTGTCGCAAAAAATTATTACCTTTGCAACGAATACACAAATCCTAATTTAAATTATGAAAAAACTATCTGTAAAAGCACTATCATTGCTGCTGTGCGGTGTGATGTGCGCTTGTGGAAGCTCTTCCACCAAGGCTCAGGAGCCGGTTGCAGGCGGTCAGGAGGCTGATACAGCAGCATCAGCAGTATCAGCAGCATCAGAAACACCTGCCAAAACCAGACAAGTATCCATGGTGTTTACCGGCGATGTGATGATGGGAACCAATTTCCCAAACAACTCCAATGTTACAAAGGATGGCGGCAAGAGCCTCTTCCAGGACTGCAAGGAGATTATGAAGGCCGCCGACCTATGCCTGATAAACCTTGAGGGCGCCTGCTACGACGGCCCAAACAGCGACTGCGCAAAGCGCTACACCCCGGGCAGCACCACCTGCTACATTTTCCGCATGCCTGCCGACCACGTGCAGAATCTTGTGGATGCTGGTGTGGACGCCTGCAACTTTGCCAACAACCACAGCAATGATTTCGGCATGAATGGACGAAAGGGCACGATAAAGAACGTGCGTGATGCCGGAATGGAGATTACCGGAATCAAGGGGCTCTGCGAGGGCGCTTACATTGAGCGCAACGGCCTCAGGATTGGCATTGTTACTTTTGCGGCTTCGTGCTCGGGCACCAACAATGTGAACGACTACGACGAGGTGCGCGCCCTGGTGAAGAAATACCGCGACAGCAGCGACCTGCTTGTTGTGGGATTCCATGCCGGCGGCGAGGGCAGCAAGTTTCAGCACGTTACCAAGCAGAGGGAGTTCTGTTTTGGCGAAAACCGCGGCAATGTGATGGAGTTTGCCCATATCTGCATCGATAATGGCGCCGATATCGTGGTGGGTCACGGTCCTCATGTGCCACGTGCCGTGGAGAATTACAAGGGACACTTAATTGCTTACAGCTTAGGCAATTTTGCCTGTCCATATATGGTAAACCTTCTGGGTCCGGGAGGTCAGGCTCCGCTGCTTGAGGTGGTATTGAACGAGGATGGCTCTTTTGCATCGGGCAGGATACATTCTTACCTTCAGAAGGTGGGTGTAGGTCCCCGCACCGACGATACAAAAACCGTTGTTAAGAATATGAAGGCTCTCACCAAGGCCGATTTCCCAAACACTCCTCTCGAGATTACCGACGAGGGCGAGATCCTTTTCAAGTAATTATTTCCTTGCAAAGATCTGCATCTTGCAGTCCTTGCAGTTGAACACCAGGTCGAAATCCTGATATGCCCCGTGAAGAATGTATCTCTTTGAGTTCCAGTCTTCAGGGGCTTTTTTTGTGCCGTTTTTCAGGCAGTAGCCCATCTCGCGGCGTATGCAGTATTTGGTGGTCATCACCTCCTTGCCCTTGGTGTTGCCCAGCAGCTCGAAGGCGGGTTCCGTGATGTGGCATCCGTGCTCCTCGTAGAACTGACGTGCAAGCTGGTTGGCCACGTTTAGTCTGTAGTTACCCTCGGCTTCAGGGTATTTTACGCTGGCCGATGGGGTAGGGTGGCCCTTGGGCGCAAAATGGGCAATCCTTTTTTTCTCGTGGGCGTCTAGGGCGTTTCGGCGGAATTCGTTGGCCACCGAGTTTGGCACAAACGGAACCTCGCTGCCTTGTGTCTCCAGGCTGTTCATCAGGAATTTGTCGCCGCATTTCATCATTGCGGCCTTCAGGTTCGAGAGCGCTTTTTCCTGATTCTGCGCCATATCTGTAACCTCTATCGTGGCGGATGATGTTATGAGGTCCTCGTCGGTGATTTTTATCTCTAGCTGATGCGCGCTCATTGTCAAAACCGCGTCTATCCTTATCTTGCGTGTGGTTTTGGTGTGCTCTATCTTCTTCTGGAATATCGTGTCGAGGTTTCTGTATAGCACTGTTCCCGGCTTCAGGCTTGGCTCCGTGATGGCTGTAAACGAGTTGTTGCCGAGCGATTTTTCTATCCTGAATCCGAAGAGGCTGCCGTTTTGCAGGTAGCAGAGGCCGTCGCCATTGCTGATGCTCTCGCTGCTTTGTATGGATATGGTGTTGCCCTTTCGGGATGTAAGTTTGCCAATTTCCTCGCCCATTGATTTGGGGCTGGCGAAGTTGGCCATCTTGCCGGGCGCAGGCATCAGGAAATACTCCGTGAATCCGCGGTTGAAGACCTTGTGGATGTTTGGCTCGTAGTCGTACAGGCATATACCCGACGAGTTTCTGGCCTTGCCTTCCGATATGCTGTCGATTATCCTGCGGTAATATGCGGTAACGTTGGCCACGTAGCTCTGGTCTTTCAGGCGGCCTTCTATCTTTAGCGAATCCACCCCGGCATCCATCATCTGTCCTATTTTGTTGAACGCTCCAAAATCCCTGAGCGACAATAAATATGACTCATCTATCAGAACCTTTTTATCAGCATTCAGCAACGAGTATTTCATGCGGCAGGCCTGTGCGCACTCGCCCCTGTTGGCCGATCTGCCGCCCAGCTGCGCGCTCATGTAGCATTGTCCGCTGAAACTTACGCACAGCGCTCCGTGCACAAAACATTCTATCTCTGCCCTGATGCTTTGGCGTACGCTGCGGATGTGTTCCAGACTGCTTTCCCTTGCAAGCACAATCCTCTTGAAACCAAGCTGATCCATAAACTTTATTCGCTCCATGTCGTAGTTGTGGGTTTGGGTGCTTGCGTGCAGCTCTATGGGCGGAATGTCCATTTTCAGGATTCCCATGTCCTGCACTATCAATGCGTCCACGCCTATGTTGTAGAGTTTGGATATCAGTTTTCGGGCTGGCTCTATCTCGTTGTCGTATAGGATTGTATTTAGCGTTACGTAAACCTTGGCTCCATATAGGTGAGCGTGGCGGCACAGCTTCTCTATGTCGTCCACGGAGTTGGCGGCGGCTTTTCTGGCACCGAAATCGCTTGCGCCAATGTAGACGGCATCGGCCCCCGAATTTATGGCCAGTATTCCCGTTTCAAGGTTTTTGGCTGGTGATAGTAGTTCCATTTATTTCTTGATATTAAAGCCCAGTACAGAAATGTCGTCGCGCTGTCCTGCGTCACCCATGAAGATGGTGATGTCGGAAACAATGCGTTTCCCCACCTCTGAGATTGCGGTTTGCTGGTTTTTGGTGAGTATGTTCATGAATCTGGGCGATCCGTATCTTATGCGTTTGTCGTTGCACTGGTCTATGATGCCGTCGCTGAATTGTATTATCCTGTCGGCATATTCTATGACGAGCTCTTCCTGCTCGAAGGGTTTCTTGTTGAAAACCTCGCCGTTGATTCCGGTTTGCCTGCGGCTGCCTTTTAGTTTCAGCAGAGTGTTGTCGGCCATCTTGTGGATGTATATCGTGCTGTCTGATCCCGCAAATGTAAGTTTTACGTTGTCGGGATTTTTGTCGAACTTGCAGATACTCAGCGCTATGCCATCGGTGCTCTGAATGCGTTTCAGGTCCAGCATCTCCAAAAGCTGATTCTGAAGCTGCTCCAGAATATCCTTTGGCTCGGTTATCTTTCTCAGGCGGATGGTCTGCGATAGAAGGTCGTATCCTATGATGCTCATGAAAGCGCCCGGCACACCGTGACCCGTGCAGTCGGCCACAATGGTTAGGAACGATTGGTCGGAGAGTTTCTCCATCATGTAGAAATCGCCGCTCACGATGTCCTTGGGCCAGTGTATCACAAAGTGGTCTACAAACTCGGCAAACTTCTCGCTGGATGGCAGTATGGAGTTCTGTATACCGTTGGCGTATCTAAGTGACTGGTTGATAGTGATGTTCTGACGCTTTATCTGCTTGTATCCAATCTCCAGACGCTCGTTGATTATTTTCAGCTGACGGGTCTGGAACTCCATTTTGTCCTGGTTTCGCTTAAGGTCGGAATACGCTTCCACCAGTTTTTCGGCCTGCTGCATGCCTTCCTTTTCGGCCAGCTTCAGCTGAGTGATGTTGGTTTCGGTTACAATCCAGTTTTTAACGTCTTTCCCGGCTTCGAAAACCGGGTCAAGATGAGTTTGCGCATATACTCTGTGACCGTTGGGGCCTATGTGGATGGTCTCGTAGGAGGCGCGTTCCTTGTTGTCCTCGGCATTTTTCAGGATGTGGGCATTGTCGGGGCTTATGGCTTTCTGTATCTCGAAATAGTTGTTGCCGAAAGTGTTTTTGTATTCCTCGGCGGTGTATCCGTAAATGTTTGTGAACGAGTCGTTTTGCCATTGGAAACTTCCGTCGCCGTTAAGGATCATTACCGAGTTGGTGTTTTTGCTGGCCACCAGCGACAGCAGCTTCAGCCTCTCGTTCTGCCTGATGATTTCGTCGTAGCGGTCGCGGGCCAGCTTGTCCAGACGCTGATTCTCCTTTTTCAGGTGCTTGATTATCTTGTTTAGCGGTATTATTATTATTACTCCAAATGCCAGCATATAAAGCAGTATGGCCCACCATCTTAGGTATATCACCTGTTCTACCTCGAAATTGTATACAGCCTCGTTGGATACAATTCCGTAATTGTTGAGGGCCTTTACCCTGAAAGTGTAGTTGCCGGGTTTCAGCTGTCCGAACTCGTGATAATTCTCGTTGCTGTATGCCGACCATTGTTTGTCGCTGCCTTCCAGTATGTATGAGTATTTTATCTGCTCGCTGTTTTCGAAACATGACGTGGCATAACTGATTTTCAGCGATTTGATGCCAGATCCCAGATTGTCGCAAGCCTCAGGGCTGCTCTCGTAACTGTGTACATCGCTGTTGCCGAAATATTTCTCTCCCTTGAAAACCGAAGTGTCGTTCAACGAGATCTCAGTGATGAAAATATTGAAAGGATATTCGCCCGGCTTCTCGTATGGCTTGGCATTCAGGTTGTGTTTCAGCAGTCCTATGTTGGTGCTCAGGAACAGCAGCGAGTCGCGCAGGAAAACGTTGTTCACTATGTCTACCTTGGTCTGGAAATGTATTGTATCGAAGCTCTTGTCTTTCCTGTAGGAAATCACGCAGTGCTCGTTGGTGTTTATAAGCACGTCGCCGTTGTCGTTTAGCGGATATATCTCGGTGGCCTTGTATTGATTGATGAATCTGGTGAAAAGTTCTGATGTGTGCAGTTCTATGTCCTTGGCTATGAAGTTGATGTTCTCAGGAATTTCGGCCCTCCTGATGCCTTTCTCATATACGTAGAGATACTTGTCTGTAACATTAAATTTGGTTTGGCGAAGTTCTTGTATTCCAATGTTCTCTCCTAGGTTAACTAAACTGAACCTTTCGATGTTTTTGTCCTTGGGCACAATGTAGTAGAGTCCGTTGAAAATTGTTGAAACCCATATAGCGCCGTTGCTGCTTGTCTTTATTGTCCATATCGGGAAATCTATGCCCCTGATGTTTTTGCAGTTGCTTACCTTAAGGTTGTTGCCCTCTATTGCGTAGTCGGCAGTCATCAGGCCGTCGTATCCGCCAATTATCAACTTGCCCGGCAGCAGACTGGATTTCGCTATGCTGTATATCTTGTTGGTGCTTAGCAGTTTGTAGGCGTCGTTGCCCTTTATCTCGTATAATCCGTCCATGGCGCAGGCCAGCAGATGATTGTCCATCACCTGAAGATTCCAGCAGATAATGTTTTCCTGACTGTTGTGGAAGTTAACTTTCTTGAATATTGTGTTGGATCCCGACGAGTTGTCGGCGGTGGCGGTGTATACGTCATTGAAAGTGGAGCAGTAGTATTGTCCGTTGAATTTCTCGAAACAGTAGATGTCGCCGCTCATTCCCTGTCTTTCAGTGTAATACACTGTGGTGGTGTTTAGCTCTATCTTCACAAGGATAGAGTTTAGCGATGCCCAAAGGTTGTGCTTGGAATCGAAAAACATCTTTCTTACATCTTCCAGCGGAAGTCCGCTTCCGTGATTCACGGTTTGGATGTTCTCGCCCTTTTTGTTGAAGATGTAGATTCCCTTGTTGGTGGATATTGCAATCTTGTTGAGAGTGGCGTCGTATTGGGCGTCGCGTATGTCGCTGTCGTTTAGGTCGTTGCTGGCCAGATTGATGGTTTGCGAATTCGACGCGTTTATTCTGCCTTTGCCGCGTATCAGCCCCTTGCTGCATGCTATCATCTTTTTTCCGCAGATTAGCGCCACGGTGTCGTTGCAGAGGTCCACAAGTTTTATGTTGTCGCCCTTGGCTATTCCGAATTCCTTAAGGTTTATTATCTCGTTTATGGTTTTTCCGTCAAAACAATATCCTCTCAGGTCTTTGGTGAATATTATCGGAATGGTGTCGCAGCCTACTGACGCAATGATATTGTCAAGATTCTGTTTTTCAACTTTTTGGTAGTTGTATATGTAGATGTGGTTTTTGTCGGTAAGGTAAATTTTCTTGTTGCCTTCTATCAGGTTGGTTATATAAGTGTTTTTAAGGTCGGTGTTTTCGGTAATGTCGTTGTACACAGCCTTTCCTGTGCTGTCGAAAGTGTAGAATCCGTGGTCTACGTCGCCGCTTATCAGTAATTTTCCGTTGTTGAATTTAATGTGGTTGATTCCCGATCTGGATGGCGTGGGATAGAAAGTGTGGCCCTCTGAGTTCAAGATACAAATGCCGTCGGTGGTTCCCAGAGCTATGCATCCGTTTTGGTCTTCGCAGATATCATTTACGAACACCATGCGGCCAAACTCGTTTACACCGTATTTTTTTATGTATGATGTTTCCTTGAAGATACCTTGCCCTTGGGCCATGGCGATTCCTTGCATCAGGATTAATGCCACCATAGGTAATAGTATCTTTTTTAGTGAGTTGAGCATTTTTATCTTAAGTAAAAAATCAAAAAAGCCTGCAAAAAATCTTACAGGCTTTTTGTATTATTTTCTCGTGTATTTTGCAGAATCTCTCTCTGCTTTTTTTCAGGATTAAACCTTCAGGATCTCGGCCTCCTTGGCCTCAGAAATCTTGTCAACCTGAGCCACGTACTTGTCGGTGAGCTTCTGGACAATCTCCTGACCTTCCTTGTTCTCGTCCTCGGTGATAGTGCTGTCCTTCTCGAGCTGCTTCATGGTCTTGTTTACGTCCTGGCGAACGTTTCTGATGGCCACCTTGGCGCTCTCGCCCTCCTGCTTCACCTGCTTAACGAGCTGCTTTCTGCGCTCCTCGGTAAGGGCTGGCACCACGATTCTGATGATCTGGCCGTCGTTGATAGGTGTAACGCCCAGGTTGGCTGCCAAAATCTCCTTCTCGATTTTTGGGAGCATGGCCTTTTCCCATGGCTGAACCACGATTGTTCTGGCATCTGTGGTACCCACGTTGGCCACACCGGCCAGTCCTGTAGGTGTGCCGTAGTAATCTACCTTGATATCAGCCAGCATAGCTGGAGAGGCCTTGCCTGCTCTGATCTTCGAAAGTCCTGTCTCGTAGTGCGACACGGCCGACTGCATTTTCTCTTCGGCCTCGTCTATGTACATTTGCGCTTCTTCGTTCATAAAGCTTTTGCGTTTTATGTTGTTCGTACTATTTTGTGAAATATTTTTACAAATATAGTCTAAAAACTGTATTTGTTGCAAATTTTTTTCATTTTTTTTTCAAATATGTTGCCTTTGCGCCCGTCTATTCATATACAGGTATGTATAGCGGATGTTTTTGGTTGTATTGCCTCATATAATAATAGAGCTGAGCCTTCTGTTTTTTCTTGGAGAGGTTGGCGTATTCGTCGTGTATTGCTGGATCGGCCATCAGCAGGGTTTTCAGGTTGTCGGCATTGTATTCCAGCATCTTGCCGCTCTCAAAATCATACAGGTATTGCTGATACTCCTTTGATGATACATTCTGATACATAGGGCTGTAGCCGTAGTAGCGTCCGTATCCCAGATATGGGCTTGGCGTAGAGTGATACACGGTTTTTGTGCCCATCAGGTGGCAGATGCTGCCTATGATGCCTATCTTCTCGAACGATCCGTTGCAGCTTATGTATACCGATCCGTTGTTGCAGAATCCGAAAATCTTGGATACTTCCAGCTGCACCTCGTTGCCCAGCTTGTCGTATATCGAAATTGTCTTGTTTTGCATCAGCTGCTCAAAATAACTTAAATCATTTGGGTCTAAGTTGCTGCTGATGCGGGATTTCTCTATCGGCAAATTATTTTTGAAATCGTCTTTGCTCAGGTATATTCCCTCGGTAAATTCAAAATCCTGGTCATACACCTCCTTGTGGGAGAATGTCTGAGCCTGAGTCTCCACGGCCCATAGCAATGTTGCTAATAGTGCCAATAATATATTCTGTCTCATAGTATCAAAATTTTATCCAAAGATACTATCTTTTTGCCAATAAAAAAAACTAACTTTGCAGCAAATTTTAGAAACGAACTTAGCAACAGCTGCATCAACGTGAAAAAACACATTACCACAGCCGTAAAGGTGCTCATATTCCTTACCATAGGAGTACTCCTGTTCTGGCTGGCATACCGGGGACAGGATTTCTCCCGCATTATGGAGGCCGTAGGCGAGGCCCGCTGGCTATGGGTGGTTCTTGCCCTATTGCTCTCTGTGGCCGGCCATTATAGCCGTGCCCTGCGCTGGAGGCTTCTTCTGGAGCCCTTTGGCTACAGACCCCGCAACTTGAACCTTTTCTGTTCAGTAATGGTTATGTACCTATCTAATATGGCTATTCCACGCAGCGGCGAGGTGGTTCGCTGCGGCATAGTCACCAAATACGAGAACATCCCCTTTGCGCGCTGTCTTGGCACCGTGGTTACCGAGCGCATTGCCGATATGATTGTGCTTCTGATACTTACTGTTGTCATCCTTTTCACTCAGGGCGATGTGGCCACGGGCATTATGGATAGCAATCCGTGGATAGGTGAAGGTCTCCAGAAACTTGGCGGCTACGTGCCTCATTTGGTTATCGGAGGCCTGATGCTTTGCGCCTTGGCGTTCTTTGCCGTCCGTATGGCTATCAGGCGCGATATAATGGGCCTTGGCACCAAGATCACCACGCTCTTGAAGAATTTCAAGGATGGCCTCCTCACCATCCTGAAGCTGAAGAAACGCTGGCAGTTTCTGTTCCACAGCCTGTTCATCAATTTTGTATATTTCTACACGATATATTTGGTTTTCAAGGCTTTTGCCTTTAGCGAAGAGCTCTCGCTCATGGTGGCGCTCACCCTCTTCGTATTCAGCACTTTTGGCGTTGTAATTCCATCACCCGGCGGCATCGGCACCTGGCACTTTATAGTAATAGAGGTGCTTGGCATATATGGAGTCCGCAAGGATCCTGATGCCGGCGCCTACGCCCTGGTGATGCACGGAATCCAGGATATATTGTTCATAATAGTGGGCTTTGCATCTCTCATGCTGATGCCTGTGCTTAATAATAACTATCAACCGTATCAGCCAGATGAAAATACCGAGAACTCTTAAACAAGTACTTAAGGTAATACTTGTATTGGCTTTTTACTATGGTCTTTATCTATTGAGCAAGGATCACTTCAGTCAGCTAGCCGAGCTTGATACCAACAATATCGAGATACATTATGTGCCCCTTGTGGCAGCCATTTTGCTTGTATTGCCCAACTGGTTTATCGAGGCGCTCAAATGGAAGATTTCCTTGCGTCCGGTTCAGTATCTGTCGCTGGGCAATTCTATAATCGGCGTCCTTAAGGGCATACCTCCGTCGCTCTTTACTCCCAACAGGGTTGGCGAGGCCATAGGACGTCCCTCCGTCTTGCAGAAGGGCAACAGGATTCAGGGCGCGCTTGCCACTGCCTATTGCGGATTCTCGCAGATGCCCATCATGATGATGTGCGGCGTATTGTCATGCGTTTATTTCTCGTGTATGGATGTGGAGTTTGCACATACTACTTTCCTCACCAAATGGTGGTTTATATTAATAGGTGTGGTGGCCACTATTTTGCTGGTGCTGCTTTTCCTTTTCCCGAAATACACGATACCTTTCGTAAAGAACAGCGACAAATCGAAAGGACTCCGCAGCCGTCTTCAGTTTTTCTGCAATTACACATATCGCGAGAAGGTTTGTCTGCTTGGAGTGTCGCTCGCCCGCTTCATCGTATATTCCATTCAGAATTACTTGACGATTCTCTCGCTTGGAATCCCCATCGGATTTGTGGACGGTATGATGTCGGTGTTCCTGATATACGCCCTCATGAGTTTTGTGCCCAGGCCAGCGCTTGCCGAGCTTGGTGTAAGGTGCTCTGCCACTGTGCTTGTGCTTAAGGGCTATACCGCCGATTATACACTTCCAACTATTTCGTCGATAATATTATGGAGTATAAACCTCTTATTGCCAGCTATTTGCGGAGCGGTTTTCTACTTTGTAAAGAAAAAAGAAAAAAAAGTTGCCTAAAAATTTTGCAATGTCGCATATTTGCTCTACTTTTGTGTCGTCTTAGGAGGTCTACTCCGATGAGATATGCCCTGGTGGCGGAATTGGTAGACGCGTCGGTCTCAAACACCGATGGAGTAACATCCTTACCGGTTCGATCCCGGTCTGGGGTACAAAAGGAACTTCAAATTTTTGGAGTTCCTTTTCTTTTTGTATTTATGGCAGTTTTTTCCTGTAACATTTGTAAATATCAGCTTTCTCTTCAATATAATTCCTGTGGTATATAAAGTTTATTAATGTAATTACAAATGTAATCACCAAAAGTTACAATAATAACTAAAATTGTAAAATGTAAAATTAAAAAATATAAGAAAAATATACTTAAAAATTTGGATAATTGATTTTTTCTTTCTTACTTTGCATTGTAGAATTAACGTTGAATGGGCGTTTGTCTTTTTTTATGGAAAAGGAAAAATGAAAATGATAGTACGTTGTTATATTATTTCCCATCATGTGCTACTCTAGTCAGACTTTTTTATCAGCAAGGAAATTGTGTCCATGATGAAAGATTTTTTTTTGTTTTTTCCTTGTACGTTTGATTTTTTGAGTAGTATGGCGCAGCCCAGCAGTGATGCCTGGCTGCGTTTTTTTTATGTAGTTCCGCAGCCTCAGCCCGATATAGAAAAAAAGAAAGCCCCATACCATTGCTGATACGGGGCTTGCAGACCTATGAGGATTCGAACCTCAAATAACAGAACCAAAATCTGCTGTGTTACCATTACACCATAGGTCTATACCTATAAATAATTGTTTGGCAATCAGGCAATTCCTATTATTAACTATCAACATGGCAACGTAGAAAGTATACTATGAGCCTGATTACGGCTGCAAAAGTATTGAGATTTTTGCATATTGCAAAATTTTTTTTAGTTTTTTTTCCATTTATTTATTTGTGTATTGGATTAAAGTTTGGTAATTTTGCAAAGCGTAAATTGCCGGCGTTGCCACCCTTGCGGCGGCCCGCCATAGCATTGATTATTTAAATGTTTTATATAAAGTATTCGTAATGAAAGACTTCAAGATTTATGACCGTCTGGCAGGCTGGGCTGCGTTTGCAGTGGCTCTTGTCTGCTACCTGCTCACTGTGGAGCCTACCGCTAGCTGGTGGGACTGCGGCGAGTTTATCGCAACGGCTGTCAAGCTGGAGGTGGGACACCCTCCAGGAGCTCCTCTTTGGATGATTATTGGCCGTGTGGCTGCTCTGTTGGCTTCCGACGACGCTCACATGGCGTTTATGATGAACTGTACGGCTGTGCTGGCCGCAGCTTTTACATCGCTGCTGCTCTTCTGGAGCATCACCCACCTTGCGCGCCGCATTGTGGAGAGGATGTATTATAAAGGTGAGCGCATCAGCAAATACACTGCTGGCGAAACTGTGGCCATCTTGGGCAGCGGCATGCTTGGCGCTCTCATCTACACTTTCTGCGATACAGCATGGTTTTCGGCTGTGGAGGCCGAGGTGTATTCCATGAGCTCGCTTTTCACCGCCGTGGTTTTCTGGCTGATACTCAAGTGGGAAGAGCACGCCAACGAGGCTCATTCTACCCGCTGGCTGGTGCTGATATGCTACCTCATGGGTCTCAGTATCGGTGTCCACTTGCTTAATCTGCTTGTGATACCTGCCATCGTGCTTGTGTTCTACTTCAAGAAGTCGGAGAATGTTACCATAAAGGGTTCCATACTGGCTCTCCTGCTCAGCGTGGTGATTCTTGCATTCGTGCTCTATTTCATTATACCTCAAACGGTTAACATAGGCGCGTATTTCGATCTCTTCTTCGTAAACTCGCTTGGCATGCCTTATTATTCCGGCATCATCACCTTCCTGATACTGGTGATGGGCGGCCTGGGCTACTGGGCATGGAAGTCTCAGAATGCTGGCAAGGTTATCCAGAACACCATTGCTCTGGGCGTGTTCATGATTATGCTGGGCTACACATCGTTTGCGATGACTGTAATCCGCTCTTTCAGCAATACTCCTATCAACGAGAATCAGCCTAGCGACGGCTTCAGCCTTCTCAGCTACCTTAACCGCGAGCAGTATGGCGATACTCCATTGTTCTTTGGTCCGTATTTTACCGCCGAGGTTATCGACCAGAAGCATGAGACCACATACGTGCCTTTCAACGGCAAGTATCTCGAGATTCAGAAACCTGCGCCAAAATACATCTACAATCCTGAGGATCAGGGATTTTTCCCTAGGATGCATTCCAGCCAGAGTCATCATGTGGAGGCCTACAAGCAGTGGGCGGATCTTGACAACACCAAGCGACGTCCTACATTTGTGCAGAACATGAGGTTCTTCTTCAGCTATCAGATGGGCCACATGTACTGGAGGTATTTTATGTGGAATTTCTGCGGACGCCAGAGCGACGAGCAGAACGGCGCCGGCAGCTACATAAAGGGCAACTGGATTACAGGAATTGATCTTATCGACAATGCGCGAGGCACGGGATCAGAACTCCTGCCCGACAGGTACGCCAACAATCACGGTCGCAATGTGTATTACATGCTTCCGCTTATCCTGGGCTTGCTGGGTATGGTTTATCAGTGTCGTGCTGATGCCAGAAACTCCTTTGTGGTGGCTCTGTTCTTCATCCTTACGGGTGTGGCCATTGTGGTATACCTCAATCAGACTCCTCTGCAGCCCCGCGAGCGTGACTATGCCTTTGCGGGATCGTTCTACGCCTTTAGTATATGGTGTGGTTTGGGATTGATGGCAATCTGGAGTCTCTTTACCGATTCGCTTGGAAAGAACAAGAGCCTTGTGATAGCGCTTATAGCTTGCGTTACACTGGCAGTGCCTGTTCAGATGGCGTCTCAGAACTGGGACGATCACGACCGTTCGGGCCGTTACACTTGTCCTGAGTTTGCACGCAACTATCTTGAGTCTTGCGCGCCAAATTCTATTCTTTTCACTTTTGGCGATAATGATACCTTCCCTCTCTGGTATGTGCAGGAGGTGGAGGGCGTAAGGCGCGATATCAGGATTGTGAACCTCTCTCTGGCCGGCTGCGACTGGTATATCAAGCAGGCTCAGGAGCGCAAGTACGAGGGTGCGCCCGTGCCTATGACTCTCGACGCCGTAAAGTACCGTCAGGATATGCGTAACATCTTGATATGTTCCGATCAGGGCGACAGGTTCTTGTCTGACAAGTTCGAGATGGCCAAGGATCAGCTGGCTCCAATGTACGAGTCGGTATACAACGATTTCATAGCTCTCATCGATAGAACCGAGTTCCCAACCAAGTTTGCATCTGACTACAAGCAGATTATCGGCGGCATCAACAAGGTGAACGTTACTCTATTTGCCAGACTTGTGGGCTTGTTTGCTACCAACAACAGTCTCCGTGACCAGATTTTTGGAAAGGACAATGCAGAGTTTGCTTCTATCAACGAGCGCACCAATGCCTTGATGGACGCCATCAACAAGATGTACACTCCTATATCTTCTGTGATAGCCGTGGCCGGCAACGACGACGACAAGGTTACCATGGGCAATGGCGAGAGCTACAACTACATACCTTCCAAGAAGATCTCGGTGCCTGTAAACAAGCAGAACTGCCTGGATAACGGCAACATCGACGAGACTACTGCATCGCGCGTGGGCAACGATATCAAGTGGGATATCAGCAAAAACTACTTCACAAAGAGCGATCTTGTGATACTCGACATCCTATCGGCCAACGACTGGAAACGTCCTGTATATTTTGCCGCCAGCGGTAGCCCAAGCGATTATCTGGGTCTCGACAAGTATTTCCGTCTGGAGGGCTTCTGCTACAGGATAGTGCCTTATCTTACCAAGTCTGAGGCTCCCGGCGAGATGGGCGAGGTGGATACCAAGCTCATGTACGACAATATGATGAACAAGTTTACCTGGGGACGCATGAACGAGCCCGACGTGATCATGGAGGAGAACAATCTCCGACAGATGAAGATCATGGATATCAGAGGCACTTTCGCGCGATTGGCCAATGCGCTTGTGGACGCCAAGAAGGTGGACGAGGCCAAGGCAGTGCTCAAGAAATGTCTCGAGCTTACTCCGGATTGGCAGGTTCCTTATGATTACACCATGGTTCCTGTGGTGGGAGCGCTTTACGACGCTGGCATGACCGACGAGGTTACCCAAGTGGTGGACAAGATGCTCTCCGATTACAGTCAGATTGGCGACTGGCTTCTCTACCTCAAGTCGAGAGGATTTGTGGAGTCGCGCGAGTTCCAAATGTGCGTGTCGGTATTGGCCTACATAGCACAGGAGGCTCAGCAACACGGCGACGCCGCTGTTATGGAGCGTGTGGATCAGATATATAGAAAATACTCTGCCGAGCTTCAGAACTTTAGATAATAAAGCTGAAGCTCCCTTATAATCTTAAATACAAAAAGCCCGCCCTGGAGTGCTCCAGAGCGGGCTTTTTGTGTATCCTTCAATTTTTTTTGTGATGGGCGAAAAAAACTTCCAAGTTGTACCATATTTTGACACACTATCCATATTATCTTTGCATCGTAATCAACAATAAACAATATACACAAACCTGATAATAATAAACAAAAATGAAACAGAAAGTGAATAATCAGTTTATCTCATACAATGGAAAGCGCTATCCTGTGCGCTACATCAATGTGGATGGCGGCAGCCTCATGGTATCTGTGGAGAGCTTGAATTCGGCGCTCTTTGTGCCTGGCACCAGCGAATACAAAAACGCAGAAGCCCGCCGTGTGGACGATAGCGTGTTCTTCTTTCTCGACGACGAGAATCTTAACGCCGTATCCGACGACGATCTTCTGCGCATTGCACGAAGCGTTATGTTTGTAGGAGAGCTGGCCTAGGGCCAGCCGTTTTATGCTTACTTGCTGCTCTGAACCACGTTTACCACGTAGTCGCCCAGATGCTCGCACTCGTTGATGAAATCCATATAGAGCACGCCGAGGCTGTAGTCGTACTTGTCGGCGCTGATGTCCTTGATGTTGGTCTCCTTCAGCAGCTTGCGGAAGTCGTTGATGTCCTTCTCTATCTGCATTGTCTTGTCGAAATCCACTGGCGTGCCTTCGGCACGCTCCAGGTCGGCGTTCATCTTCTGCAGCGATTTGTCCACGATCTCCATCATGGCGTTTATGTGGCCCATCTGCTCGGGAGTGTAGTCCATCTTCTGCTCGCGCTTGTGGTTGAGTGTGCGGCCCAGGTTGTAGCACGAGTCGCCAATGCTCTCCAGCTCGCCTATGGTCTTCATCATCTTCTGCGACTGTATCTTGGCCTCGCGCGATAGTCCGTCGTCATCCACATCGTCCAGATAGTTGGCTATCTCCACCTCCATGTTGTCGGTGATTTTCTCGTATTTGGTAATTCTGTTGAACTCTTTCTCGAACTGGTCCTTGTCGGTGGTGGTAAGCAGGTTTTTCACCATTCCAAACATCTTGTAGCATCTCTGTCCAAAGTTTGCTATCTCTTTCTTGGCCTCCAGCAGAGAGAGCTCAGGAGTAGCAACAAGTCCCTTGCTGATATGCTTGAGTCTGAAATCCGACTCCTCGTCGTCCTTTTTCTGGGGAAGTACCCAGCAGACAAATTTCTCTATCTGGGGTACAAACCATATAAGCAAAAGTGTGTTTACGATATTGAAAGCTGTGTGGAATGCCGAGAGCTTGTTCATCTCGTTGGTGTTGTGGAGCACGTCGGTCATAAACCAGTTTACGGCATTGCATGATGGATAGAATATCAGGAGGAACACCACTACGCCAAACACGTTGAAAAACATGTGAGCCAGGGCTGTGCGCTTGGCCTGTGTGTTGGTGGACAGCGATGCCAGGAAGGCGGTGATGGTGGTACCGATGTTCTGACCCATTGTGAGGGCCACTGCCTGCTCGAAACCGAATCCGGGGATGTTCATATTGAAAAGCATCAGGGTGATGGTCATGGTGGCGGCTGATGCTTGCACTATCATTGTAACAATGGCGCCCACCACTACGAATAGCAGGATAACCCAGAAGCTGTCGCATGATATGCCGCTAAGCATGTTGGCCACCAGCTCGTTCAGCTTCATGTCCTCGGCGCTCTCGTTCAGGAACTTCAGACTCAGGAACAGGATGGCGAAACCAAATATGAACTGGCTGATATTCTTCCATTTGCTCTTGCTCGACATGTACATAGGCAACGCTATGGCCAGCAGAGGCAGGGCAAGGTTGGCTAGGTTCATCTTGAAACCCACCAGAGATACTATCCATGATGTTATAGTGGTACCGATGTTGGCACCCATTATAACTCCGATACTCTGCGTAAGGGTCATGAGGCCGGTGTTTACGAAACTTACCACCATTACTGTGGTGGCCGAACTTGACTGTATGAGCGCTGTTATCAGGATTCCCGACAATACACCCATTACACGGTTTTTGGTCATGGCCGCAAGGATGGAGCGCATGCGCTCGCCGGCCACTTTCTCGAGTCCCTCGCTCATGGTCTTCATGCCGTACATGAACATAGCGAGAGATCCAATCATGGATAGGATACTTATTAACATAGATGATGTGTATGAAAAATTGATTTCAATTACGTTACAAAATTAATACAATTTCACAATATCAAGGTTTATTTTTCGTTAATTATTTCTCCTTTACGTATATTGGGTATGCAGTGTTGAAAATAAAGTGTAACTTTGCGGCGTAATAATATTCCAATGCATATATTAAATTATATTGTTGAGATGAAAAAATTTTATTTGCTTTTAGTATTGCTGATGCTTGCAATACCTGTTTGGAGCCAGACCAAGGTGCGAGGCGTGGTAACCGATGCGGAATCGGGAGAGCCGCTGCCATTTGTGAATATCGTGTTCAAGGGCACCACAGTGGGCACTATATCAGACATCGACGGCACATACTTCCTGCAGGGCAATGTGCAGACCGACACGCTGGAATTCTCATACGTGGGCTATCTGCCATACTTCCACAAGGTGGACCGCAACGCTTTCCAGGAGGTGAATGTAAAGATGGAGGCCGACAGCTACATGCTAAACGAGATTGTGATACATCCGGGCGAGAATCCCGCATGGCGCATCATGCGCAATGTGGCCGACAACCGCAAAAACAACAATCCCGACAAGCTGGACTCCTATAAATACGAGGTCTACAACAAGATGGAGATCGACCTCAACAACGTGCGCAGGGATTTCGGACCCAACGCCGTGATGAAGAATTTCCAGTTTATTTTCGATTATGCTGATACTTCGGCCGAGACTGGAAAAGTGTTCCTCCCCATCATGATTACCGAATCGCTCTCCGACATCTACCACAAGAGCAGCCCTCAGAAAAAGAAAGAGGTGATAAAGGCTTCCAAGATATCAGGAACATCCAACGAGAGCCTCACTCAGTACACCGGACAGATGTATCTGGACGCCAACATCTACAAAAACTACGTGCCGGCATTCGGCCACAACTTTGTATCCCCGGTATCAGACTACTGGAAAACCAACTACAAGTACTACCTGCTCGACAGCATGTATCAGAACGGCCACTACGTCTACCACCTGTCATTTAAGCCGCGCCACAAGCAGACCTACACATTCAGCGGCGATATGTGGGTGAACGACACCACCTGGGCCGTCACTAAGATTCAGGCCAAGATGGCCACCGATGTAAACATCAACTACATCAACAACTACATCATCACCCAGGAATACGACAAGATAGATTCCGTATGGTTCCTCACCAGGGAGGAGATGTTCATGGACCTGAACTTCACCGACAGCACAATGGGTTTCTTTGGCCGCAAAACCATGACCCGCCGCAATGTGGAGATAAATCCCAAGTTCCCTGATGCCACATTCAGCGCCGTGGCCACCGAGGAAACCATCACCGAGGATGGCGCCATGGACCGCGACCCCGAATATTGGGCCCAGCAGCGCCACGAGCAGCTCTCCGAGAAGGAGCGCAACATATACCAGATGGTGGACAGCATCAAGGAAGTGCCCATGTTCAAAAACGTTACCAGCACCGTGGAGATGCTCGTTACCGGATACTGGGTTTTCAAGTGGTGGGAGATGGGCCCGATATACAAGTTTGTGTCCCACAACGAGATAGAAGGCTGGCGTTTCAGGTTTGGCGGCCGCACCAGCAACGAATTTTCCAAAAAGCTGATGCTTAGCTCATATCTGGCCTACGGACTCAAGGACAAGGAGTTCAAATATGGAGCCGGACTGCTCTACCTTACCAACAAGAATCCGCGTCGCGGCTTCTCGCTCGACTACAAGCACGACTACGAGCAGCTGGGCCAGAGCATCAACGCCTTCTCCGAAGACAACATCATGTCTACGGTATTGTCGCGCAGCAAAAACGACCAGCTCTTGTTTGTGGACGAGGTAAAACTCAGCTACGATCACGAGCACTTCCCCGGATTCAGCAATTCGCTGGGCTTGCGCTACCGCAAGCTTACGCCTACCGAGTTTATCCCGTTCCACAACAGGTTCACCGACCTCAACTACAAGCACCTTACAAGCTACGAGCTGTATCTGAACACCCATTTCTGCTTCAACGAGAAATTCGTGTCGGGCGAGTTCACACGCATCAGCATGGGCAGCGACTATCCAGCCTTCGACCTCTACGCCATCCTGGGCGCCTGGGACGACAACGGCACTCTCGCCAAATACAGCCGCATCACAGCCAGGGTGTCGGAGAGCTTCTCCATAAGCCCATTCGGACGATTCACCTACATGGCCGAGGCCGGCAAGGTTCTTGGCAAGGTGCCTTTCCCGATGCTGAAGCTCCACGAGGGCAACGAGACCTACGTATACGACCCCTACGCCTTCAATATGATGAACCTCTACGAGTTTGCATCTGATACCTACGTCTCAGCCACCGTGGAGCATCATTTCAACGGATTCTTCCTCAACAAGATACCCCTCATGCGCAAGCTAAAATGGCGCGAGGTGGCATGGGGCAAGGGCCTCTGGGGCAACATCTCCAAGAAAAACAACGCCGACAACACCATCATGGAGTTCCCCGAATCGCTCGGCGATGTCAACAAGCCATACTTCGAGGCTGGAGTGGGAGTGGAGAACATATTCCGTTTCTTCCGTGTGGACGGCATCTGGCGACTCACACACCGCGACAATCCCGACGCATCCAAGTTCGCCATCATGTTCAAGATGCAGGTGATTTTATAACAAAATATTTGTGCCCAAAACGACGTTTATTGCATAAAATAGCTATCTTTGCTACAAATGTAATAAACGTCATTTTTTTTATACACTATGAAGAAGAAAGTATTCGAGGCCAAGGCCAAAGACCTTGTGGCCATCTATCATAACGGAGCGCCATTGTATCAGCGCTACAGCCAGCTGCGCAACGTGCTCATGCCCCTTGGCGAGCAGTACGCCGAGCTTCTCTGCGAGCCTCAGATCATAGGCGACCGCATCATCTGGCACAGCCAGTATGTGGACAGTCCTGTGCCCATCACCGCGCTGCCCGATGCCGAGAAAGCCTCGGCCCAGGCCAGGGCCAACAGCATACTCTCCGAGATAAGCCGCCATTGTCAGCAGCTTAGGGCCGACGGACGCTCCGAGTACGCCAACGTTCTGGAGCAGGCCGTTCAGGTGCCCGATTACGGCAGCATACTCTATCAGGCTGGCCGCATAGTGCTGGCTCAGTGGGGTTTTGCCTACACCGGCGTGGGCGGCTCGCAGCAGAGCATCCCCATACTCCAGGAGAAGATCCCTGTACACAAGCCTCAGGTTTCTGATGCTGCCCATATCGGCGTGCCAGTGCCGCCCTCGCCATCAGCGCCCAAGCCGTCATCGGCCCAGGTTTCCAAGGTGTCTGAGGCTTCCCCAGCAGCATCAGCCCCATCCGCACCCGTGCCGCCGCCTCCGCCATATTACCACAACACCGATACAGTATCCGCCGATAAACCCCGCAAGGGCATGCCCGGCTGGCTATGGTTTGTGCTTGGAGCTTTGCTGATGCTGATACTTTTGCTGATACTGCGCGGATGCAGCGGATGCAACGATGATGTGCCTGCATCAGACAACAACGGAAACCATAACGGCGGCGCCACCCCCGACCGCCCTTACGACGGCCCCGGCGACCCATTCTTCGACACCATACGTCAGGTGCCGCCCGTGGACACCACCAAGATAATACACGACCCCGATGTGCCAGGCGACCGCCCTATCCTGAGCAACGCCGTAAACATTGCCCTCGACAAGGGCGTGGATACCAAGCAGTTCATCATAAGCCTCTCGCATAAATACCCCGACCACGTGGAGGTGGTGTTTGCTGATACCACCGTAAAGCTGCTGCAGGTGCGCGTGCCGGATGGCGGCTGGAAAGACTGGATGGATTCGCTGAAGGCCCTGCCCGAGGTAAGGCTGGCCTTCCCCAACTCGCTATTCAGCGAGAGCTCTATGCCCGATCCCGGATTCTCCAATCCCAAGCAGTCGTGGTATTTCGACGACATTGAGGCCTTCGAGGCTTGGAAATACACCAAGGGCGACAGCAGCGTGATAGTGGCCATTGCCGACAACTGTTTCGACCTTAGCCATCCCGAGCTGGCCGGAAAGATTGTGATGCCATACAACGTAAACACCGGCAACGACGACATCCACCTTGTGCGCGACCAGGGCAACATGCACGGCACCCACGTGGCCGGCACTGCCGTGGGCAACAGCAACGATGGCGGTGTGTGCGGCATAGCGCCCAACTGCCGTCTGATGCCGATCCAGATAGCCGACGACAACGGCCAGATGCAGTCGATAAGCATTGTGGCGGCTGCACTCTACGCCATCCACCACGGCGCCGCGGTGGTAAACTTCTCGCTGGGAGCCTATTTCGGCGAGATTTCCCCAGCCGAGCAAAACCAGCTGATAACTGGCTACGGCATCGACGAGGCCAAGTTCTGGAACGAGCTGTATGATTTTGCCAACGACGAAAACTGCGTGTTTGTGCTGGCCGCCGGCAACGAGAACATCCTGGCCGGATGCGACCCCTTTGCGCGCAGCGGCAAGGTGCTGGTGGTGTCGGCATATCAGGACAGCCAGCGCAGCCCCAAGGCCGGATTCAGCAACTTCGGCGAATATTCCAACATATCAGCCCCGGGTGTTGAGATATATTCCAGCGTTCCGGGCGGCAGATACGATTTCCTTCAGGGAACATCCATGGCCGCGCCCATAGTTACGGGAGCCGTGGCCCTCATCAAGAGCAAGTTCCCGGCCCTGAGCGCATCCGAGATAGTATCGGTGATAAAGCAGAGCGCCAAACCGCTGGATTCGCGTCCGGCCATAGGTCCGCTGCTTCAGATTGCCAAAGCCCTTAAGCTGGCCTCCGACGGCGTGCTGATGGAGATTCCCGAGGATGCCGAGGACGCATCCTTCGCCGCTGGCAACTGGAGGTCCACCACCGACCTCCACAACGTAGATTCGGGCATGGAGGTTAAGGTGCTCTTCCACATCAACGCCGACGGCACTGGCACAATAGAATACCGCGAGGCCAACGGCAACGTGTTTACAGCCCCGCTCTCTGTGGAGATGGACAACGGCACTCTGGTGATTACGCAGCTTCAGGAGGCACTTGGCGACCACGAGGGCGGATACGACCCCTGCGTGATACGCGCCACACGCGATGGCGACGGCCGCGCGCTATGCCACGCCGAGTATCAGGACGCATCTCATGGCGCAGATTTCAACATGGTGAAGATTGTGGAGTAGAATTTTACGCATTTTTGCCTGTTGTTACAGAAAAAAACACTAAATTTACAGCAAATTTCTAAAACACTTAAATACATAAAATGAGTCAACCTATTATAACTACAGATATATCGCAGATAAGGCCCGTTTTCGCACAGGGCGCCGGCGAGAATATCAAGAGATATACCCAGCTTAAGAGCATGTTTCAGCAAGGCAGGGAATACAACGTACTGGCCGAGCCAATGCCCGACGGCGTAAACAAGATAACATGGCACACCGAGTTTGAGGGCACTCCACAGAGTTTCTCCAAACTTACCGACGACGAGCAGATAGCAGCCAAGGGCCGCATCAAGCATCAGGTAAACAAGCTCTACAAGGCTGTCTTCAAGCAGCTGTACAAGGGCTCGATGAGCGATGTGGCTGATATGTTCAAGATACTGGATTCGTGCATAGAGATTCCTGACTACGACAACATCTACCGCATACAGCGTCCCGACGGCAACAGCAGCTTCGTGATTATAAAGTGGGGTTTCACCACCGACGATTTCAACGCGCCCACCGGACTCATCAAGAAACTGGTGCCCACAAAGGTAGACACCGTAAAGATAAAGGTGATAAAGAGCAGCAAGCCTGCCGCCAACGAGCAGGTGTCAGTGGTATACAATGGTCAGACTGCGCCCCTCACCACCGACGGCAAGGGCTACATATACATGGAGGACATCCCTCTCGGCGACAAGTTCTCGGTTTTTGCCGACGGCAAAGACAACATCAAGGACTACGTATGCGACGGCAGCGACGAATACCATTACCTGATAGGCACACGAACCAGCGACATGAACTTCCTTGTGCACGATGCCAAGGGCGTGCCTGTGGCTGATACCGAGATATCATTCACATACGACGGAATCACATATTTCGAGACCACCGACAGCCAGGGCCGCATAATACTCCGCGACATCCCCGAGGGCACCGAGGTGGTATGCCGTCAGCGCAACATTTCCAACCACTTTGTCTGCAACCCCGCCACCAGCGTATACGAGTTTGTGGGCGTGCGTCCCGTAGCCGAGGTGGATGTGGCCGTAATGGGCGACAACGGCGATCCCAAGCCGGGCATCGACGTGCTGTTCCAGTATGCCGACAAGCAGATAACCCTCTCCACCGACCGCAACGGCCGTGTGTCCATCGACAACATGCCCCCCGACACCGAGGTAAACATCACATGCTCGGGCAGCGGATATCAGGACGCCAGCGCCAAGCTCTTCACTCACGAGGGCCTCAACATGGCCGAGATAAAGCTCCGCAAGGTTTCTCAGAACGGATGCATGACCATCAGGGTGGTGGACAACACCGGAAAACCTATAGTGAACACTCTGGTGCGCTGCGAGACCGAGGATTTCAAGAGCGAATATTACACCAACGAGAACGGCGAGATAGCCCTCGACAAGGTAAACTTCAACAGCAACGTGGTTTGCACCCAGATAATCAACGGCCTGGGATCACACCGCCACGCCTTCATATTCTCCAATGCCTCAGAGGTATACATCCTCAAGGGCATGAAGATAATATCAGACATCACCGATCTGGAGATCCACGTTGTCACCAAGCAGAAAGAGGATGTGCCAAACCTGCGCGTAACCATCGACGACGGCCACAATGTGCTTAACCGCATCACCGACCGCAACGGCATGATCCACGTGGAGGGTCTGGCTCAGGGCAAGACATACACCCTCACCACCGAGTATTCGGGCAAAACCACCGAGGTGAAGTATGTTCCGCATCAGGCCAAGGAGAGCCTCACCGTAACAGTGGGCCGCAACAACATCGGCTTCCTTTTGTGGCTGATACCGCTTATATTGCTGCTTGGCTGGCTCTGCGTGGCATATCTGGTGCCATGGATTGTTCAGGTGATGGACAAGCCTCTGCTGAAGACCGAGAAGAAGATTACAATCCACATGGTGGATTCGGAGAAGTCAACAGCCATTGGTGGTGCCATCGTAACCATCATGAACAACGGCGTGGCTCTCTGCGATACGGCCGACGCATCAGGCGCCTGCCATTTCACCATCGTGGACCCAAGTTCCGACACTGTGGCAGTGAAAGTATCAGCTCCCGAGTATCAGTCTTTTGCTGCTGATGCCTACCTCTACCGCGCCGACACCACATACTCTATGGTATTGGAGCCAAAGGGCCTTAACCTCGACATCAGGGACGAGAAAACCGGAAACGCCCTCTCCGGAGCCAAGGTTCACGTGGAATACGAGAAAACCAAGCTCGACGTGGAGACCAATGCCGACGGCAAGGTATCGCTGCGCGACGTGCCTATGGACGACAAGATGCAGGTGAAGGTGGTGGTGAACGCCGAAGGACACAAGGAATACGTTGCCAAGTTCCTCTACGTGCTCAACAAGACCCTGCTGATACCTGAGAAATCGCTCGACGTGCGCGATATTCCTATCGACTGCGGCTGCACCATCAAGAGCGACGGTTTCCACTCTACAATACAGACCGTGAACATGAAGGAGCCTAAGGGCAAGTTCGTTATCGGATACGACACATTCACCATCCCCGACGAGATCATCATATACAAGGGCCCGGCATCAGAGATCTCCGACGACAAGATTATATTCCGCACCAACGGCTTCGTAAAGGGTCCATACAAGTATGCGGTAATCAACTACGAGGCTCCCGACGGCATCATCACCGTACGCGTGAACGGCGGCGACGACAGCCAGACCCAGTGGTATGTGGTGGTAAAGTGTCCTACCAAGTAGTATTTTCATAAAGCATCAATTCTATGAACGAGATTCTTCTTACCAAGGAAACCAGAAACCAGCGCTACCTGCTGGGCAGTCCTCAGAGCGCTCCCGACATCTTCAGGCAGATAAGGGGCACATTGGCCGAGAGCCAGCTGTGGACTCTATTTGCCGAGCCAGTGGTGCTGGAGGGTGGCGCGCGCCTTGCCTGGCGCAGCCCCATACCCGGCAAGGCCACTTGCTATCAGCGCCTGAGCAACGAGGACAAGGGTTTTGCCAAGTCGGAGCTGAGGCGCGAGGTGTTGCGCCTGCAGGAAATGGCCAAAACCTTCAACGACCCGGCTCTGGAGGAGCTGCTGGCCAACTGCATAGAGGTTCCTGATGCCGACAGCCTGTATATAGTGGATGGCGGCGCCAAGAAGAATGTGGTGATAGCCCAGTGGGGTTTCGTGATGGACATGCCGGGCGCCGAGAAGGGGCTCATCAACAAGTTCATAGAGGCCAGGAAGGTCCCCATGCAGTTCCACGTGTATTTCACCAAGGACGGCAAGAGGATTCCCGGAGTGCCTGCCCCTGATACCGAGGTGGTTTTCTACATGCAGGACAAGCCTTTTGCCACCGTGCGTTCCGATGCGCAGGGCAACATCGTGCTGGAGGGCGTAAAGGAGGAGGCCAAGGTATCCGCCTACGATCCCGACGACAAGGCGCTGGCCAATCCCCAGAACTATGTGTGCTACGAGTTTGGCATATACGATGTGTTTGTATCGCCCAAGGGCAATATGGAGTTCCGCATTGTGGACCAGAACGACAATCCGCTGCCGGGCATGGAGTTTGTGCTGGAGCGCGATGGCAACAGCGTTAATATGACATCCGACGCCCAGGGCAGGATAGTGCTCAGCCCCGTAAAGGAGGGCGCCCTGGTGGATGTATACCAGTATTCGGGATCGTCGCAGGGCAAAAACAACTTCAACTCGTTTGTCTACGACCTCCATACCGAATTCTACAAGATTGTGGTGCAGGTAGAGGCCCCGCCGGAGCCGCCTCAGCCTCAGGGCCCCGAGCTTGGCGATGTACATATAAAGGTGCTCGACCACAAGGGTCAGCTGGCCCCTGATGCCACCGTTACGGTGTGGTATCTCGATAAGAAAGAGGTCTACACATCCGATGCCGAGGGTTTCATCCACATTGCGGGAGTGCCTGTGGGCACCAAGTTCAAGGTGGAGGCCAAGAAATAGATTCGCTTATAACCCATAATACCGATTATAAAAATGAATGTGATAGCAACCAAGGATATAGCATTGCTGAGGTATCTGCTCGGCAGCCCGGTAACAGCCCCCGAGCTCTACCGTCAGATAAGGGCATCGTTCCCCAACGGCGAGGTATACAAATTTTTTGCCGAGCCTATAGTTTTGGAGGGAGGGCTTAAGCTTGCGTGGAGCAGTTCCTATGCCGGCAAGGCTGTATCGTATGGCCGCCTAAGCGAGCAGCACAAGAGCATGGCTCAGGATATGCTCAACAAGGCCATATCCGACCTCATGGAGGCCGTTAAGACCTTCAACGACAGCAACCTCCAGTCTTTCATAAGCAACTGCATAGAGATACCATCGCTCGACAGCGTGTATATAGTGGATACCAACGGCGAAAAGCACGTGGTGGCCACTCAGTGGGGTTTTGTGCCTGATACTCCGGGTGCCGAGAAGGGCCTGCTGATAAAGTTCCTCAACATCAAGAAGGTGCCTATGCGTTTCCAGGTGGTATACAGCGACAATATGGATCCGGCTCCTGGCGAGGACATCATTTTCGAGGTGGATGGCAAGCCAATGCAGGGCAAGAGCGATATCGACGGCGTTATTGTGCTGGAGAAGATTAAGGAAGGCGCTTTCGTGAAGGCTTTCGAGGCTTCTGATGCCGAGAAAATCAACTCGCAGAACTATACCTGCTACGAGGACGAGCAGTATACCATAAAGGTTACTCCAAAGGGCGATATGAAGTTCCAGGTAGTGGACCAGTTTGGAAATCCCCAGCACAGCCAGAATTTCCAGTTCGAATACGACGGCCAGAAGATTTCCGCCGTATCCAACGCCGACGGCATCATCACTCTGGAGCGCATCAAGAGCGGCACACGCGTGGAGGCGTATCAGCCTCAGGCCGATGGCAGCAGAAAATACGAGAATGTATACCTCTTCGACCGCTTGGTGAACCCATACCGTATTGCCATAGAGGTGGAGGTGGCCCCCGAGCCAGAGCCTCCAAAGACCCACAACATGCGTTTCAAGGTGGTGGACGACAAAAACAACGTGGTAAAGAGCGCCGAGATCACCGTGAAGTATCTTGGCAAAACCGAAACCCTGATGACCGACGCCGAGGGCTATGCCGTGCTAATGGATGTGCCTGTAGGCACCGTGGTGGAGGCCAGGGCCAAGAAATAAGCTTTGCCGATTTTTTTATAAACCAAATAATCACTGATACAAGATGGAAGGACATAACACCTTTGTGAATGACGATCAGGAAGAATATGTGGTAAGGGTGGCCGGGCCAAAGTACCGCTGGATGTGGTTTCTTTTGCTTCTGCTGTTGCCTTTGCTGCTTCTTCTCAGGTTCAGCAAGGATATCACTGTTGTGGCTTACGATAATTTTTCGAATAATAATCTATCAAATGTAAAAGTTGGTTTAAAATTTGTAGATTATTCGATTGTAAAAACAAATCCTCTGCGATTTTTTGTTGCCGATAGTGTAAATCTTTCGGGTGTTACTTCACAAGATGGCGAGGTTGCGTTTACTGATGTCAACTACTCGTTGTATCAGGTGATTTTCCATTCTGGTCACGAGGCCGAGATCACTGCCGAGGGCGGATGTCTTGCATCCGATACAGTCCGTACATTGTTCAGTACTTTAGGTACAGCATTGCCGTACCGTTTGGGGCTCAATAAGGCCCGTGTAGACCTTGTTTTCCTGGTATTGGATAGTGATGACAGACAGCCACTTGCATCTGCTGATGTTGAAGTGATGGTTGATGGTAATGTTAAGAAATTGTTAACAGACCCATCGGGCTATGTTTCTGTGCCTGGAATGGAATTATGCGGCAATGTTGATATCAACGCTCAGATGGACGGCTACCTTGGCGACACCATTGTTTCTGATATGGAAACGGCGCTTCAGGGCGAGCACAACAGAACGCTGCTCCTGAAGCCGGGACGCGGCGTGGTTTCGTTTACTGTTCAAGACCTTGAAAATCAGCTGCCTATACCTAATGTTGCTGTCAGCATGATGATAGACGGCAATACGGTGAACTGTGTTACCAACACCAACGGCGTTGGCAAGGGATGTTTCGAGGATGTAAAGGCCAATCTCCAGTTCCAGCTGGATCTAAAGCGCGTGTCTTATTTCGATACTTTAACTCAGCAATACAAAGTATCTGGGTTTGAGCGACTTTCGGAACGTGAACGCACTTTCCGGATGCGGCCTCAGAAAAACAGCCTGATTTTCCGAAATATAGATTCGCTTAACAATTTGCCAATTTCGGGCGTAGCAAACGAGGTTTTCATCAACGGAAATCCTGTTGGAACCATATATTCCAACGCTCAAGGCTGTTTTACAATTGGCAATGTAGCCCCCGGCGACGAGATTTTGATAAAATCCACACATGTAAATTACAAATTCCAACAAGTAAAGCGTAGTGGTTCGGATGTAATCGGAAATAATCAGTATAAGCGTGATGTAAAGATGCAGGCCAAGCGTTTTGCCGCCAGCAAGCCAAATCCTCAGCGCAACTGCGGAGTACATTTCTCCGGCACTCTGCTAAGCGATGTGGCTGTGGGCGGACACATCTCGAAGATATACGAGCCCGACAAGTATGGCGAGTATGTTGGCGATGGCAAGTACGCCAACAATCAGGCTGCTTTCCCCAAGGCCGTGCAATACACTTTCGATGCCATAGCCGTAGACAAGGGCACACGCCTGAAAGTGTATTCCAAGCCTAATTTCCAGGGCGAGCTTCTGCTGGATGTAAAAGGTCCATACCTTATTAATAATGTGAAGTGGAAAAACGAACCCCGCATCTCCAACTTCCTCACCAAGACATTCAGCCCCGAGCTGGAGGCCAACTATCCTCCATCGTGCCGTCATTGGAGCGAGAGCAATATGAACGATTGGGATTACGGCTCTGTGATAATCACATGCGATAAATAAATAGCGTGTAAAAAAAATTAACGCACAATTCCAAATTGCTGGAATTGTGCGTTTTGCTTTTTATAACGTTTTTTTATGTTGCTGGTAATCAGATTTTCAGTACAGCCAGGAATGCCTTCTGTGGAACCTCCACATCGCCTACCTGTTTCATTCGTTTCTTTCCCTTTTTCTGCTTGTCGAGCAGCTTGCGCTTACGGGAGATATCGCCGCCGTAACACTTGGCCGTAACATCCTTTCGGAATGCCTTGATGGTGCTGCGTGATATTATCTTGGTGCCTATGGCGGCCTGTATTGCTATATCGAACTGGTGGCGCGGTATCAGCTCCTTCAGCTTCTCGCAGATGCCCTTGCCGAAATCGTATGCGTTGCTCTCGTGTATCAGGGAGCTCATGGCGTCCACTGGCTCGCCGTTAAGCAGGATGTCGAGCTTTATGAGGCGGCTCTCGCGGTAGTCTATCGGGTGATAGTCGAACGATGCGTAGCCCTTCGATATCGATTTCAGCTTGTCGTAGAAGTCGAATACTATCTCGGCCAGCGGCATCTCGAAATTAAGCTCCACGCGGTCGGAAGCCAGGTAGTGCTCGTTGATCTTTATGCCGCGCTTCTCCATGCACAGCTTGGTGATGGGGCCGTAGAATTCGGATTTGGTGATGATGTCGGCCTTTATGTATGGCTCTTCTATGTGGCTGATGGCCTTCTGCTCGGGAAGTCCTGCGGGATTGTGCACCTCCACTTCCTCGCCCTTGGTGGTGAACACCTTGTAGCTTACGTTTGGCACTGTGGTTATCACGTCCATATCGAATTCCCTCGACAGGCGCTCCTGCACGATGTCCATGTGGAGCATTCCCAGGAATCCGCATCTGAAGCCGAAGCCCAGCGCTATGGAGCTCTCGGGGGTGAATGTAAGCGATGCGTCGTTTAGCTGAAGCTTCTCAAGCGATGTTCTCAGCTCCTCGTACTGGTCGGTCTCTATGGGGTACACGCCGGCGTATACCATAGGCTTCACCTCGGCAAAACCCTCAATGGCCTTGTCGCAGGGGTTTTCTATGTGGGTGATGGTGTCGCCCACCTTTACCTCGGTGGCGTTTTTGATGCCCGATATTATGTATCCTACGTTTCCGGCTGATATCTGCTTCTGTGGGCAGAGGTCCATCTCGAGTACGCCCACCTCGTCGGCGCCGTATTCCTTTTTGGTGTTTACGAACTTCACCTTGTCGCCGGGGCGTATTGTGCCGTTGTATACGCGGTAATATGCAATGATTCCACGGAATGGGTTGAAAACCGAATCGAATATGAGGGCCTGAAGCGGAGCCTCAGGGTCGCCCTCCGGAGCAGGCACTTTCTCTACAATGGCCTTCAGGATGTCCTCAACGCCAAGGCCAGTTTTGCCTGATGCTTCTATGATGTCCTCGCGCTTGCCGCCTATCAGCTCTATTATCTGGTCTTTAACCTCTTCTGGCTTGGCTGCCGGCATGTCCATCTTGTTTAGCACCGGAATTATCTCCAGGTTGTTTTCTATTGCCATGTATACATTGCTAATGGTCTGAGCCTGGATGCCTTGTGTGGCGTCTATCACCAGCAGAGCGCCCTCGCATGCGGCAATGCTTCGCGAAACCTCGTAGCTGAAATCCACGTGGCCCGGGGTGTCTATTAGGTTAAGTATGTATTCCTGCCCGTCTATCTTGTGGCGCATCTGGATGGCGTGGCTCTTGATGGTGATGCCTCGCTCTCTCTCCAGATCCATATCGTCCAATACCTGATCCTTGAGGTCGCGGTCTGATATGGTTTTTGTATATTGTAAAAGCCTGTCGGCCAGGGTGCTTTTGCCGTGGTCGATGTGAGCTATGATACAGAAATTGCGGATGTTTTTCATCTGTAATGTGTGTGTTATCAAATTTTGTAGCAAAGGTAATCAAATAAAATAATTAATGCAAAAATTTTCATTATCTTTGTGGCAGTACTTACTCAACGATTTGTAATTATATGAGCCTCCTGTCATACCAGCTTCTCCGCAAGAATGTGGAGCACCGCCTGGGAATCACCATTTCCAGCGCCAGGGAGTGTGTTGCCTTGTCGCAGGCGCTTCTGGATGTGGTTCAGGCCAAGGTGAGCATCACCACCATCAAGAGGTTCTGGGGTTTGGTGAGCTCTGATGTAAAGCCCTCCAAGTTTACCCTAAATGCGCTGTCACGATACGTGGGTTATGTGGATTTTCCTGATTTTGAGCAAGGCATCAGGGCTGACGATACTTCCGATTCGTCGTCCACGTGGGAGAATTACCGTTCCATAGCCCGCGAGATTAGCGAGTTTAGTCTCAACTGCCTAAAGTCGCGCATGGGAATGCAGCGCTATTCGTCTACCCTGAGGCGCGATTTCACAAAGAATTTTTTCGACAGCTTCAGGTCCAGCGGCAAGGTGGCCACGGCCATGGTGGCGCCATCGGGCTGGGGCAAGTCGGTGAATGTGGCCCACATCGTTGACGAGTATTTCATAGCCGGAGGCTCGCAGTGCTATGGCGATTTGCTGTTTTATTTCGATATGAAGGCCATTGTGGGATTCTCGCGCTACACGCAGCTTCTGGAGGAGCTTTTCATATCTATGCTGGGCGGATCGGGCAATTACGACTTCAAGTCGCTGTTTCTGCGTCATCCCAATTGGCGCAAGGGCGATGTGTACATCGTGATAGATTCGGTGAGCACCGAGGAGCAGCTGAGCAAGATTATTGCTTTGGTGAACAACTACAGCATGGAGGGCTGGCTCCACATAATCTTTACGTGCAGGCCCACCCTGTGGATTCTGGGCAGCAAGAGCATTCCGCTTGAGAGTCAGCATCAGTTCCATAACCTAGACTGCTCTGCCAACGAGACCACCTACTGCAATGTGCCCACCATGAGCATTGGCGAGCGTCTGCTGATGCTTTTCCACAGCAACACCATGAACGTGTATTCCTTCAGGCTCCTGTGCAGGAACGAGGTAAACACTCTTTTGTCGATACCGTCCCACATGAGCATACTTCAGGACCAGACAATGAGGGGCAATTTCTCTGTGCTGGACCTTCTGTGGGCTGTCTTCAAGACCAAGGTGGCCGAGCGAAGCTCCAGGCTTAGGCTTTCGGGTTTCTTATCCAACATGCTGGAGGCCACCAATTACGGCCGCATCAGGAATGTGAGGGTAGATAGCAAGCTTTTCATGGCGCTGCAGAGCTATTCTGACGTGTTTGAGATTTTCAGCGCATTGGGAGTCATCAAGATAAAGTTTTTCGACGACGCCCACATGGATGCCGGCGTGATGCTTACATTCAACGACGGACATTTCTTCGAATTCATATTGTTCTCGTATTGGCTCAGCAACAACGGATACATCGTGGATATGGCTCTGATGGAGAGCATATCAGCTTTCTATAATGATGACGAGCATCTTAAGCTGAAGGTGCTGAAGTGGATTTTCAGGTATGCCTTCCGCGAGGGTGTTGTTGACTGCGTATCAGGGGCTTTCGATTTTGCCGAGAGGGCTTTTTCTGATACGCGCTATGTGTTTGAGTTCCGCAATCTTGTGTGCTCGCTCTATGCCAGCCACCCCGGCATCAGACACCTGATGATGCGCAGCGATGCCGAGCTTATATATTATCTGTGCAACTATTCCGACGTGGACCATCTGGATTCGTCGCTGAGGCATGTGATAGAGATGATTCTGGAAAGGCAGTCGTGCCGGGATTATCATCTGAGGGCCTACATGGTGTACATATATTCGTATTTCATAGATTATGACAAGGCCGGATGCGAGAGGGTTTATGCCAGGCTTTCGGAATTCCTGAAGACCCACAAGGAACATTCCACACTGGATTATCTTGTGGAGTTTGCCGCGCAGATGATGATGGAGGCCATAGAGACCAACAGCGTATCGGTGGAGGTGCTCCAGTATGTGGAGGAGTATCTATACAAGAGTTTTGCCGATGCCAATCTCTACGACGAGCAGCTGCTGAGCGTGGGTTTTATCATGATAGACGTGCTGGTGCTTACAAGAAACTACGCTGTCTGCAAGAAACTCACCGACATCATACTCCGCAAGTGCGACGGCGTGGTATCAGGCTACGTATACAATATCGCCATAATGATGAACATATCGTCGCTGCTGCATGCCGGACGCCTGCGCGAGGCCTGCGATGCCGCAATGATGATAGATATGGAGAAATGGTTCAGGCTGCTGCCCGATTCTCATTTCTACTTTTTCTCGATGCGCCTTGGCAATCTGCTCTATCTGCTCCTGAAGGCCGGATACAATCTGCCCGACGGCATTCCATTGAAGGTGGTGGAGAGCATGCGCGCCAGTATGAGGTATCATTTCCGCCACACGCGCATCCAGGAGCGTTTTCCCGGCGATTAGTGGATGTTGTAGTTGTAGAGGAAGTTTTTGTGGCCTCCGGTAAGCACGCTGTATTTGTCGGGGCTGTTTAGCCTGCATATCGAGAACTCCGTGCTGCCCTCCAGAGGGAAACCGCTGCATACGTCGCCGTTGTTCTGGAACAGGAATATCTTGTTTTGGCTGATGCATGGCACTCCTATCCTGATATCGGTGGCCGAGAATTTGAATATGTTTGGCTTGCCCAGCTCGCCGTCCAGATGCTGCTTGAACTTTAGGTCGCCGTTCTGCTTGAACACCTCCATTATGTTGCTGTCGGTGAAGATGTACTCGTTTTCGCCGTCGCTGTCGATGTCGCAGAGTATGAAGTTGTGCTTTGCGGTGTAGTTGTGGAAGGTTTTGGTCTTGCACGATCCGTTCAGCGATATGTACACCACCTCGCCCGACGACGATGTGGTTACAAACCTGGCGTTCTCTATGCCTCCCGGGCAGTCGGTGTAGAACAGCGAGTTTTGTGATTTTGGGAAATTGTCGGTAACGTTTATCTTAATCTCTCCGCGGCGGTTAAGCACGTATGTCTTCAGGTTGTCGCTGAAAATCAGATAGTCGTTGTCGCCAATCCTGAAATACTGCACCGGTGTTATCACGGCGTCCTTGGTGGATGTGGGAGTCCACTTGTCGTTTCGTCGTCCGTCTTTTCCATACAGATACACTTTCTTGTTGCTGCATGGCACAAAAATCCTGTATTCGCCGTTTTTGTCGTAGTCGTATACCGAAATCTCAGCCGACAGTTTGGCGGGCAGAGTTATCGGATAGTTTTCCACATAGTTGCCGTTGCGGTCTATCAGGTGCAGCTGGTTTTCTGTGGCCAGCAGATACTGATACTTGCTGTTTCCGTAATAGTCAATCTGAGTGATCGGACCCATCACCGGACCGGGCAACTGCTTGGCAAACAGTCTTTTGCCGTTCTTGTCGAAGAGATACATCCTGTATTTGCTGTCCACCACCAATACCTCGCTCTCCTTGGTGTTGTGGTTTTTCACCACCTGAGGCTTTATGCTAAGGGTGCTGTCGGTTGGGGTTTTCCATGTTAGCAGTCGGTCGGTCTCCACAATGGTGTTGAAACTTATTGCGGCGTTGGTGTAGGCGATGTTTTCGCTCTCGCTGGATATCTGGAATGCCGTTCCCCTGAAATTCCTCAGGTCTTTTTCCAGACGCTGCCATTCCTTGGCGTTGCTGTTGTTTAGCATTCCGCGCATCTCGTTGCCGCAGTATGCCACGTCGGCATAGTAGTAGAGGTTGCTCTTGGAAGCTGTTAGTTTCTTGAAATCCTGATAGTTGAGACTCTCGCTTAGCGGCTGTCCCACCTCCATCGAGTTCACGAACTCCAGAAGGCTCTGTTCCGTGTGTCCGAAAACAGCCCTTCCGTTGTAGCATACGCAGTATTGAGTCTCGCAGCTGAACAGGTCGCTGAAGAAAATGGTTATCAGGTTTTTGCTGGGAACCCTGTAAATTTTGAAAATCTTGTTGGTGGCCGATCTTACGTCCTTGGGCTGGCTTCCGTCCTTCTGGCATAGTGTCTTCAAAAGTTTCTCCATGCTCTCGGGGTTTACGAGGTCGGCTATAATGTACTCGTCGCGGCCGCGTCCGGCAATGCTGTGGTCGCATCGTATCTCGGTTATCCTCTGGCCTATGTTGTTGTATATCTCGGATTCTATCTCTATTCCGTATTTCTTGCTGATGCCGTCGCAAGCCTGTTTGTATTCGTTGTAGCTGTTTATCTCCCTGAGGCTCTGGGTATAGTTTTCCCTGAAGGTCTTCATGTCGCTGATGCCCAGCGATACAAAACTGGCTGTCTTGCTAGGGATGTATTCCACAAAGTTGTTGTTTACGGGCGATATGTTCTGTATCAGCCTCATGTAGTTGCCCTTCTCGTTGATGTTGCAGGCGTATCCCGACAGCATTACGTTTTGCCTGTCGATGGTTATGTCCATGATTCCCCATTCGGCCTGACGCGCGGTTTTTGCAGCTGGCGACGTTGTAAGTGGCTTCAGCTCAGGCTTTATGAGTTCTCCCAGATTGGTGTAGTTTATTATCACTGAGGCTTGGCCGTTGCTGCTGCCCTTGGTTTCCAGTAGTTTTCTTAGGCTGGTGTTTTTGGCAATGCTGCTGCCGTTGTGCACCTGTCGGATGGCGTCCTCGGTGGTAAGCTTGCTGTTGCTCACCATCAGCACACCTTTGGTATATGCGAAAGTCATCAGCACCTCGCGCGATGCCTTGTCGGACAGGGCATAGATCTTGGTGCCGTCGTATTGCTCGTTCTGCATTGCATATCCACGCTGCTTGGCAATCCTTGTAAGGGCGCTTCCGAAACGGTCAAACTGTTTTTTGTCAATCTCGGTTGCCATAAGTCCCGTAATCTTGTCTTTGCCCTCCTTGCGCAGCGATATGGCCACATTGTTGGATGCCACCAGTCCCGATAGGTCGGTAGAGCCTTTCAGGGTGGTGTCTATGTTGCTTACCATCGATGTAAGCTTCGTAAATGCGTTGGTAGAAATCAGCTGCGCCCACATGTCGTTGTCTCTGTTAAGGCTTGCGCAGATATTCTGGAGCTTGGTTGTGGTTATTATTATGCTGGCGTCGTTTGGTATGGCACGTATCACATTGTTGTCCTCCAATCCGTTGTCGTCATAAAAATACCACAATCCTCCCAGTACAACCAACGCAGCGCCTATTACCGCAGCAATGATTGTTTTTACTTTGTCCATCGTTAGTACGTTGTCATTTTAATAGTTCAAAATCCACTACGAAAATACAAATATAACATGAATAATTATAATCGCTTTGCGTAATTAGTGATAATTAAGTCTGTAAATATTTGTATCTCAGATTATAAAACCGTGTATTATTATTGCGCTTGCTATTTTGGGCCATATACAAAAAAAGGGCTGCGTGGTAGGCAGCCCTTTCTGTTATTTTGTTTCTGATGCTTGCTTTATTGTCGTCAGGCGTTGTTGCGGAGCTCGTTTTGGGCAAACTGGAATGGTTTAAGCCCAAACTCGTGTATTATTGCGAACAGATGCTCGAAGAAAGCCGACTGCACCTTCTCGAAGCTGGCCCACTCGGTAATCTTGGTGAAACAGTATACCTCCAGCGGAATGCCGGTGGCAGTGCTCTGCATCTGGCGCACCATCAGGTGTCCGTTCTCCACAAACATGCCTTCCTTTATCACAATGCGCTTCTGCACCTGCAGCGATTTCGATTTGTTGTTGATGTATGTGGTGTTTCGGGCCGTGGTGGTGGGGTAGTAGGTCTTCTTGTCCTTCTTGTCCTGCACCAGCGATGTCTTATACTCCTTCAGGAAGTTTTCGAAGTCCTTTATCACGGTGTAGCCCTTGTATTCCATAAGGTGTTTCTCTGATGCTGCTCCGTGAGTCTTCAGGAAGTCGGCCTTGTCGTCTATGGCGTATATCTCGCGGCTGTTGCCCTTCTCGTCGAATATCGTGGTAGGCTTGTACTTCTTGAAAATCTGGTAGTTGGCCTTTATGTAGAACTCTATGTACTTGCGGAACAGCTCCAGATTGGTAATCTCCATATTATCCCAGCATTGCATATTGTCTACCTTGTTGGCCGATGCTGCCTCTCTCTCGTCTATGTACTTGGATAGCAGGGGAATATTCTTCTTCAGCTTCTCCTTTAGCTCTGGAGTTGCAATCCTCACCGTTTCGGCGTCTATCATGATGGTGCGCATTATGCGTCGTGCCTCCATCTCCTGCATGTTGCTCCAGTTGATGAACGATTCGCTCATAAGAGTGGCTGTAGGCACTGTAACCACCGAGTTGTCGAAGTTGCGCACCTTTATAGTGTTCAGGGTAATCTCTATGACGTTTCCCTGGATGTCGCGCTTGCTCATGGTGATCCAGTCGTTTATTTTCACCATGTTGAGCGATGTAAGCTGTATCGAGGCCACAAAACCGGAGAGTGTGTCCTTAAACACCAGCATCAGGACAGCAGAACCCGCTCCCAGAGTGGTGAAGATACCCGAAACCGCCAACCCAAACAGCTTGGCCATGCAGAGTATGCCGCCCAGGCTTCCCAGGATAATCTTGGTGCCCTGGAAATATCCTCTCACATTGGTTTTGCGCTGTTTCTGCGCCAGAATGTCGTTTACGATGTCGTGGCCGGCATCCAGCGCGCGGAATGTTATGATGATGCCCGAGAACACATTCCAGGCGTCACAGATATTGCGGATTATGGTGGCCCAGGTTTCGTCGGTGATGCAGAAACTTATCAGAAACCTTATCCAGAGGGTTGGGAATATCTGGCTGAGAGGCTCAAAAACCTTGTGGTCGGTAAGTTTGTCGTCATACTTGTTTTCGGTATGGGCAAAAATATAGTGGAACGCATTAATAATCACCACTTTGGCTATCCACCAGCTAAGTACGCTGATGCCTGCTATCAGCAGAAAGTTCACAAATCCCTTTGCGAACACGGCGGTATCGTTGCTCCAGCCCCAGTTTGTGAAGGTATTTATCAGATATTCCGACAAATCGGTGAATAATTCTCTTACGTATTCAAACATTTTCAGCAGTGGTTTTATACATTTAATATAGTGCAAAGGTAATTGTTTGATTTCGTATTTCAAAAAAAAGTTTGTTACTTTGCAAAAAATTTATTTGGGTTAGTAGTTGCCAACTACTAACTACCAACTACTAACTACTAATAGACATGTTCAAGATAGGAAAAGTACAGATCGACCACTATCCATTGATACTTGCGCCAATGGAGGATGTTACTGATGTTTCGTTCAGGTATATATGCAAGCAATACGGCGCCGACCTCATGTATACTGAGTTCATAGCCAGCGAGGCCCTCATCAGGAATATCGACAAGACTGTCAAGAAAATGCACCTGGAGGACCACGAGCGTCCTGTGGGCATTCAGATATACGGACACGACCCCGACCACATGGTGGAGGCCGCGCGTATGGCTGCCGCTATGCGTCCCGACATCATCGACATCAACTGCGGATGCCCTGTAAAGAAAATTGCCACCCGAGGCGATGGAGCGGGCCTCTTGCAGGATCCCGACCTTATGTGCGAGATAGCCCGCCGTGTGGTGCAGGCCGTCCCCGACATCCCCGTAACAGTGAAGACGCGTCTTGGCTGGGACGATAATTCCAAGATAATAGTGCCATTGGCCGAGAGGCTTCAGGATACCGGCATACAGGCCCTGGCCATCCACGGACGCACCCGAATGCAGTTTTATAAGGGCGAGGCCGATTGGACACTAATTGGCGAGGTAAAGAACAATCCCCGCATGCATATTCCCATTATCGGAAACGGCGATGTGGATTCGCCCGTAAAGGCCAAGGAGATGATAGACCGCTACGGTGTGGACGCCATAATGATAGGCCGCGCCAGCGTGGGATGTCCATGGATTTTCAAGACCACTGCCGAATACCTGCGCACGGGTGTGCTTCCGCCCGAGCCTGATGTTCATGAGCGCGTAAGACTGGCAAAGCTTCAGCTTACAAAATCTATGGAATGGAAGGGCGAGGTGCGCGGAATCCTGGAGATGAGGCGTCACTACTCGCAATATTTTAAGGCTCTCAAAGATTTCAAACAATACAGGATGAAACTCGTTACATCCCTCGATATCGACGAGATTTTTGCCCTTTTATCCGAAATTGACGAGCGTTTTGATTATACAAATGTTACAGGATAATTCCGAAATGTTACAAATTTATGTTTAGTAATTTTTGTATGTTTTTGAAATTTAGCCAGTTGCATAGATGTTACATTTTTGTAATATTTAGTATATTTTATTTTTCGTTTTTCGTATTTACCTTTGTCGTATCAACTACAAAACAGTAGTACGTTTTAGTAAGCTGACGGGAGAGTTTTTTTAATGAAATTGCTTTTTTAAATATAATGTTGCTGGCTAAAACTAAAAAATATGCGAAACTATAATTACTATTACTAATTTGTGAAAAATCTATTTATTAATTGTCATCGAGCTTTCCTGTCGGCTAACTATTACGTTTTATTTTCACAGAAAATTTTTTTCCCTCAAAATATATTAAACAAATTTAGCAAATGAAAAAGAGTGTTTTCTCATTTCTTACTTTGGCCTTTTTCTGGGTTTCTTTGCTCAGTTGCCATGGTGTAACCAATATGATGAAATCGCCAAATGGAAACATATTGGTGAATGTGGTGGAAACCGCCGACACCAAAACCGTATCGCTTCATGTGAGCTACGCGCGAGCCGGCGCCCCGCAGATAAGGGCCATCGATTTCTCGCAGCTTGGAATCACTATGGGCGACACCAATCTTCACAGCTTCAGCCTTGCAGGTTTTCAGGAAGGCCGCAGGGAGAAAATCGACTATCAGATGATTTCTGGAAAACGCTCGCATTGCAGCAACGAGGTCAACACCTATATTATAAACCTGAAAGATGATTATTCCAACAAGCTGGATGTGGAGGTAAAGGTCTTCAACGACGGCATAGCCTTCCGCTACGTTTCCAAGATGTCTGGCAAGATTTCCGTAGGACCCGAATCCACAGTGTTCGAGGTGCCCGACGGACATAGCAGATGGATATCAGAGTGGGATTGGAATCAGGCCTACGAGAGTCTCTATCCACGCACCAGCAGCGCCGAGGCCAAGCATTATCAGCTGCCCGCGCTCATACAGTCGGATACCAAATGTTTCGTGCTTGTTACTGAGGCTGGGGTAGAGCGTCATAACTCCGCCGCATCCATTTACGGACAGGAGGGCAAAAGCTCGGCCTATACAATAAGGCCCGACGAAAACGCCATTGCGGTAGAGAATTTTACATCGCCATGGCGCGTGGCCATCATAGGATCGCTTTCCGACATTGTGGAGAGCACCATCGTTACCGACCTGGCTCCCGAAAACAGAATTGGCGACATCAGCTGGATAAAACCCGGCGTGGTGTCATGGATATACTGGGCCTACAACCACGGCAGCAAGGATTTCCAGATTGTGAAACAGTATATCGACATGGCTGCCAAGCTTAATCTTCCATACGTGCTCATAGATGCCGAGTGGGACGAGATGCAGAATGGCGGCTCCATAAAGGACGCCATAGAATATGCCGACAAGCTGGGCGTGGGTTGCCTTATATGGTACAACTCGTCCACAGCGTGGGTAAGCAACGGCGCTCCTGGTCCATTCTACAGACTCAACAAGCCGGAGGACCGCGAGAGAGAATTCGCATGGCTGGAGAAGATGGGCGTAAAGGGCGTAAAGATCGACTTCTTCAAGGGCGACCTTCAGGAAACCATGGAATACTGCATCGACCTTCTGGAGAGCGCAGCCAAGCATCACCTCATGGTAAACTTCCACGGAGCCACACTGCCCCGCGGATGGCAGCGCACATATCCCAACCTGCTTAGCACCGAGGCCGTGCGCGGCGCCGAGTGGTACAACAACGGCCCTCAGTTTACCGAGCCTGCCGCCTGCCACAACGCCACACTGCCTTTTACACGCAACGTGGTGGGTCCTATGGACTACACGCCATGCACTTTCAGCGATTCGCAGTTCCCTCACATAACCACCCACGCGCATGAACTGTCGCTCACGGTATTGTTCGAGAGCGCGCTTCAGCATCTGGCCGACAAGCCCGAGAGCTATTACGCTCAGCCCAAGGAGGTTCAGGACTTCCTCTCGCAGCTGCCTTCCACATGGGACGACACCAAGCTCTTGGAGGGTTATCCCGGCGACTACGTGGTATTGGCCCGCCGCAAGGGCAACAAGTGGTACATAGGATGTGCCAACGGAAGCTCCATCGACAGGTTTGTAACCATCGACCCTTCGGTTTTGGGCGGCAAGATAAAAGGCGTTCAGCTTTTCGAGGACGACGATCCCGCATCCCACACCTGGCGCATTTCCAATCCTCACAACATATCCAACCCCATCAAGTGCTATCCACGCGGAGGCTTCGTCATGGTGGTGGATGTAAAGTAAGGCGCTGCACCTTATATAATATGTCATGAAAATAGTATTGGCCATAACTGGTGCGTCGGGCTCAATATACGCCGGCAGGCTGCTGTCGTATATGGAGAAATCTCCCGAAGTAGATAAAATATCAGTAGTATTATCGCAAAATGCTATAGAAATCTATAAGTCTGAGACTGGCGCTCAGATATCCGCCGGCGGCAAGGTGGATGTTTACGGCAGTCACGATTTTTCCGCGCCATTCGCATCCGGCAGTTGCGACTACGACGCCATGGTGATATGTCCGTGCAGCATGGGCACTTTGGGGCGTGTGGCCGCCGGAGTATCCGACTCGCTGATTACCAGGGCCGCCGATGTTATGATGAAAGAGCGTCGCAGGCTGATACTTGTGCTCCGCGAAACTCCCTACAGCCTTGTCCACATCCGCAATATGGAAACCGTAACGCTGTCGGGCGGCATCATCTGTCCGGCATGTCCTAGTTTCTATTCCAAACCCGACACATTGGAAGCCCTTGCCGATACCGTGGTCTTTCGTGTACTTAGCCTTCTCGGTATCCCGAATTCTGGATTCAGATGGGGTGAGAAATAATTGAAAATCAGTATTTTCTAACTTGATTCCGTTTATTTTATCATAAAATTTAAATATTTTTAACAATACTGCTCCACAATGTGCTGTAATTTGGAAAAATACACATTGTGGAGTTAAAATTTGGCTAAAATATGCACCGTCAAATGTAAAAAAATAAAAAAAAGTAGAAAAAAATTTGCAGTTAATTTACTTATATCTAACTTTGCTTCCGTAATGGTTCGCCAAAGTGTATTTTCTATGGTCAATTAATTATAATCTGGCAATTATAGTTAACTGAATTAATTAGAAAAACTCACAAACAAAAAAGCGAAACATTATGAGAAACTCTATTATTAAAAGAGCCGTCTTGAGCGGCCTCATGGTATTGTGCACAAGCAGTGCGTCGGCCCCGAAACCCAACAACTTCCATTATGGAACGCCGGTGCTTGCCTTTGGTATCGATATCAGCATACTTACCGACTGCAACAGACTTCAGGAGAAGCTTGTGGCCCTTTATCCGCCGGCCAACTGGCAGGATAGCGCCCCCGCTCCGGAAAAGTCAGCCAAGCCCCGCGCCGTGTGCAGCGTGGCTGCGGCATCTCCGCCTTGAAGTGGTGTTGACGGTTTCGAGTACCACAAGTCGATGGTAAGTCCCAACAGCTCCTACAACGAACTCTACGAGCTGGCCATCAGCTTCATAAAATTCCACGAGGGATTTGCTGGAGGCAAGGCGTATTACTGCGCCGCGGGCTACAAGACCATCGGATACGGACACGTGGTGAAACCCACCGAGATTTTCCCCGAACGAATTACACTGGCCGAGGCCGACCGTCTCCTGCGCCGCGATTTCGATTTCAGCATCAGATGCGCGCAGAAATACTCCCCTCAGCTAAAGGGCGCACAGCTGCTGGCCGTGGCACACTTCTGCTTTGCCAAGGGCCCGGGCAACTACGAGAGCTCCACACTTAGGAAACTCATCAACCAGGGTATTGACCCTACCGACGAGTTCAGAAAGTGGTGCAAGTACCGCACGCCTCAGGGTGTGATGGTGAAATCCCGATACAGCCTTAATATCCGCGAGTGGGAGATATGTATGTACAACAACAGCAATCAGCCTGATACATACGAATTTATGGACGATCTGCCCCTTATCGGCATAGATTCTGCCGAAGTTAATTATATAAGCGAAATCTAAAGTTTGCAAAAGCTTTGGGTTTCGCTTTTTTTTTACTAATTTCGCAAGTTGAATATTAACACATTTTTTCCCCGCAATGAGAGATTTCAAGACAGTGGATAGGGTAGTGGGCTGGGCCGTGTTTGCGGTGGCCACCATATCGTATCTGCTCACCATAGAGCCAACGGCCAGCTACTGGGACTGCGGCGAGTTTATCTGCACGGCATTCCGCCAGGAGGTGGGACATCCGCCCGGAGCCCCGCTCTTTATGATTCTGGGCAGGTTTTTCTCGCTGTTCGCGTTTGGCGATGTGGAGAAAGTATCAGTAATGATAAACTCCATGAGCGCCATAGCCAGCGGACTCACCATCCTGTTCCTCTACTGGAGCATCAGCCACATAGCCCGTCGCATAGTGTGCGGAGTCCAGGGAGCTGATGCCGCCTCCATCGCGCAGCGCATATCCATAATAGGCAGCGGCGTGGTGGGATCGTTGGCATACGCCTACACCGACACGTTTTGGTTTTCGGCCGTGGAGGGCGAGGTGTACGCCATGAGCTCGCTGTTTACGGCTGTGGTGTTCTGGTGTATCCTCAAATGGGAAGACGAGGCATCGCAGAAATACAGCAACCGGTGGCTGGTGCTGATATGCTACCTCATGGGCCTCAGCATAGGCGTGCATCTGCTAAACCTGCTGGTGATACCGGCCATAGTGTTTGTATACTACTTCAAGAAATACGAGACCACGGGTCTGGGAATTATCAAGGCGTTTCTTGTAAGCTGTCTGATACTTGCCGGAGTGCTGTACGGCATCATACCCGGCGTGGTGTGGCTGGCATCCAGATTCGAGCTGATGTTCACCAACGGAATGGGCTTGCCATACAACACCGGCACCATAATATACGTTGTGCTGGGCGTGGGTGCTCTGGTGTATGGGCTCTACTATTCGGCCAGAAACGGCAAGGTGGTGATAAACACAATATTGCTGTGCGTATCAGTAATAATAATAGGATACTCGTCGTTTGCCATGATAGTGATACGCTCGGCGGCCAATCCGCCCATGGACGAGAACAACCCCGACAACGTGTTTGCGCTTCAGGGCTACCTCAACCGCGAGCAATACGGCGACCGTCCGCTCCTAAGGGGAGAGTATTTCAACTCTGTGATAGAGCGTTACGAGGACGGCAGCCCCACATACATACAGCGCAACGGACGCTACGAGATAGTGGACCACAAGCCGGTGCACATATACGAGCCGGGCTCCACCACGTTTTTCCCGCGCATGTACAGCCCCGATCCCATGCACGTGAGGGGATATCAGTATTGGGCCGGATTGGAAAACACCGCCGCAAAGCCCACCTTCGGGCAAAACCTGGCGTTCTTTTTCCGCTATCAGATCAACTACATGTACCTCAGGTATTTGTGGTGGAATTTCATAGGCCGCCAAAACGACATACAGGGTCATGACAACAGCCCGATACACGGCAACTGGATATCGGGAATACCCTCCATCGACAACGCGCGCCTGGGCGATCAGGGCCTGCTCTCTGATGCTCTCCAAAACAACAAGGGCAACAACAAGTATTACTTTCTGCCCCTGATACTTGCCATTTTCGGCGTGCTATACATGCTCATGTCGGGCAAGGACGGCCGACAGTACTGCTGGGTGGTGTTCCTGTTTTTCTTCATGACGGGAATCGCCATTGTGGTGTACCTCAATCAGACACCGTATCAGCCCCGTGAGCGCGATTATGCCTACGCCGGCAGTTTCTACGCGTTTGCCATGTACGTGGGTTTCGGCATGGCGTTTCTGTGCAGGGTGGCCGAAAAGTATGTGGGCCGCAGCGTGGCGTCGGCATCAGTAGCCCTGATGCTGTCCATAGTGTGCGGGCCCCTGATACTTGCCATACAGAACTGGGACGACCACGACCGTTCGGGCCGATACACCGCACGCGATTTCGGCAAAAACTATCTGGAATCGTGCGCGCCCAACGCAATACTGTTTACCAATGGCGACAACGACACCTTCCCTCTCTGGTATGCTCAGGAGGTGGAAGGCATCAGGACCGACGTAAGGGTGGTGAACCTGGCCTACCTGAACACCCACTGGTACATAAACCAGATGAGGCGCAAGGCCTACCTCAGCAATCCGCTGCCCATAAGCATCAGCAGCGACAAGCTGGTGGAGGGCAGCCGCGACGTGGTATACCACAACGAGGTTCCCAACATGTTTTTTGCCCAGAAATACGAGACCAACCTGCCCAAATACGCCCAGAGGGTGGACGCCGTGCATGGCAAACTGCTGGAGCTGCTGGGCAACAGCGGTTTCCAGAAGGCGCTGCCCGGCGATTACGACGCCGTGGTAAACAAGCTTCAGCTAAAAGACCAGCCCGTGCAGATGGCCAGGTTCATAAACGGACTGGCCCAGCAGCCCGAGAAGCTGGGTGTGGATAGGGGAAGCATCAGCACATTGAAAAACGACATGGACCTGCTGGTGGCCGAGATATGCCGCGAGCCCGTGCCGCTGGATGCCATTGTGGACCTGATAGCCGACGATTCCGAGAACAGCAAGGCCGTAATGGATAACGGCGAGAAGGTGGATTTTGTGCCTACGCTAAACTACATGCTGCCCGTGGACAAGGCCCGCGTGATAGCCAGCGGCACTGTGGCCGGGGCTGATACCGCAAGGATTGTGGACCGCCTGGTGTGGAAGCATCCGCGCGGATACATCCGCAAGGCCGAGCTGATGGTGCTGGACATTCTGGCCCACAACAACTGGGAGCGCCCCGTGTATTTCGCCATTACGGTGGGCAACGAGGCGTATCAGGGCCTTGACAAATATTTCCGGCTGGACGGCCTTGCCTACAGGCTGGTGCCGGTGGAGACCAAACCCGCAAACGGCGAGCGCGGATATGTGGATCCCGACATCATGTACAGCGCATACTGTCAGAAGTTTGCCTGGGGCGGCATCGACAACCCCGGCGTGTATCTGGACGAGAACAACCTGAGGATGCTGATGAACGTGAAGAACGGATTCTGCCGACTGGCCGGCGCCTATGTGGACCGTGGCAACAACGACAAGGCCGTAGAGGTGGCCGACAGATGCTACAAGGTGATGCCCCGCAATCTGGTGGCGCCATCGTATTACGATGTGGAGATGGCCAGGATATACTACAGAACCGGATGCAGCGACAAGGCCCGTAGCGTGATGGACGCGCTGGGCGAGCAGATTTTCCAGGACCTGAGGTATTTCACAAGCCTTGGCGGCGATATGGCGGAGCTGGTGCAGACAGATTTCGACAGATCGGCGGCGCTGGCCCACGAGGTGGTAAGGCAGCTGCGCGAGAACGGCGATGCCGATTATGCCAGAAGGTACGCACTAAAGTTTGCCGACATACTAAGGAACGTGCCGCTGCTTACAAATGTAACTGCCGGCACCGTGGACAGCAAGAGCTTCTACGATATGTATATGCGCATGAGCGACAGCCAGAAACAGCTGGTGCAGATATTCATGTTTTTGCTCGACGAGAGCATTTGATGTGTAAAAAAAAACAATACTACAGATATGCCTGATTTCATAGTACATCCGCCAGAGATAGTGCGGCATTTCTTCAAGCGTTACACTTGGAAACTGGTGCCCGAAAACGAGGACGAGAGGGTGCTCTACCTGACATTCGACGACGGCCCCATCCCCGAGATGACGCCCGGCACGCTGGACCTCCTGGCCAAGTATGATGCCAAGGCCACGTTTTTCTGCGTGGGCGATAATGTGCGCAAGTATCCGGAAATATACAAGCGCATTCTGGACGAGGGCCACAGCGTGGGAAACCACACCTACAACCATCTTCAGGGCATCCTTACGCGCAACGAGGAGTATCTCGAAAACGTGCGCAAGGCCGATGAGCTGATAGACAGCAACCTTTTCCGCCCGCCCCACGGCAGGATGAAACGCAGGCAGACCCTGGAGCTCTGCAAGGACCGCAAGATTATTCTCTGGGACATCCTCACCAAGGACTACGACCAGCGTGTGACACCCGCCAGGTGTCTCCAGAATGTGATGGACAACGTTTCTACGGGCGCCATCATTGTTTTCCACGACAACCTGAAGGCCCTGCAAAACCAGCGCTACGCCCTGGAGCAGACCTTGAAAAGATATACGCTGGATGGATACACCTTTAAGGCCATCCCGTATTCCAAGTTGTTGAAAGCTTGATTTTTATTTACTGACATAAACGTATTGGATATGATGAATACTTTAGCAATACTTCTTGATTCATCTGCCACTATCACTATCCCATTGGGCAGTGGTGTGGATTTCGTTATCGGCGTGCTGGTGATTGTGGGCGCGATAATAGGCTACAAGCGCGGCGTGATAGTGGAGTGCATCGGCTTTTTCGCAGTGTTGGTGTGGCTTACTATCTGCGTTAATATCTCCAAGTACATATTCGGCTACCTGGAGCCCCGAAGCGATGTGCCTGATCTGTTCTCCATTATCATCATGACTGTGCTGTTTGTAGCTGGCCTGGTGTTCCTTATCAGCAGGGTTACCTTCCATACTCAGGTGATGCTTCAGAGCACCGCCCTGGGGACTTCCGCAAAGTATCTCGGGGCGTTTTTCGGTGCGGCCAAGTATTATCTGATATCTGCCGTTTTCCTGGTAACCATTTTCAAGATAGAGGAGCACGCCAAGTTTCTGCCTCCCGACGCCAAGTTTTCAAGGATGTCGCGAGCCAGCGTTTATCTGATAACGAGAGCGTATCCGTATCTACAGCTCGACCGCAAGTCGCACAAGCCCGACGATTACCCAAACAAGGGTGGCGAGTAGCCGCCGGCTTGATAGTTTTCTTTATTCAATAACAACACACAACTGAATACATTATGATAGAAATAGGATATACCAACAATATGGAGGTCCTGAGGCTTACCCCTCAGGGCGCTTACCTCAATGGCGAGGATCTCGGCGAGATTCTCCTGCCAAGCAAATACCTTACCGCCGATACCAAGCCCGGCACTCAGGTAGAGGCTTTCATCTACCTCGATAGCGAGGACCGTCTGATAGCCACGCTTCAGCACCCATACACCGAGATCAACCGTTTCGCCTACTTGGAGTGCGTGCAGGCCGACAGCCTCGGCGCTTTCCTCTACTGGGGACTGGACAAGGATCTCTTTGTGCCCAAATCGGAGCAGAAGGAGCGATTCTTCGTGGGCAAGAAATACTTCGTTTACGTTTACCTCGACGAGGTAAGCCAGCGTATAGTGGCCTCTCAGAAACTCGCCAAGTTTATGGGCGACGAGGAGCCTGAGTACGAGCCCGGCGACAAGTGCGATATCTTTGTGGCTCAGCGCACCGACCTCGGATTCCGTGTTATCGTGGACCACAAGCACTGGGGAATGATCTACAACAACGAACTTTTCCGTCCCGTAAAATCCGGCGACTACACCTACGCCTACGTAAAGAATATCCGCGAGGACAACCGCATAGATATGATGCTCGAGAAATCGAGCGTTAAGGTTGTGGACGCCACCGAGCAGGAAATCTACGAGCGCATTAAGCAGAACGGCGGATTTATGGCCCTCACCGACAAATCGAGCCCCGAGGAGATTTTCGAGGAGTTCGGTATCAGCAAGAAGATTTTCAAGAAAGCCATTGGCGGCCTCTACAA
>JAKSLV010000070.1 GCA_024401025.1 Bacteroidales bacterium
AAAATCGAAAATCGAAAATGCTTCGTAAGATATTATTAGCGTCAGTGATAGTGCTGGGGCAGCATCAGGCCATGGCACAGCAGCATCAGGAGATCACCCTGGAGGACTGCATCTATGGAACATTCTATCAGAGATCGGTGTACGGCATCAGGTCGATGAGCAACGGCACACAATACACCACACTTAGCCGCGGCAGAGTGGAGAAATTCAGCTACGAGACCGGGCTTAGCGAGGGCGTGGTGGCCAACCTTCCGGCCAATACCGACGGCTACGAGTTCTCCGCCGACGAGAAGAAAATCCTATACTACACCGACGAGACCCCCATCTACCGCAGATCGTTTACCGCCAACTATTACGTGCTGGATATCGACAGCGGATACGCAAGGCCGGTATATCCCAAGCCTCAGCGCATGGCATCGCTATCGGCCGACGGCAACAAGGTGGCCTTCGTTATCGACAACAACATCCTGATAAAGAACCTTGAAACAGGCAGCATAAGCCAGGTAACCACCGACGGCGAGGTAAACAAGATTATAAACGGCGTGCCCGACTGGGTGTACGAGGAGGAGTTCGAATTCAACAAGGCATACGAGTTTTCGCCCTGCGGCAAGTATCTGGCCTACATAAAATTCGACGAGAGCCAGGTGAAGAGCTACACTCTGCAATATTTCGCCAACTTCTCGATGAGATACAATCCCGACGCCCAATATCCCGTAAACTACGAATACAAGTACCCAAAGGTGGGCGAGGCCAATTCGGCAGTATCAGTACACATATATAATATAGAGACAGGCGAAACCATAAGCGCCGACCTGGGCCCTGATGCCGACATCTATGTGCCATGCATACAGTGGATAGCCGACACCAAAACCCTCTGCATCAGCAGGATGAACAGGCTTCAGAACAAGCTGGAGCTGCTGAAGCTGGACACCCGCGACGGCAAAACCACAAAGTTTTTCGAGCTGAGTGATTCCCAATACATAGAGGAAGAGGTGATGAGGAACATAATCTTCATAAACCAGGGCAAGGAGTTTGTGCTGATGAACGAGCAGACCGGCAACCGTCAGCTCCACAGATACGACATTTCGGGCAAGTACCTGAACGCCATAACATCGGGCGACCGCGAGGTGATAGAGCCATACGGATACTGCGACGACAGCAAAACCATGTATTACAAGGGCGTGGGCGGCAACACCACGCAGACCGCAATATACTCGGCAAGCATCAGCGGAAAAAAAATACAGAAGATATCGGAGATGGACGGAAGCAACGACGCCGAATTCTCCAGCAACTACAAGTATTTCATAAACTTCCACAGCTCGGCCCGACAGCCTATGACCGTAACCGTAAACCGCAGCAATGGCAAAAGCATCAGGACTCTGGAAAACAACGAGAGGCTGACGGCCACCGTAAGGAAATACGGCGAGATGTACAGGGAGTTTTTTACATGGAAAAACAGCGGCGGCACCGAGCTTGACGCCTACATGATAAAGCCCGCCAACTACGACCCCAAGAAGAAATACCCCGTGCTGGTGGTGGGATACAACGGGCCAAACTCCAAGGAGGTGAACGACGAATTCCAATACAACTGGCATCAGCTGCTGGCTCAGAAGGGCTACATAATAGCCTGCACCGACACCCGAGGCACGGGACGCAAGGGCAGCCAGTTCAGGAAATGCACCTACGGACAGCTGGGCAACCTGGAGACTCAGGACCTGGTGGATTTTGCCAAATACCTGGGCAAGCAGGAATACATCGACGGACAGAGGCTGGGCATCTGGGGATGGAGCTACGGCGGTTTCATGGCTAGCAACGTGATGACCCGCGGCGCCGGCAGCTACAAGGTGGGCATTGCCATAGCACCCGTGGAGAGCTGGGAATATTACGACAACATATACACCGAGCGCTACATGGGCCTGCCCGACAAGAACACCGCCGGATACAAGGACAACGCGCCCATAAAATACGCCGACAAGCTGGAGGGAAAGCTGCTCCTGATATACGGATCGGCCGACGACAACGTGCATCCGCAAAACTCAATGGTGTTCAGCGAGGCGCTGATACAGGCCAACAAGGATTTCGACATGATGGTGTATCCCAACAAAAACCACGGAATATACGGCGGCAACACCCGATTGCACCTCTATGGCAAAATAATAAAATACATTATAGAGAATTTGTAGAATTTTGTTGAAAAAAAATTTGGAGATTACAAAAATGTTGTATAATTTCGGATTATTAAAACTAATAACAAAATTCATTATTCACATAAAAAAGCACTAATTATGAACGGACTTACTAAAAAACTCATCGCCGAGTGCATCGGCACATTCACATTGGTGGCAGGCGGCTGCGGTACAGCACTCTTCGGCCACGTAGGATTCCTTGGCGTATCCATCGCCTTTGGTCTTACAGTAGTGGCAATGGCATACGGCCTGGGCCACATCAGCGGCGCACACCTTAACCCTGCAGTATCTTTCGGCTGTTTTGTAAACGGCAGAATGAGCGCCAAGGACATGTTCTCTTACTGGGGCGCACAGATTGTGGGCGCCATCATAGCTGCCGGCGTATTGGCCATCATCTGCAAGAGCTGCGGCATGGACCTCGGCACATTTGCCGCCAACGGCTACGGCGATTTCTTCTCTGATGCCGACAAGGCCAACGGCTACCTCGATTGCGGTATGGGCGGTGCCTTCCTTACAGAGGCTGTTCTCACATTCCTCTTCCTCATGGTGATCCTGGGTGCTACCGACAAGAAGGGCGCCGGCATCAACGCTGGTCTCGCCATCGGTCTTACACTGGTACTCATCCACTTGATCTCTATTCCTCTCACCAACACTTCTGTAAACCCAGCCCGCTCTATCAGCCAGGCTATCTTCTCTGACAATGGTCTCGCACTGACTCAGCTCCCGCTCTTCATCGTGGCTCCATTGGTAGGCGCAGGCTGCGCAGGCCTCTGCTACAAGGTGTTCCAGAAGGACGAGGAGAAGTAAGATTCTCATAATCAATAATTAATATAAAAAAAGGCTGCCGAATGAGTTTCGGCAGCCTTTTTTGTTATCCTATCAACTTAAGGGGATATACGAAATATAGTTTTCGCACAGACAACACTGACAACACAGATCATTTTATATAATAAAAAAATCTGTGTTGGAATCAGTGTTATCAGTGTTATCTGTGCGGAATCAGTGCGGAAATTACTTTACGATGATGTATGCCAAACCGGCTATGGCCACTATCAGCAGTATCATTATCACCACGGCCAGAGTCTTTACCGAGGAAATGGTGTCGCTGTTGGTTTTGGCCTGACGGAGGGTCTTGTCGCTGCTGGCGGCCTCCAGAATCTTCTTTAGCTGTTCGTCCTGGGCGCGCTGAGTGTCGGAGAGCTTTGCCATTGATGTCTCCATGTCGGAAACCTTGGCGGCCAGAGTGTCGTAATCGGTTTTTACGGCCTGATAGCTCTTGCTGAGCTTAACGTACTCCTCGGAGATGGCGCTGCCGCTGTTGGCCAGGTTGTCGAGACGCTTTGGGAAATCCACGGCCTCTATCTTGCCCTTGAGCTCGGCGGTGCTCTGCGCAAGCTCCAGATACGAGCTCAGGAGTTTGCCGGTCTCTGCCGACTGCTTCAGGTAAGTATCCTTTACGGTGTCCACTTTCTTGGTGGTATCGTCCATGAGCTTGTTGATGGATTTCTCCTGCGAGGCCACAGCCTTGTCGTAGAGTGACTGGGTATTGTTGTTGCTGGTCTCCACAAGCTGCGAGTACTTGTCGAGGATGGCGCTCTGGTCGGTGATGGTTTTCTTCACGTGGTCCACCACCATCAGCTGGTTCTGGCTGCTCTGCTTGTTGGCGGCCTCCAGATACTCGCTGTAGAGTTTTGTCAGGCTCTCGAGATTCTTGGCGAAATCCTCGTGAATGCCCTTGGCCTCGGCAATAACGCCGTTGCTGGCCTCGCCGGCCTGGGCTATCATTCTGGAAGCCGACTGAAGGTTTTCCAAATCCTTCTGCAGCTGTGCCAGCTCGTTGTTGATCAATTCTTTCATATCTTTAATTACAAATTATGAATTACGAATTACGAATTTTGTATTTTCAGCACCTGGCTGTTGAACCATCTCAGCCACTGGCTCTGCATCTGAATGGCCATCACCTCGCCGGCCTCGTCCTTAAGGTCGAAATTCTCCGATGTAATCTTGTTGGTGATGGATTCCAGCTCCTCGTTGAATTCCTGTGTGGAATGTTTGCGGCGGAAATCCAGAAGGCCCTCGCTGATGTGCGAGTAGGCGTTGAACCTTGATTGCGCGCCGGCATCGCGGCTGGTGAAGAGATCGCAGAATCCGTAGATGATCTTGTTGGCCGGAGTCCTGTTCTCAGGCACCGAGAGGTCGATGGAGGCCTGAAGGTTCATCAGCTGATTGATGTTGCTGCCCACGCGGTCGATGATGCCCACAATCTTGTCGACGTTCTGAGGGTTCTCGGCCAGAGTGTCGTCGCCGTCGTACACAAACTTGCACTTGAACCTCGACTTGAAATAGCTGTCAAGATTCTCGGCAATCTGCTTGGTGGATATTGTGCCCTCCTTCTGTTTCTGAAGCACGGTGGCGAAAAACTTGGAAGTATCCATGGCCGACTTCTCGTATAGCGGATAAATCTCGTTGTAGAAAAAGTCGATAAGCACGTTGGTGTAGCTCTCCATCTTCAGGAACTTCTCCTCCTCTATTGCCGAAATGTACGACAGCATGCGCTCGCGTGTGAGGTTTCGCTGAAGTATCGGCATCAGCTTCATGCGGTAGAAATCCTTGTTGTGCTTGGTGAGCGATACGGTAACAATGCCGGTGGCGGCGTTCACGAGGTAATCGTCGATGATGTCGATCTCCTTCATCCTGGAAACAGCCAGCAGAGTGTCCCTCTTGTTGCGGAACTTGCCGTACATTGCGGCCAGCTGCCTGCGCTTGGTCTCCTCCAGGTTTTTGGGGCGGATTCCGTAGTCGTTGGCCAGCATGCGCTCAAAATCCTCCAGGCTGCGTGTGCGGTTGTAGCAGCGCTGCACGGTGGTGTGGTCCACATCGGCCTCCAGATTAGAGGATAGCAGGTGGGCGGCCTCCTGGAAGGCGTTGTTGTAGAACGGAATCTGCACCGTGGCCTTCCTGCCCTCCAGTATGGCGTCGATGGCGGTCTGTATGCCGTCGTTCTCCTCGGATGGGAACTCGGTCTCCATGGTCTCCAGATACGCCAGAGGGTCGGCGGTGTTGTCGGCTATCACGTCGTATATATATTTCTGAAGCTTCTCAGCCAGCGGCTGGTCGTACTGCATCTCGGGCATGTGGAGTTTCCTGGTGCGGAAGTCGATGTGTCCGTAGCTCTTCTCGCGGCCCTTGGAATATATGTATAGCTGATACGGGTGCACCATAGGCTCGGTGTCGGTATCTATCTCTACGCCAAACTCGTTGTACACGGCGTCTATGATGTTGTTGCGGTCGGTCCTTATCGGGAACACCACGCCGTCCAGCAATCCAGCAATCACGGTTTTCTCCTTTCCGGCGCCGGGAGTCAGCAGGCCCAGCCTCCTCAGGTTGGCGGCGGTGTCGAAATTGGTGTCCAGGTCCAGGAACTTTGTGGGCACGGTGTTCATGTAGAGGTCCACCTGCACGTTGTCGCCCTTCATGCCGCGTCCGTTGGCCCGGCAAAACTGGTCGAGCGATAGGGGCGGCTCTATGTGTATTATTCTCTTTAGCCCTGATGCGTGCATTCCCAGCCCGGCCGTGTATGTGGCGGCCAGTATGCGTGTGTTGGCGTTGGAGCAGAAACGGTCCAGCTCCTTCATGCTGCGGTATGCCACCGAGCTGCTCACGGGGTTGTATGCCTCGTCGATGTCGCCCAGATAGTGGGCGGTATCCATATCGCACACCCTGTTGCTCTCGCCATACACATCCACCGAGTCGTAGGGCGGAGTGGTGCTTAGTATCAGGGCTTTGGAGTTCTGATGCTTCCTCATTACGGGAGCCAGCATTGTCTCCAGCTCCTGACGCTTCAGTTTCAGGGAATAAGCCGCCAGATCGTCGGTGTTGCCCAGGCCCCTGAGGTCCACCTCGTGGATGGCCACCGGAAGGCTGGTGAGGCTGGCGAAAGTATCAGAGAGCAAAACAGTGGCATCGGTACACAGTTTCTCGGCAATCTCTTTCTGCACGTTGCCCTCCATGGTGGAGGTAAAGGCGCCTATGCGGAGCATCTGTGTGTTGTCGGCATCGAAATTGCCGGCTATTATGTTCCTGATGTCCTGATAATATGCCCTGTATTCGGAGGTCTGGAGCGATATGCGCTGAGCCTCGTCCAGCATTATGAAGTATATCGGTATGTTGCGCTGGTTGATTCCGGCAAACACGTTGCGGATGTATGGATCGTGCACCAGCGATGGCGATATCAGTGTTACAAGCGAGTGTCCGTCCACCACCTCCTTTACAGCCATTGTGCGGTTGTAGGAGTTTTGGAGCACGGGGCTTATGTAGAAGCAGCTGTCGATGCGGCGGCCCCTCAGGGTGTTGAACTGCGATTCCATCACCGCTATGGTGGGCGGCAATACAAAGCTGTAGCCCGGTTTCATGAGCGCGGCAAACAGCATTATGAGGGTCTTGCCGGTGGCCGGGCCCGATACGTGCAGCAGGTTGTTGCCATTTAGCAGCTGGCGTATGGATTCTATCTGGCCCTCCATGAAATCGTTTTTGGCGAAAAGGTTTTTCAGGAAAAACCTCATGGCGTCTTCCTGCTCGGTGTAGCAGTCGTTGTCGGAATCGTCGGCATCAGCATCAGCATCAGCCTCAGCATCAGGGTCCTCATCATCGGGCTGATGCTTGGGAGCCTGCTCGGTGTAGCAGTCGTTGTCGGAATCGTCGGCATCAGCATCAGCATCAGCATCAGCCTCAGCCTCAGAATCCTCATCCACGGGCTGATGCTTGGGAGCCTGCTCGATATCGTATGATATGTAGTCGCAGAAGAGGAGCCTTGTATCGGCCGATGGCGACTTGCTGCTCCTGATAACGGCGTACCTGTCGGTGATGGTGGGCGGCACCTCGGGATCGAAACCGGCGCGGCGCAGCACGGAGATGTCGATGAGGAGGTCGTAGCGGCGCAGGGGGTTGAACTCCGAGATGTCGTCGCGGCTGCCCTGGTAGAGGAGGTTGAGCTCGGTGCTCTCAAACTCCTGAGTATGGAAAATCTCGAGTTTCACCTGTGGGAACTTGCGTCCACGGTTTTCGAGAGTGAAGAATCTGTTGAAATGCTGGCGGAGGTCCTCAATGGCAAGGAACGCGCAAGGCACGTCGCGCTCTATCACGCAGATGTGCCAGCTCTTGGCCTCCAGGCTTAGGGTTCCCGAGTTTACGGCCTCCAGCACCACCTTCTGCACGCGGGCAATGGCCAGCGGAGTAAGGGCCAGCTGAAGCGCCTCTATGCCGTCCTCGGTGTTGTAGAGGGGGCTCTCGTAGTTTTGCCTTATCATGTCGAAATACTCGCACATGGTAAAGTTGGTGAGCTCCTCGGTGCGGTCGTATGGGTTTTGCGAGTCGCGCACTATCACACGGCCCTGCACGTTGATACTCTGGAGCAATGCCGAAATCTGCTCCTCGGTGATGTAGTCGGTGGTGTCGATGCCGTTGCGGTCGGCGTTGAACTGGTAGACCACATCGTCGGCGGTGTTGGTGCTGTATGGGGCGTGGAAGCTGAGGTCGCACTCCTGAGAGAGGAACTCGAAATTGGGGTCGGCCTTAAGGGCGTCCAGCTCTCTGCGCAGGCGGCGCGAGAATCTGAACATGTTGCTGAAGCTGCGCTTGGTTTCGGCCAGCTGCCAGATATAGTCGCCCACGGCCGGCACAGCGCCCTCCAGCAGGAATCTGTATGCCTCCCGGGCCTTGGCGCCGCCGTTTTTGGGGAGCTGAGGCTTCACCCTTGGATCCACCACATGCAGGGCGCGGAACACCATATCGCGGACCTCCTGTTTCTGAATGTCGCGGTAGATGGTGCCGTTGTCGGATATGCGCTTCAGGGTTTTGCCAATGGTAGTGGACAGGATGTCCTCCACAAACTGCGATGCGTATGTGGGAGTGCCTCGCGACACTATGTTGTACATAAGGGCCACGGCGGGATCGTCGCACGTATCAGCGAGCTCCATATTGGTATCGAGATCGAAATACGAGAGATTCTCCATAAGTGAATCCACCTTATAAGCCATTGTATCAGAAGACCTTAGAGTCTCGATACCGCTGGTGAAATATCCGGCTTTCAGTTGCATGCTTTGTTGCTTGAAATAGTTGTGTAAAACAGGTAATGCAAATGTAATACATTTTTTGCAGATAACAGCAAAAAAAACGCAAAAAAAATACCTAAAAAAATTCGATAATTGCATAAAGAATATTTGCATAAAAATATAGAAAATATTACTTTTGCAGCAAGATTACATTGGCTAAATGTATTCTCTGATAAACAGATACAGAAAAATAAACAAAAAAACACATAAATATGAAAGCTAAAAGCACATTAAAGAAAACAAGAGCATGGCGCCTGATAGCCATGCTTGCAATCCTGCTGCTGGGAAGTCCGGCGGCATGGGGACAAAACTACTTTGCCGTAGACGGCGTGGAGTGCAAAACTCTTACCGAGGCATTGGTGCTGATGCAAAACAGCGCATCAGACAACCCAACAATAAAGATGCTGCGCACCTACATGGCATCCGACGACGAGCTTACACTGCCATCGGGCAACTACACCCTGGACCTGGGAGGAAACACCCTATGGGCCGACCTCGTGATAAACCATGGACAAACAAGCGCCATCACCATCCAAAACGGAACCATCTGGCACAAGATTACAACCGATGATTCGTACTCAATCTTGGAACTTACCCTAAGCAATGTGGAAGTTTACCAAAACACCTTCAGCACTACCAGCTACGCAATAGAGAGCCGTGGCTCCACCTTCCTGTACCTCGAGAACGGAAGCGATATCCAAGGCCCCATCTATTGCTCCGGCTACACCCAGATACACTTGCTGGGCGCCTCCATTACCGGATACAACGATTTCGCAATAAAGTCGGAGGACTGCGATTTGCTAGTTTTTGCAGAAGGAGAAGGCGATAATACAATAAAATGCGAATGGGGCACAGGCATCGTCTACGACCCAGACCAATACAACAAGTTATATGTAGATGCCCCATTATCAATAGTTGCCAAAAAACAAACCGATAACATCAACGAAAACAACATTGAGGTAAAACCATACATAAAGAAAGACAACAGCGGCAACTACGTTGACACCCGAATAGAGCTCAAGGATATAACCCTCACCATAACTGGCGAGTGGGACAGAAGTCTTTCCCAGATGATAGAGAACGGTCAGTACATACTGGAGGCCAAAGACGCCGCCACCGACAAGCCTGTGGTGATAAACGGCAAGGAAGCTGCCTACAACAGATATTCGCCCAATCCGAAAATCAGTTGGACCATCAGCGGCAAAGACGAAGATGAGTTTGACCAAGAAGCTGTGATACCTTGCTCAACCGAAGGCACTGAGGAGGATATCGATACTGATGGCTTAACATTAAGCATATCATTAACTGATAATTCGGACCTGATACCTGATTTTGTAGAAATTACATATATTATTTCAAAGGAATACAACAACTTCAAGCTAAAAAAGAATATATCTAAACGCACCATCAGATGGGATCTTCCCGATGAATATTACATGACGGAGGATTATAGTTTCAGAGACTATGGTTGGATGACCCAAACCTATGCAAACATTCCATCCCAAATGGCAGGATATTTCGAGATGAGTTGCAATGATCCTAGTATCGCACGCTTCAGCACTAATACAGCACATACAAACGAGGGTGCTAATGTCAATGGACAATTCTCAATCGATTTCAACGACGGCGATTATTTTATGAACAACAAGGGCGATGAATTGGAAGTGGAAGTATCCTGTGTACCTGAATATAAGTCATACATAAATCTTGTGGGCAATCAAGGTAAAACATCCATAAAAATCATCAACCCCGATGCGTCAGGAGACGTATACGTAACCATCAACAGTTCAATAAACAATAACTTCAATGACCATATAAAGACATTCAGATTTGATAAAATAGCAACAAGAATAGAATGTAAGGACATAACATTCGATGGGGATGTTGAAGTATATCAAAATGGCAATCAAGTTTACGATTATAGCAAAGACGGCGAGTATACTGCATATTACCAAAAGGGAACAGAAAACGAGAAATCATTTGATTTTTTAATAGATAATGACAGTCCAAAAATAACAGTATTGGACGACAATGGAGAGCCAATAAAAACCTCCATACCCGGAGGCTCCAAAATCACCATTAAATGTGTGGACGCCATCGCAATAGATTCAATTTTCTATAAGATAGAGGGAACAACAAATCCATACGAGGATGCCGATATGGGAATGTTCACCAGATATCTACGCACTAATGGAAATCAGGGTGCAACTGGAGAACCTGTCGTAATTGAGGCACCTGTAAATGAAGGTGCGTATTGGCTAAACATATACGCCACAGACGCTCTCCACAACCGAACTCTCATACAAGACCTCAGCTTTTCTGTAACCCCTACCCTTACCGGTATTTTCGAATACAATTCCACAATCGGCGAAATCAGCTGGTATTTCGGCGACGACATGGACAATCCGATAACAAGCGGAGCGTTTTCTGTCTTTGGCGAGAACGGCACCCCCAAGAGTAGCACAGAAATACTCACAAAAATTGACGACTTGGAGAATTGTACCGTAAAATACACGGAGGCAGGATCTACAAGCTACACATACGAGTATGGCAGCGGCGAGGTAACTTATATAATGAACCCAAAGATGCTGACTAACCAAAACGCCCTTGTATACGTAGTAAGAAATGCGGATGCCCAAAACAAAGTTAAGGTAACTCCTGAATACGAAGAAAGCACCCTCGAAATAGAATTGGAAAAAGTAGCAGGGGATGCATCTCTCACTGTCGATGGCACTTCTATCCTCATAGATCCCACTGCTCAAGTTGGCACTTACACAATAAAAGTAAAGAGCGCAAACGAGGAGCAATATGTATTCACAAACAACGTCGATGGCACATTTACCCTTACTGTATACGTTAAGGAGCTGCTTGTGGAATATGAAGGTAAAGATGAAAATGGAAATAGTGGAACAGTAAGAGAGCCACTTTCATCATTCAACAGCAAGAGTACTGCCCAAACCAACACCCTTTGGCTGAAAGAATCCGCCACTTTGATGGCTGCATACATAACACAAAGCTTGGGTCAGAATGGTCTAGAAGATAAACTGGAATATATGACAGGTATCTACATCAGCGAGAATGAGGATCTCAAAGAATGTCAAGATATTACAATAGATGAAGAAGGCGAGAATACTAAAAAGATCTATTATACTGGTGGCGGAAATGAGACTCTGACGTGGAATGTGAATATAGATAAGACTGCGCCTGGTCCAATAACAGGTTGCAACATAGAAAACGGTCAAATAGTCTTTGCAAACGAAGAAACAACATTTACACTAACTGCCAAGGACTACACCGACGAAAACATAAAGAAAAACTCGGGTATAGATTGGATTTATTATAACATTAATGTCAGAGGCGGCGCTCCAGGTACATATCAAACTTCCAGTAAAGCAGACGGAAACGGCACAATCAGTTTTAAGGAAACGTTTAAATCACCTGGCAGATATTACATATTTGGATTCGCTACCGACAAGGTAGGCAACTCACCAAGCCAAAGACCCCAAAATACTATCAGGTATTTCGACGTTAAGTACAAAACAGAGGTTAGTGGTGTGAAAGCCTCTTTTGTATACAACAGCGAAAACAAAGCTGAAAACATTAGCATAGAAGGCACAGCAACCTACAACAAAGAAAACGTTCCAGGTAGTTTTGTGTACACACCAGATACTGATAAAGAAAACTTGAAAGATATTCCTTCGGAAAACGAATACAAAATCAAGTTTGTTCCTGATAATAAGGACTATGCCGATGTGGAAATAGCCCATGGTGATATTACGTGGACGATGGCATTCCCTATGCCAGAAACCAACAACTATAGCGCCCTCAAGGGAAAAGAATACAAAAATACCGTCTTCTCCGTAGCAGGACTCACCCAAGATATGATTGACTTTGGCAAAAATGATATCACAGAATGGGTCGGCAACAATTTACAGATAAACCTCACAGGCAAAGAAGCTGTAAATTCGTACAAAATTACTGGCAAACTTAAAGATGGTTATACATTTGTTGAAACCAAGGAGAACTCTACTCAGTACACCCAAGAAATCACTATCAATTTAACCATCTCAGACCCAGTACTTGATTACACAGTAGGTGGGGAAAAAGAAAGCAAGGAAATCTCTAAGATCGACGGGACAATCTGGGCTCAGAATGCTACATTAAATCTTAAAGACACAAAAGCATATACAGAAACAAACAACGGAGACAACGACGACAACATCACTTACAACAGCGAAGGTACAACAACTACAAAAATCCATTGTACCCTCGACCCAACCGTCTACAAGGAATTGACAATTGGAATAGATAATACTGCGCCGAAAGCTGGAGCAATCACTGTATCCAGCAATCCTCTGAAAATTTCTTTGGCATTAGGCCAAGATGAAACAGACGGCTCAGGTATTGATAAATGTGAGTACATTATCAAAGAAGGAAATCTTGTAGACGGAGATGTATGGACAACATATTCAGAACCTATAGGATCTGTAGATATCTCTTCGTTAACAAATGGCACAACATACAAAATCTACACTCGCGCCACCGATAATGCTGGAAATGTATCTACAACAAACTCAAAGAGTTTTATAGTTCCGTATGATCTTTCAAATGCTAAAATTGTGATTGCAAACCAGACTTACACCGGCTCTGCAATCGAGCCTAAAGACTTTACGGTAAATTTGGGAAATTCCACATTGATAAAAGATACCGACTACAAGATTACGTCATACGAAGAAAACAAAAATGTAGCATACAATGCTTCTGGGGTAATCACAAATGGAGGTTCT
>JAKSLV010000071.1 GCA_024401025.1 Bacteroidales bacterium
TTTCGAACTGCCAACTTAGTGAATCCTGCGATTCGGTTGCGGATGCAAAGGTAAGAACTTTTTCTGATTACTTCCAAATTTTTTTGGAGTTTTTTTAGCCGGGGGTTAAAAATTTTCGCTCCGCTCAATTTTTGAACCCTCGGTTACCAATGATTCAACCCCGCTGGGGTTGTAAGATTGATGCGTCTCATTTGCTTTGTAACCGCTTTGTCAATGTACTTATCTTTCTTTTTGCGGTGCAAAGTTAGCAACATTTGTAGCCCTTTTCCAAATCTTTTTTAATGTTTTTTTCAAATATTTTTCTATCGGCTGAAAACTAAGCGGTTGGACAGCTTCAGGGAACTACAATTTTTGAAGCAGTATCAGCTAAAAAGAGTTTCCGCTCTTGATAACATCGCTTCCGAAACGGTCTTTGAGGCCGTCGATGGTGTGATTTAGCGTGTCGCGCTTGGGATTGTAGGAGAAAAGATCGTTCATCGTGTTCTGCGCAGATATGTTGAGCCTCACTCCTATCAGGCGAACCGGCTGTCCTTTATATAAAGTGTCGAAAAGTGTCTTGGCCATAGCGGCTATGGTTTCGGTGTAGTCGGTGGGCGATATCGTTTTCTGACGCTCCTCGGTCTTGAAATCGGGATACTTTATCTTTATGGCCACGGTGGTGCATTTTTTGCGCTGCGCACGGAGCCTATAGGCCAGAGTATCAGCCATGATAAGAATGGTATCCACTAGGCGCTGAGTATCAGATACATCGTATTCGAAAGTGGTTTCGGTGGATAGCGATTTGTGGTCGGTGTTGGGCACCACGGGATTGTGGTCGATGCCGTTGGCCTTTAGCCACAGCACATCGGCCGATCTGCCGAACTCGCTGATAAACAGTGTTCTGGGATAGCGGCGGAGGTCGCCGATAGTGGAAATGCCAAGCCTGTGGAGGCGGGGCAGAATGGAATCGCCCACGCCGGGAATTTTCTTTACCGGAAGCGGGTCCAGAAACTCCTGAACCTTATCCTCCGGGATATAGAGCTCACCCATCGGCTTGGCCTGTCCTGATGCTATCTTGGCCACGGTGCGATTGATGCTAAGACCGTATGAGATAGGGAGTTTGGTCTCGCTGATGATTCTCATCCTGAGGTCGTGGGCCCACTTGGGCACATCGAAAAACCTGTCCATTCCCGATAGGTCGATGAAATACTCGTCGCACGACATCTGCTGATACAGTGGCGCGCTTTCATACACAATCTGCTGAACCATACGCGAATACTCGCCATACACTCCGTGGCCCGAATACACCACGATGGCCTGAGGGCAAAGCCTCAGGGCCTGCACCATAGGCATGCCGGAATGTACGCCAAACTTGCGCACCTCGTAGCTGGCGGTGCTCACCACCGAACGCTCGCCCTTGTGGCCGCATATCACGGGTTTGCCCACAAGGTCGGGGTTCAGCAGCCGCTCCACCGATACAAAGAAAGTATCCAGGTCGATATGGAGTATCATCGTTAATTCTTTTTCAGCCAGATGGTTACTGATGCCGTGTCGCTACCCTGACGCAGATTTGGGTACACATAGAAGGTGCCGGATTTTAGCACGTAGCCTATGGCGTTGGGCACGTATCTCTCGGTCCAGAAAGCCTTCTCGGTCTTGGTTCCCTTTACAATCCAGAATCCGTTGTGGAATCCGGCCACGCTGTCGATGCGCATGGCGCGGTCCACCCTGATGCCGTCGCAAAGGAGTTCGGCGTTGCTGCCGGGCACACGCTGCTGATAGCCTGTAACCGTGGTTTGCGCCATCGAGAGCCCCGACATCAGCCCCGAAAACAATATGGACAAGAATATTCTCATATATTACTTACGCTCCATAAGTATCACATTCTCAACGTGGTGGGTCTGTGGGAACATATCCACGGGCTGAATCTTGAGCACCTTGTAGGCCGCATCCAGCAGCTGCACGTCGCGGGCCTGAGTGGCGGGATTGCAGCTTACGTACACGATGCGCTCAGGGGCGGCGCGCAGGATGGTGGCCACCACGTCGGGATGCATTCCGGCACGCGGAGGGTCTATTATCATAACATCAGGCTTGCCGTTTTCGGCGATGAAGCTGTCGGAGAGCACGTCCTTCATGTCGCCGGCGTAGAATGTGGTGTTGCTGATGCTGTTGAGCTTGGAGTTCACCTTGGCGTCCTGGATGGCCTCCTCCACATACTCGATGCCCACCACCTTGCTGGCATTGCGTGCCACAAAGTTGGCTATGGTGCCGGTACCTGTATAGAGGTCGTAAACCACCTCGTTGCCAGTGAGTTTGGCGAAATCCCTGGCCACAGAATACAGCCTGTAGGCCTGATGTGAGTTGGTCTGATAAAAGCTCTTGGCTTGAACCTTGAACTTAAGGTCGCCCATCTCCTCTATGATGTGGTCTTTGCCGCTAAAGAGCTGAGCCTCAAGATCTCCGCAGTTGTCGTTGCACTTGGTGTTGATGAAATACATCAGCGATGTAATCTCGGGGAAAGTCTTTTCCATGTGGCTCATCAGCAGGTCGCGCTTTTCCTTGTCGTCGGCGCCGAAAACCACTATCAGCATTATCTCGCCATTGCTTGAAGTGCGGATTATGATGTTGCGGAGAAAACCCACCTGCTCTCTTGCATCATAGAACGAGAATCCCTGCTCTATGCAGAAACGCTTGATCTCCAGGCGGATGGCATTGGAAGGATCGGCCTGCAAATGGCACTTCCTGATATCGAGCACCTTGTCGAAACGGCCGGGGATATGGAAACCGAGGCCCTGAAGCTGCTTCTCCTCGTCAGGAATGTCCATCTCCTCGTCGGTGAGCCAGCGCTGGTTGGCGAAAGTGTATTCCAGCTTGTTGCGGTAGAAATACTGATTGTCGGATCCCAGGATTGGGCTAAGCTCGGGAATCTCCACCTTGGCAATATGAGTGAAGGCGTCCTCCACCTGCTGCTGCTTGTATTTTAGCTGAAGCTGATACGGCAGAGTTTGCCACACGCAACCGCCGCACACGCCAAAATGCTCACACTCAGGCACTGCGCGGTCCTTGGAATATTCCTTGAAAGCCGTAACCACAGCCTCGCGGAAATTCTTTTTCTTCTTTACTACCTTGATATCAACAATGTCGCCAGGCACGGCGCCCTTTATGAAGAATACTATATCATCAATCTTGGCCAGGGCCTTGCCCTCTGCCGCAATGTTGGTGATAAGCACGTCCTCGTATATTTGTCCAGTTCTTTTGCGTCGCATTTTATATATGTATTATTTGTGTGCAAAGATATGCAATTTAATTAAGAATTTGAAATTAATTGTTAATCGTCAACTGCGGATTGTTGTCCTCTGACTGCTCGAAACCCATGTCTACCATGAGGTTGGGCGTATCGAGGGCGGCGGCCACGGCCATGCGGTCGCAGCGTTCGTTCTCGGGGGTCTCGTTGTGTCCCTTTATCCAGACAAATTTCACTGTGTGCTGTCTGTAGATATCGAGGAAACGTTTCCAGAGGTCAGGGTTCTTTTTTCCGGCAAAACCTTTCTTCATCCAGCCGAACACCCATCCCTTCTCCACGCTGTCCACAACGTATTTGGAGTCGGAATATATTGTTACATTGTTGCCGGGCTTCTTGAGGGCCTCCAGACCTATAATCACGGCCAGAAGCTCCATGCGGTTGTTGGTTGTCTTGCGGAATCCGGCTGATATCTCGCGCCTGTATGGTCCGGCCAGTAATACTGTGCCGAATCCGCCGGGACCCGGGTTTCCGCGCGATGCGCCGTCGGTGTATATTGTGATGTCCATCTTTAGTAGTTAGTAGTTGGTAGCTAGTAGTTGGTAGTTAGTAGTTGGTAGTTAGTAGTTGGTAGTTGGACTATTCCACCTTGTCTTTCTTGCTGTATTTCACCACGATGCCCTTAGACGGGGCGCTCTCTATGTGGTAGCGGTTGGTGGATGTAATCTTGTATGTGTAGAACTGACGGCGGAAGAGAGCCCTGCCCTTGTGGAAGAGCCTGAGGTCGCCGTTGTCGACATTCTTGAGGAAGTTTTTCTCGGACGGCACAAAATCCGGATGCTTGCCCTTTACACGGTACACCGAGTAATAAATCGGTTTCTCGGCCTCGGGGAGGTCGGTCTTGCGGTTCCAGTGCACCACATACTGGTTTTTGGTCTGCAAGAGCGATGGAGCAGGCACCAGAGGGCTGATACCGAGCCAAGGCATCAGAGGCATGAGCGCGTCGCGGCTGAAACACTGATTCTTTACATTGGCCACCATGTTGAGCGGATTCTTGGTGATGGTGGTGCTGCGGTATACGATAACGCCCTGAACGTTAGGGAATTTCCTTGTTATGTTTATCTGCTTGGGCACCTCGTTGGGATCGCTCCAGCCATCGGCGGGAGTCTCCTGATTGTATGCGCCCAGGCCGATGTAGACGTTGCGGCCGTTGGCATGGTCGTTCCACCATTTCACGCATTTCTCAAACTGGTTCCACCTGTGGTTGATGTTCCAATATACCTGCGGGGCCACGTAGTCTACCCATCCGTTTTTGCTCCACGTAAGCACGTCGGCATACAGATAGTCGTAGGCCGAAAGCGAGTTGGTCTCGCTGCCGTCGGGGTCCTCGCGCTTGTTTCGCCAAACGCCGGCGGGTCCCACTCCAAACTGCACCCAAGGCTTGGCCTTCTTTATGGCCTCGTTGCAGGCGCGGATAAACTCGTTCACGTTGTTTCGGCGCCAGTCGGCCTTGTTGCTGAAGCTGCCTCTATATCTCTGATACGCGGCCTCATCGGGGATGTCGACAAACTTGTTGTCGTCGCCCTTTACGGGGTATGGGTAGAAATAGTCGTCGAAATGTATTCCGTCCACATCGTATCGCTCCACGATGTCCACAATCACCTTTACAAGATAATCCCTCACCTCGGGGATTCCGGGGTTGAAGTACTTGCTGCCTCCGTACGTGAAAAACCACTCGGGCCTGGTGTTGGATATGTGGCTGGGGCATACATCAGCATACTGAATGGTGGCCACGGCACGGAAAGGGTTTATCCATGCGTGGAACTCCATTTTCTGAGCGTGTGTGCGCTCCACCATGAACGTGAGCGGATCGAAATCGGGATACGGCGCGCGGCCCTGCTTTCCGGTAAGCCACTCGCTGTATGGCTCGTATTCCGATTTGTAGAAAGCATCAGCAGCCGGCCTCACCTGAAAAACCACGGCATTGTAGCCCGCATCCTTGTATTTCTGGAGAAGGTTCAAGTAATTGTCCTTTAGGAAATTGGCATCGGTGGTGGCCTTCTGGGGATAATCGATGCGCTTGGTGGTGGCCACCCACACACCACGGAACTCCCTGATGGTGTCGGCCCCTGACTGAGCCACAGCCTGCACGGCCAGGCACACAAGTATCAGCAATAAGAATGAATTTTTCATCAATCGATTTTTATTAATTATTTACAAAATTATGAATTATCTGCAAACTAACAAAAAATTTCTTACCTTTGTTTCATAAATCACAGATACAAAATGCGACACATTATATTATTAATATCAGCCATCATAGTGCTGATGCCTGCCCTATATGCCCAGAGCACCGACGACGTGCGCCTGGCATACTCGTATTACAACAACCGCGAATACGACAAGGCCGCGTACATGTTTGAGAGCCTGTTCAGCCAGTCGAGGTCGATGAGCTACTTCAACCTCTACATCACCTGCCTTACGCGCGGCAACGAGACCGAGAAGGCGGAGAAGGCGGCAAGGAAGCAAGTATCAGCCTCCAAGAACGACCCCTGCTACATGGTGATACTGGGCAACGTGTACAAGGCTCAGAACAACCTGGAGAAGGCCCAGCAGCAATACGCCCAGGCCCTGGAGAACATGAGGACCGACCGCGGCAACGCCATACAGCTTACCAACATGCTGCTGAGCGCCGACGAGAAAGACCTGGCCGAACAGGTACTGCTGAAGGCTCAGGAAGCATCAGGGCAAGACTACAGCAGCGACCTCTTCGCCGTATACAGCAGCAGCCGCAACTTCAAGAAAATGAGCGAGACAGCCCTCGACATCATAGCCAAGGACCAATCGCAGATGATAAACACCGAGAGCCTGCTGCAATACCACATAAACAACGACATCAACAACGAGTTTTACGACATACTGCGCGCCGCCGTGCTGCAGAGGATACAGCAGAATCCGCTGCCTCAGTATTCCGAGCTGATGATATGGCTGCAGATAATGAAGAAAAACTTCAGGATGGCCATAATACAGGCCAAGGGTCTGGACAAGCGTCTGGGCGAGGAGGGACAGAGGCTGATAAACATAGGCGACCAGGCGCTGGCGGCCAAAGACTATGCGTCGGCATCAGAGGCCTACAAATACGTGGCTGCCAAGGGAAAGGGCTACGCATATTACCAGAGGGCGTCGTTCGGGCTGCTGAAATCGATGTATGAGCAGGTGAAGGAGGGAAGCATCAGCAACATAGAAGAGATAAAATACCTGGAGGCGCAATACGCGTCGACATTCGCCGATTTCGGAATAAACAGCAAGACTCTGGGCGAGATAGCCAACTACGCCCGCATAGAGACCTACCACCTGAACAAGCCCGACTCGGCACAGCTGATACTGGAGCGCGCGCTGGCCACACAGGGAATAAACTATGCACAGAAGGCTCAGCTGTATCTGGAACTGGGCGACGTGCAGCTATACAAGGGCGAGCCTTGGGACGCGCTGATGACCTACGCCAAGGTGGAGAACGACAACAAGCAGAACGAATACGGCGACGAGGCCAAATTCCGCAAGGCCAGGATAGCATACTATACCGGAAACTTCAAGTGGGCGGCATCGCAGCTGGACGTGCTGAAGGCCGCCACCACCAAGCTTGTGGCCAACGACGCCATGGAGCTGTCGCTGCTGATATCCGACAACGCCGAGCGCGAGAGCGAGATAACGGGCGACACCACCAGCGCCATAATGGAGAACGAGGAGGCCAGCAAGGACCTGAGGATTTATGCCCGGGCCGACATGTACCACCATCAGAACCTACCCGGAAAGGCCATTGCAAGCCTGGACAGCATAATGGAATTCCACAAGCAATCGCCGCTGGTGGACGAGGCATGCTACCTGAAGGCCATGATATATGAGAGGCAGCATAAGATGGACAGCGCCGCCACATACTACAAAAAGGTGGCCGACGAATACGCCTACGACATACTGGCCGACAAGGCCTGCTACAAGTACGCAAGGATAGCCGAGACGGTGCTGCATGATGCCGACAGCGCAAAGAAATACTACATGAAGATACTGGCCGACTATCCGGGAAGCGTGTACGCAGTGGAATCGCGCGAGAGATACAGGCAACTGAGCGGCGAATAGGAAAATTTTATTTTTTTTATTCTATTGGATTTGCTATCTTTGCAAACTGAAATATTTTGCACCCAAGTAAATAAAGAAAAAGATTTATATATAAGTTATGGCAAAACAGTCAATTAGCAGATGCTCGTTCTGCGGGCGCCCCAAGAGTGAGACAGACCTCCTGATAGAGGGATCGGACGCCTATATATGTAATTACTGTATAGACCAGGCTCACGAGATAGTAGAGCAGGAACTGGAAAGAAGAGGAACATCATCAGGCAAGAGCGCCACACCCGACTTCAACTACAAGCCATCCGACATAAAGGCATTTCTGGACCAATACGTTATAGGACAGGAATCGGCCAAGAAGTCGCTGTGCGTGGCCGTGTATAACCACTACAAGCGCGTGGCCCAGAAGGTGAAGAAGGACGATGTGGAGATAGAGAAATCCAACATCATCCTGGTAGGCCGCACAGGAACGGGAAAAACACTGCTGGCCAAAACCATAGCAAGGCTTCTTAACGTGCCTTTCACCATTGTGGACGCCACAGTGCTTACCGAGGCCGGATACGTGGGCGAGGACGTGGAGAGCCTGCTTACACGTCTGCTTCAGGCCTGCGACTACGACGTAAAGCAAGCCGAGCGCGGAATAGTATTCATCGACGAGATCGACAAGATAGCCCGCAAGGGCGACAACCCATCCATAACCCGTGACGTATCGGGCGAGGGCGTTCAGCAGGGATTGCTGAAAATCCTGGAAGGCAGCATCGTAAACGTGCCACCTCAGGGCGGACGCAAGCACCCCGACCAGAAGATGATAGCCGTAAACACCAAGGACATCCTCTTTATCTGCGGCGGCGCTTTCGACGGCATAGAGAAGAAGATAGCCCAGCGCCTGAACACCGAGCTGGTGGGATTCAACAGCGTAAGGGACAAGGGTCAGGTGGACAGGGACAACCTTCTGCAGTACATCAACCCCACCGACCTGAAGAGTTTTGGCCTGATACCCGAGATCATCGGCCGTCTGCCAGTGCTCACATATCTGGATCCATTGGACAGAGCAGCTCTCAGGAACATCCTCACCGAGCCCAAGAACGCCATCACACGCCAGTACAAGAAACTCTTCGAGATGGACGGCGTAAAACTGGAGTTTCAGCCCGAGGTGCTGGAGTACATCGTGGATACAGCCGTTGAGTTTAAGCTAGGCGCGCGCGGACTGCGCTCCATCTGCGAGACCATCATGCTGGATGTGATGTACGAGATTCCCGGACAGGGCATCAAAGACTACACCGTAACTCTGGAGCTGGCCAAGCAGAAATTGGAGAAGGCCGACTTCCTGCGTCACATGGAGGAATAACAAATCATTTTTGATTTTTAATTTTTGATTTTTGAATAAGCGTATCCATTCAAATCTCAATATTCAAAAATCAAAAGGCTAATTAAAAATCAAAAATCAAAAATCAAAAATTATGGCAGACAGCAATTTTATCGACTACGTAAAAATATACGTGCGCTCAGGACACGGCGGAGCAGGATCCGCCCACCTCAAGAGAGAGAAATACCGCCCCAAGGCAGGTCCCGACGGCGGCGACGGTGGCAAGGGAGGCAGCGTGATTCTGCGTGGCAACAAGCAGTATTGGACACTCCTGCACCTTAAATATCAGAAACATATCTTCGCTGAGGACGGCGAATCGGGTCAGAAGGACACCTGGCACGGCAAGGACGCCAAGGACATCATCCTCGACGTTCCACTCGGCACAGTGGTCCGCGACGGCGAGACCGAGGAATTCCTCTTTGAAGTTACCGAGCACGGACAGGAGGTGGTATTGGCCAAGGGCGGACGCGGAGGCCTCGGCAACTGGCACTTCCGCACATCCACCAATCAGGCACCAAGATACTCTCAGCCCGGCGAGGAAGGCATCGAGGGTTGGAGGATTCTTGAGCTCAAGGTTTTGGCCGACATCGGATTGGTAGGCTTCCCAAACGCAGGCAAGTCCACTCTCCTATCCACGATATCAGCCGCCAAGCCAAAGATAGCCGACTATCCATTCACCACACTGGAGCCTCATCTCGGAATGGTGAGCGTATCAGGAAAATTCTCTTTCGTAATGGCTGACATTCCCGGAATCATTGAGGGAGCATCAGAGGGCAAGGGCTTGGGACTCAGATTCCTGCGTCACATAGAGAGAAACCCTCTCCTACTCTTCCTGGTTCCAGCTGACAGCGACGACATCGCCAAGGACTACGAGATTCTCCTCAACGAGCTTGGACAGTACAACCCCGAACTCCTCGACAAGAAACGCATCCTCGGCATCAGCAAGTGCGATATGGCCGACGACGAGATAAAGGCCCACATCAAGGAACAGGTTCCCGAGGGCATCCCCTACTTCCTATTCTCAAGCTACACCCGCGAGGGAGTCAACGAGCTTGTCTACGGCATCTGGGAACTCCTTCAGGAAGACGTCAAGGCCGCCGAGGAGGAACAGAAGAAGACCGCATTCGTATCGTTGGAGGAAACTCTTAACGGCAACGAAGCCGTTGAAACAGAAGCATCAGAGGTCGACGACGACAAGGACGACGACACCGAGCTCTCGCGCCTCAGCACAAAGGAAAACACCGATTGGTTCTAAATCGCACAGACAACACAGATGACACAGATACATCACAGAAAGAAAATCTGTGTTATCTGTGAAATCTGTGCGGAAACATAAATTTGAAACACTAAACTAACTATTATGGCAAAGAAAGTAGAAGCAGCACCAGCCGCCAATGACGCAAAGGCCGAGCGCCTGAAAGCATTGCAGCTGACTCTCGACAAGATCGACAAGGATTTTGGAAAGGGCACAATTATGAAACTCGGCGACAAGGTTACCGAGGATATACCATCAATACCATCAGGCTCCATTGGATTGGACGCCGCCATAGGCATCGGAGGCTATCCAAGAGGCCGTGTAATCGAGATTTTTGGACCAGAGTCGTCAGGTAAGACCACTCTCGCAATCCACGCAATAGCCGAGGCTCAGAAACTCGGAGGCATAGCAGCCATCATAGACGCCGAGCATGCATTCGACCGCACCTACGCAGAGAATCTTGGTGTAGATGTAAACTCGCTCCTAATCTCTCAGCCAGACTGTGGCGAGCAGGCTCTCGAAATCGCCGACTCACTCATCCGAAGCGGCGCCCTCGATATCATCGTAATCGACTCAGTGGCAGCACTTACACCAAAGGCCGAGATTGAAGGCGATATGGGTGACAGCAAAATGGGTCTCCAGGCACGCCTTATGAGCCAGGCTCTCAGAAAGCTGACAGCCAACATCAGCAAGACCAACACCTGCGTAATCTTCATCAACCAGCTGCGCGACAAAATTGGCGTAATGTTCGGAAACCCAGAGACAACCACCGGCGGTAACGCTCTTAAGTTCTACTCATCGCTCCGTCTCGACGTTCGCCGCATCGGTCAGATAAAGGACGGCGAGGACGTAATCGGCGGCCGCATCAAGGTAAAAGTTGTTAAGAACAAGGTAGCGCCTCCATTCAAGAAGGCCGAGTTCGACCTTATGTTCGGCACAGGTATCTCGTCAAACGGCGAGCTTATCGACTTTGCCGTTGAAATGGGCATCGTAAAGAAGTCAGGATCTTGGTTCAGCTACGGCGACAGCAAGCTCGGTCAGGGCCGTGACGCCGTTCTCACACTTTTGGCTGACAACGACGAGCTCCGCGCCGAAATCGAGGGCAAGGTTCGCGCCCAGATCTCAGGCACAGAGTACAACCCATCGGAGGATCCCGACAGCGACACCGTTGAGAACGGCTTCCAGAACGACGACGAGGCATAAAAACGCAATCGCATCTGTAGAGACGGACCGAGGTCCGTCTCTACACCAAAATATCAAACAAGAATTATCAAAAATTACCAAGAATTTATCAAAAATTTTCTTTGACTGGTTCTTGGTGATTTTTGATATTTTTTAATTTGTCTATTTAGGAAAATGAAAGTAGAAGTCTATCAAAACATACAAGCCACTATTGCACAGATAATCAAGGATACCAAATGGGAAAACCACGTATTCCTTGTAGGCGGCTGTATCCGCGACCACATAATGCAGCGCAGGATCAACGACATCGATATAGCCGTGGATCTCGTGAACGGCGGAATAGAATTCGTGAAATGGCTTGAGAAGCGCCGACTTGTGGCAAGAGGACGCAGCGTGCAGATTTTCAAGCACTTCGGCACCGCCAAGGTACGCCTACGACAGTTTCCTGAGTATGTGATAGACTGCGTACAGACCCGCAAAGACCAATACATCTACGAGGAAGAGCCCTGCCCTGAAAAGAATTTCGGCACCATAGAGGAAGACGCCATCCGCCGCGACCTCACCATCAACTCGCTGTATATCAACATCTCTACCGGTAAGCAGCTCGATCCCACGGGAATGGCCATCCACGACATCGAGAACCACATAATCCGCACTCCCAACAATCCCGACATCACCCTCACCGACAATCCAATGCACGTATTGCGCTGCATAAGATTCGCCGTAAGGTACGGCTGGGAACTGTCGCAAGAGATTATCGAGGACCTGAAACGCAATGTAGGCATACTCGCCGAGGCCACCGAGAAACGTATGCTCAAGGAAGCCTACGCCATCACCGAGCTCACCCGAAAGGAGAAAGCCCTCGAGCTGATAGACCTGATAGGCGCCACTCCATACGTATCGGCCGCCATCACCGCCGCCGAAGAGATGAAACGCCTCGGAATCCCCCTCGAGCCCAAATTCTATCCCCGCAAAAAGCACCATCACAAAAAGGACAAAAACAAGGGCAGTCAGAAAAAGGAAGAGGTAAAAACAGCGGAAGAAACCAACGAATAAGACAGGCACTTTGGGGCGCTAACTCGATATTTTTTCGAGTTAGCGCCCCAAAGTGGGGAGGATTAAAATAACTTTTCCAAAAGCAAAAGCGTCATAAAACCGAGAAGGAGGGCGTAGGTGGCCTGTTTCTGATAGCCGTGGGCGTGAGTTTCAGGAATCATCTCGTCGGAGGTGACATAGAGCATTGCACCACCGGCAAAACCGAGCATCACTGGCAAGAAACTTTCTGACGCGCTTCCTAAACTGAAGCCAATCCAAACTCCAATTACCTCAAGCAAGCCTATTACAATGGATATCAGGAAAGTGCGCATAGTGGAAACTCCAGCCAAAAGCAATGGCGCTATGATAACCATTCCCTCAGGAATATTCTGCAAGGCTATACCAAACGAAACCGCCCAGTCGGTGTTGCCTTCCGACGACGTACTCATACTTACTCCGGCAGCCATTCCTTCCGGCAATTTGTGAAGTGCTATAGCCATCACAAACAGCAGGATATGATTCAGGGATTTATTGTTCTGGTGCTTTTCAGGATCGAGACCGGTAATGGTATGAAGGTGTGGTGTCACGAAATCGAGAAGATTCAGAAAAAGAGCTCCCACCATCACGCCAATAACCACAAGCCACCAAGGGCCATTCATTTCAAAAGCTGGAACGATGAGTCCAAGCGTAGAAGCCGCAAGCATTATTCCTGCGCAATATCCCAATATAGTATCGTTCCATTTGTGGGGCAGATTCTTTATCAGGAATCCCAGCAGCGAGCCAATTATAGTTGCCCCGCACAGCCCCGCCGCACTTATCCATACTTCTTTCATAATTGATGAATTAAAAAATTTTT
>JAKSLV010000072.1 GCA_024401025.1 Bacteroidales bacterium
ACTTTCAACTTTACACTTTCCCCAGAAACTCCATAGTATCCACTCCGTCGGCAAAGTCCAGAATATCAGGATGCTGAGCCTCTCCAAACCTTACAGTCTCCACGCCCGGAATCTCCGCATTGCTCACCACGCATTGCAGGCTGTCCTGCATATTTCTAAGCATATCCGACAGCGATTCCAAATCCTGATACCGCTCTGCAAACACCACTCCGATTGGCGAGTTGAGCCCTGTGTCCTCCTTCAGCAACACGAAATTGTTGTCGAGGATAGGCTGCTCGCTCATCAGATAGATGGCCTTGTTGTAGGTGTAGTTGTCGGAATATTTTGGATTCCTCATCACGTCGGATTTCTGGATTATTCCGCCGAAAAAGTCGGAATAATTGTAATCCATAGGTACATAAATCTTTGATACACTGCGGCATCCGAGTCCGTAGAACGCAAAGATATCATCGGCCAGTGCGGCATAGTCTTCCGCGGTCTCGTTGCCTGATAAAACCGCCACGGAGTTTCGTCCACGGCGGATAATGTGCGGATACTTGGCAAAATAATAGTCGAAGTATCGGCTTGAGTTGTTGCTTCCGGTTGCGATTATGGCGTCGAACTTCTCGGGCGCGCCGTCCTCTATGATAATCCTGTCTGTCAGGTCAGGATTTATCTTTTTCAGAGTCTCCGACACCAGCCTTGGCAGCAGGCTGTCCTTGCTCGAAGGCTTCAGCACCAGTTTGCAACCGCTCATCAGCACGCAAAACATATCGTGGAAGCATACCAGCGGAATGTTTCCGGCGGCTATTATCTTCACTTTTTTTTCTTTCGGGCTGATGCTTCCTGTTTTATATTTTTTACAGAACCTGCCCAACTGCTCATCGCCCAGCATCTCGGCAAGGCTCATCAACTGCATCCTTACGAACTCTGGATAAAACCAGCCGTTCATCTTCTTGCATTCTGAAATTGCGGAGCGGAATTTCTCCATCTCGCCCTCGAAACCCTCCACGTCGCCGTCCTCGCTGCACGCCGCGCGGAATATCTGTCCCAATATCTTGAAACTATCTTTATACATAATTTTTTACTCTAAATGTTGCTGACGGAAAATTTCTTTTGGTGTTTTATCCCCCTAGAATAGCACCCCGATGCTTACATAAGCGGCTCCGGGGTATATTGTTCTTGTCAGGTTGTGATGCTTGAAAATCTCACCCTGATACTCGTAGCTTATCCTGGCGCCTATGTGCCGATGGAAGTCGTAGCCTATGTTCACGTCGATTCCAAAAGAGGCTTTCCTTACGCCGTTTTCGTTTATATAATCGTCATTTGTGCTTACTTGGCCGTGGTCGTTTATCTTGAGGGAGGCTGCCATGTTTTTTATCACGCTTCCGCCAAATGTGAGGTAGAATTTTTCTCTGTCGAATCGTATCAGTAAGTTTATTGGCACTGATACCTGTGTTACTGATACCTTCTCGTAGGTATGTGCAAACTCGTAAAACTTGGTATGGCGGTTCTGCAATGTTGCGCCTATTTCCACGCCATACTCTCCTTTTATCAAATATTGTACTATCAGGCTGCCCTCAGCGTTTAATGTAGGCTTCAGGATATCTCCCATGCCGTATCCTGATACTGTGCCTGTGGGTATGTCGTATCCGGCGCCGGCCATAATCATGCCTTTGAACTGTGCGTTGGAAGTTGTGGCAAGAGTGCAGATCAATGCCATCATGAATAATATTTTTCTCATTCTTTTATTGTTTTTTGATTCATTATGACGCAAAGGTAATTATATTTTTGTTTTTGTTGGGTTGTTATCACAAAATATTTGTTATATTTGCATCAAATTATAAATTGCTATGATAGTATATCCCAACGCCAAGATAAACATTGGCCTTAATATAACCAACAAGCGGGCAGACGGTTTCCACGATCTGGAAACGATATTCTGTCCTGTGGATCTTGCTGATACTCTGGAAATTAATCTGAGCTCCGATGGCGTGGACCATTTCCAGACTCTCGGCATCCAGATCGACTGCAACGGCAAGAAAAACCTCGTGGAGAAGGCTCTGGACCTTTTGCGTGAGAGGTTTGCGGTTCCTGCGCTCAGCATCAGCCTCAGGAAAAACATACCCACCGGCGCGGGCCTGGGGGGAGGGTCTTCTGATGCTGCCTTCTTCATAAAGGCCGCCAACAGCGAGTTCGGGCTCGGGATGCAGGTGTGCGAGATGGAGGACATGGCCGCCAAGCTGGGCAGCGACTGCGCTTTCTTTATCGACAACAAGCCCAAGTACGCCACCGGCAGGGGAGAGGTGATGACGGCCATTCAGGATTTCCCGGCCGGGTATCAGATTGCCATAATAAAGCCGGAGTTCTCTATTTCCACGGCGCAGGCATACAGCAGGGTGAGGCCCATGAAGCCGGCATCAGCACTAAAAGACGACTACTGCCGCCCCGTGGCCGAGTGGAAGGGGCTGATAAAGAACGATTTCGAGGAATTCCTCTTTCCTATGTTTCCCGACCTCCAGGGATACAAGGACGCTCTGTACGCCAGCGGCGCGGTGTATGCCGCAATGACGGGCAGCGGTTCGGCATTGTTCGGCATCTTTGATGGACAGCCGCGTCTTTTGCCGGAGATAGAGGCCCTGAGGATTCTTTAGGTAAAAAAAATAAAAAAAATATGTTTTTTGGAATTGTATTTGCCTATTTTTTCTTAATTTAGACAACTGAATTTTTTCATATTGCAATATCCATGAATTCGAGCAAGAATACTAACAGCAGACTGCATTTTATAGTCAACCTCGGCATTGCGGGGTTCTTTACCGTGGTATTTGTGGTGCTGGCCTGGTTTACACTGAGGTCTCAGGACAACGATATGCGGCAGAAAAACTATGAGCAGATGGATTATGCGCTCGGCAACCTCCGATACAGGCTTGATACCGAAAACAAGATCAGCAAGGAGAAGGTTGAGGAGTCGCTGCGCCTTTTTGTATATTTCATGCGTCAGAGCGGTCAGATTATCGAGGAGAAGGACTCCATAGGGCGTCAGGCCACCAATTTCGAGACCGGCGAAACATCGTATGAGCGCATTCCAAGGTGGAGCATCCGAGGCAAGGATATCTCGGCCCTTAATCCAATTATCGAGAATGTCTACAACGTTACAGGCTCGCAGTCGGCCATATATCAGAAGATTCCGGAGGGTTACCTTATAGTGGCATCCAATTTCGACCACGGCGACAAGGAGCTGCTCACCGACATATTTATCCCAAACACTTCCGACATTGTGCCGGCCGTGGAAAACGGCGAGATGTATACCGAGAACATGAAGATCCTGAAGAAGCAGTTTGCGGCTTCGTTTTTCCCGCTGTTCCTTAATTCCAGGATCAACGGCATGATTTCCTGCATGAAGAGGTTCAGCATATCCAAGGAGACCGCCGACTATGTTACCAAGCAGCTGTTCAACGAGTCGGGCTATCTGTTCCTCATCAGCAAGTCGTCTGATATCAATCTCCATCCCGAGATGTCGAATCTGGAGAGCCTCCACAGCGAGCGCATCTTCAACAAGATAAAGGATGCTGATACCTGCAACACCATAGTTACATCGTTTTTCAAGATGCCCGAGAAAGACTACGATGTGTGTCAGAAGGTGCTCTACATAGGCAAGTACGATACATACATCGGCATCTGCTGTCCTGTGTCGGAGCTTGGCATAGATAATGCGCGCAAGATTCAGGTTATAGCCATTTTCGCATTTTTCTGGCTGATATCGCTGCTGGTGCTCATAGTGGAGAACAGTGTGTTCTTCAAGATGTTCAACAAGATACGCTATTTCATATTCCAGATTGGGGAGGGCAGGAGGGTTTCGCGTCCGGCCAGCAAGATAGTATCGAAGATAGAGCCCGAGGAGTTTGTGGTGATGGAGAATTTTGTAAACGACATCATCGACAATCAGCAGAAGCGCGTGGAGTGCATCGAGCAGCTTACACGTGGCGATTTCAGCACTCAGCCCTCGATAAGCAAGGGCAAGGATTTTGAGGGCGACTTGCTGCTGAGCCTCAAGGAGACGCTTTCCGCGAAGGAAAACTCGGACCGCAACATGAAGGAAGATCTGGAGCACACCGACTGGATAAACAACGGCATCACCAAGTTTATCGAGATTCTGCGTTTCCATGGTCAGGAGCGCAAGGTGCTGGCATACAACATCATCAGCAATCTTGTAAAATATGTGGGAGCCATACAGGGCGCCATATATTTCACCAACGAGGACGATCCCGAGAACGTTAAGCTGGAGCTTTCGGCTTGCTACGCATACGAGAAACAGAAGCTCATAGAGCAGGTTTTCTCGGTGGACGACGGTCTGCTTGGCCGCGCCTACCATGAGAGCCGCGTGATAAACCTCACCGACCTGCCTTCGGGATACATGAAGATTGTGAGCGGATTGGGCGATGCCCAGCCAAACAACCTTATTATAGTGCCTCTGATATTCAACCAGAAGATAAGCGGAATGCTGGAGCTGGCCTCGTTCAAGATTTTCGAGGAGTATCAGGTGACATTCCTCACCCGCATAGCCGAGTCGATAGCGTCGGCAATATCAGGCCTCAAGATCAGCGAGCGCACCGAGACACTGCTTCAGCGCAGCCAGGAGCAATCCAAGCTCATGAAGATTCAGGAGGTGGAGATGAGGCGAAACCTCCAGGAGATGCGCCGCCTCAAGGAGGAGGCCGAGAACAAGGATTCCGAGATGCGTGGACTTTTCCGCGCCGTGGATGCCACATCCCTCGTTACTCAGTACGACAAGGACGGCACCATAGTACACGTAAACTCCAGGATGATAGACCTCATGCAGATACCCGAGGAAGACCTCGTGGGAAAGAATCACGCCGAGATCTCCAACTTTAACCCCGACGACAAGAATTACCGCAAGTTCTGGGAAGACCTCCGTCACGGACAAACCCGAAGCATTGTGGAATCGATATCTACCCCGCTTCAGAAAAAAGTGTGGATATCAGAGACTTTCTCTCCCATCACCGACGACCACGGCAACGTGCTGAAGATCATCAATATCGGTATGAACATCACCGAGACCAAGGTGCTGGAGCAGCAGCTGCGCCGCCAGGAAAAAGAGATCAACAAGCAGATGGACAAGCTGGAGGAGAAGGAGAAAGAGGTGGCCGACAAGCAGAGATACATCGAGGACCGCGAGCTTCAGATGAAAACTTTCAACAGCGCGGTAGATTCGTTTATCATAAAGGTGGAGTTTAGCCGCAGGGGCGTTATCCTATCGGCCAACTCTATGTTCTTCAATTTGATGAAACTTACAGATCCTGATGTGATAAACCACGACGTGGTGGAGTTTCTTGCTCCCGAATACGTGTCGCCGTTTTCCACATCGCTCACCATACTGTGTGCAGGTCGTCAGCAGAGCGACAAGCTCAAGTTTACTACCGCGGCCAGCTCCGTTCTCGTGAGCACCAACATGTTCCCTATGATGAACTCCAAGGGAGACGTGGAGAGGATTTTACTTTTGGGTACCATTATCAGTGCGTAAACTATTATGATTGCAAAGATAAAAAACTGGGTTAAGGCATTGTTCAGCAGGTCATACGACTTCTATTTCGTGTACGGAATAGTAAGTTTTGTGATGGTGATGCTTGTGGCCCTTATAATAGGTCTGGTGGGCCGTGCCAGCAGGATAAGCGATGCCAAGGAGGCCATCGAGAAATGCTCTTACAGCGTGTCGGCATCGTTCAAGGAGGATATTTCGGCCAAGGTGGAGAACCTGAACACGCTCTCCAGATGGTTTGTGCAGGTGGGAAACCCCGAGCTTAGTTTCTCCCTGAACAGAAAGCAGGCCGACGTGCTGCTGATGGAGAACATCTCGGCCGAATCCGACATGAAATCGCTCTACATGGTCTGGGAGCCTAATATGTTTGACGGCAAGGACAGCCTGTACTCTTCGGCTGAATACCATGACTCTACTGGACGCTACATTCCGGCTTTCCTGAAAAAGGCCGACGGATTGGTGGAGCACGACTGCATACTCAACTACAACGACAATGCCGACGTAAACTCCTATTATTATTACAAGACCAAGAAAAACGTATTCATACAGGAGCCGCGCATACAGCGCGAGAGCGCGCGCAACATCCTGATAATGCCCGTGATATATCCTCTGCACTTCGGCACAAGGCTGCTTGGCGTGATAGGCGCCGACTACGAGATCAACAACCTTAACCAGAAGCTTAACTTCAGCGAAAAGCCTGAGGGATGCCAGCTAGTGATATTCTCGTCGTCGGGCAAGGTTACCGTATCGCCCGACAAGAGTCTGCTGATAGGCCGTGGCGTGGAGGCCGTTTTCGACGACAACCACGACTTCTTCTACGTGAAATTCCGCCGCGGCGAGGATTTCGAGGTGGAAAACGGCAACGACTACATAATGTCGCGCGTGTGCAACCTCCCGGATGTGGATTCGCATTTCTCCATCTGCATGATATGCGATATGGACGTGATTACCAGCAAGGGAAACACATTGCTGATGTGGACCCTTTGCATTGGTTTCCTGGTGTTTGTATTGCTGATGCTGCTGATTTATCTTTTCCGCTGGTACTACACCGTGCAGATAAACGTCCTGAGCAGAAAGGGCGAGGACATTGCCAACGTGGACAAGGAGTATGTGCGCGACAACAGGATATACGTGCCTGAGTTCCGCACATTGGACGACACCCTCTTTAAATACCATAAGACATTCGTAAAGATCCGCGACCTTAACCGCGAGATAGAGCTCTACCGCTACAACGAGGAGCTCGACACTCTGGATTCCGACAATCAGTTCCAGAAATCGTACAACTCGATGCTGGAGACCCTGCGCAAGATAGCCGACAGCGAGAGCGACCGCAAATCCAAGGAGGAATCAGAAAACTGGATAGCCCAGGGTGTGGCCGCCATCAACGAGAGCATGCGCATAGGATCCAACAAGGTGGATGTGCTGGCTCAGAACATCCTCATGACCCTTGTAAGGTACACCGAGGCTGTTTTCGGCGGCCTGTACGTTCATTCCAAGGAAGACGATGGCGAATACCTTACCCTAAACGCCGCCGTGGCGCTCAATCAGAAAAAGGCCGTAAGGATAAAGATACAGAAAGGCGTGGGCCTGGTGGGCACATGCGCACTCGAGAAACAGCCAATATATCTGGAGAAACTGCCCGACGACTACGTTAAGGTGTTCTCGGGATTGGGAAAATCCAAGCCGCGCATGCTTGCCGTGCTGCCAATGCTCTACGACGGCGAGCTGGTGGCCATAGTGGAGATAGCTTTCATATCCAAGCTGAAGCCGCATGAGATGGAATTCCTCCAGGTGATATCGTCCACAATAGCAAGCTCGCTCGTAACGGCAAGAATCAACGAGCAGACCGAGCAGCTGATGCAGCAGTTTAGGACTCAGGCTGATACTCTGGCCCATAACGAGAAACAGATGTCGGAAAACATCAGCAAGCTTAAGGAAGAGCAGCAGAAATCCATGGACCGCGAGGTGGAGATGAAGGGACTTATCGAGGCCATCAACAACTCGATATTGTCGCTGGAGTTCTCGCCGTCGGGAGTGGTGCTGTCGGCCAACGAGCGTTTCCTTAAGACCATGCATTACGATATGGCCGAGGTTCAGGGCGTAAACATTTCCGACCTTAACCGCAACGCCGCCAAGGAACACACCGAGATGCTTGCTCAGGTGCTTCAGGGCAAATATTACGAGAAAGAGGTGATGCGATGCACCAAGACCAGGGAGGAGAGATGGTTTCTGGCCAGCTACACTCCATATTACGACTTGGAGGGCAACATAGCCAAGATACGTGTTTTTGCCACCGACATTACAGCCAACAAGCAGCAGCAGGCCAAGCTCGACGAGCAAAACAAGGTGAACGAGAAACTTATCCACAAGCTCAGGATGGAGCTTGCGGCGGCACGAAGCGAGCTAAGGGCCTCGTCCGACAATTAATTGAGAGATGCAACAACGTAAAAAAGAGAATATCAATATGTATTGTAGAAATTGTGGTGCCGTTATCGACGGCAAATCCCCATTCTGCCCCAACTGCGGACAGAATCCATACGAGGCCAGTAATTATTGTCCGGAGTGCGGACACTTCTGCATTCCCGGCGACACATCGTGCATACAATGTCACGCACCGCTTACACGTAAGACCGGAGCGATGCCCAACGCCGCACCTATGGGCATGAACGCCAGCGGTTTTGTTGTTGCCGATCAGCCCCAGGCCAGTCAGCAGGCATCAGACCTAAAGTTCCTTACCGCCGACAAGAAATATTGCCGCAACTGCGGACTCGTGATTTCGGCCAATGCCCAGCGCTGCCACTTCTGCAATGCTTCCACCGGTCACAACTATTGCCAGCGATGCGGTACAGGCACATTGGCGTCAGATTCGGTGTGCTCGGTATGCGCCACCCCATTGAGCGTGGCCAAGAACGTGGGATACATAGCCGCGCCGCCTCCAGTGTTGTCCTCCAGCAACAACAATGCCAACGCCGCCAATAACAACAATGGCGGTGTAATAAACGCCTGGGCCAACGACAGCGGCAACAAATTCACCACCGGATTGTCCAACGATTTCAACACCAAGGACCAGGCCAGTTTCGAAACCACTCTGCTTCTCTGCATATTGGGAATTTTCGGCTTGGCTGGCATCCACCGTTTATACACAAAACATTATGTATCAGGAATACTGATGCTCCTTACAGGCGGCTGCGGTATGGTATGGACCGTCATAGACATCATCATAATCTGCACCGACGGGTTCAAGGATGGCGATGGTCGTCCGCTCAAGCGATAGCCTGATGCTCCAATTTTAATATATACTTAATCCTGAAACGGCCTCTATTACTCAAAATTCTCCTTATCTTTGCAGCGGTTTTGTTGGCGGAGCATGGCCGTGCTGCCGCCATTAAAAGGGAACCGGGTGGAAATCCCGGACTGTCCCGCAGCGGTGAGCCCTATATTATATAAGGTGTGCACTTCCATTTTTTCAGCCACTGGAATCTTTTTTCCGGGAAGGCGTGCACACCGGGCAAGTCCGAAGACCTGCAAAACCGATTGGGATGTACAGCCCCGAGGAGGGCCGGGGCATCCGGCATTTTTTTTCGTAAATATATGATCCAGAGATTGCTATGCACCGTGTTGGTAGCGTGGCCTATGTTGCTGTGCCAAGCCATTGCGCAGAGCGACACGGCCTCTATGCGCCATTTTCAGCACGAGGAAGTCACCGTTACCGGGCAGAAAAAGCACGGCGGCGCGTCCTCGCAGCAGATGTCGTATGCGCAGATAAAGCCGCTGGCTGTTTCCACGGTGGCTGATGCTGCAAGACTTATGAACTCGGTGAATATCAAGGACTACGGCGGTATAGGCGGATTGCGCACTGTGTCGGTGCGCGGCCTTGGCGCATCCCATACGCTCATCAATTACGACGGCATCCAGATCTCCAACACTCAGGCCGGGCAGGTGGATATCTCCAGGTTCAATTTCAACGATGGGCAGCTCATAGACCTCAAGATAGCCCGTGCCGGATACCTTGCCACGGCCCGCGAATATGCGTCTCCGGCCACTCTCAGCATATCGTCGTCCGCGCCCGAGTTCAGGAAGGGTAGGAGAGAGGCCCTCTCGCTTGTTACGCGCGCAGGGTCGTTCGGTTTCTTTGGTGCTGATGCTGCTTATTCCCGCAAAATCTCTGATACCCAGAGTATAAGAGCTGAAGGCGAGTTTACCACCGCCAACGGCGAATACCCCTTCACGCTCACCAACTACAAGACCGTAACCCGCGAGCGACGCATCAACAGCGACGTTCTCAGCTATCGCGGCGAGCTAAATTATTACGGCGATTACAGGCATAGCGGGCTGATGCTCAAGGCCTACGCATACCAGAGCCACCGTGGACTCCCCGGCAGCGTGGTGCTCTACAACAAGACCGCCAACGAGCGCCTCGGCGATAAGAACGCCTTCCTTCAGGGTAGCTTCAGGAAAAATATCTGTGAGAATCTCACAGCCAAAATATACGCCAAGGTCAACTATTCCAACTCGCTCTACGAGGACACCAACGTGAAATACGCCGACGGCAAACTCACCGAAAATTCCACTCAGAAAGAGCTTTACGCGTCGGAGGTTTTGCGCGCCGCTTTCCCGAAAATTGTAAACAGCATCACATTCAGCCTCGACGAGACACATTCCACCCTTGAGAGCAATATCAGGAACTGCCCTATGCCAGTTAGGAATATGTTGCAATCGGCGCTGGATATTTGCAGAAATTTTGGCAGCAGCCTCAGCCTCAATATCATAGGCGTGTACACACGTGTGCGCGAGCAGGTGGAGACTGGCAACCATTTCCGGGATTTGGATAAATGGCGTCCAACGGTGAAACTGAGTTATCTGCCTGAAGGAGAATGGATTCCAAGCATCAGTCTGGCCTACAAGAACACATTCCGTGTGCCAACCTTCAACGAGCTCTATTACACCAGCCTTGGCACCACGGGACTTGTGCCCGAGCAGGCGCAGGAGTTTCAGCTGGATTTGGGATGGCAGTTTCTGGAAGCATCAGTCTACCGCAACTACGTGAAAGACAAGATAGTAGCCATCCCCACAACTTACGTATGGAAAATGGCCAACTACGGCAAGGTAGAGATTACGGGCGTGGACCTGGCCGCAAACAAATCTGTGAATCTTGCTTTCCTGATGCTTCACGCCAACGCAAAATACACGTATCAGAAGGCCCTGAACCTCAACGAGAAAAATCCCAAGCTCTACGGCGGACAGGTGCCATACACGCCGCTACATTCGGGGAGTTTTTCTCTTGTGGCTGATGCTTGCTGGATTACGCTCGGCTACTCGGCCATCTGGAGCGGCAAACGCTATGCGGCTGAATACAATATTCCTGATAATGAGGTGGATGCGTATGTGGAACAGTCGGTATCAGCCTCCATGGATTTCAAAATCCGAAATGCTGAGGTATCAGCCAAAATATCCTGCATCAACCTGACCGACAGGCAATACGACGTGATAAAGTATTACCCGATGCCCGGCCGCAATTGGCGTCTGGAGCTGGTCTTTAAGCTTTAAGCATTAAACATTAAACTATATAATAATACAAACACAATGAAAAAGCAGTTTATCAAAGTGATGGCTTTCTGCGCAATGTTCGCAGTATCAGCCACAATGTTCACCGCCTGTGGCGATGATGACGAGGTAACTCCAGATGAGAATGTGGAGATTAAGGATCCCGAGAACAAGGACCCCGAGAATAAAGACCCTGAGAATCAGAATCCAGAGAACAAGGATCCCGAGAATCAGAATCCAGAGAACAAAGATCCTGAGAATCAGAACCCTGAGCCAGAGCAGAAGGTTGTGAAGCGCGTGTATTTCCTCACCGAGGGAAGCTACAAGGCCAACAACTCTACTCTCGATATCTACTATCCTAACGGAGAGAAGGAGTATCAGGGCAAGGCATTCGCCAAGGCCAACAACGAAATTATCGGTGATACCGGTCAGGATATCATCGCATACGGCGACAGAATCTATCTGAGCGTATATGGCTCCAAGTATTTGGCCAAGCTCGACCTCGATGGCAAGGTTATAGAGAAGTATGAGTTCTCGGATGCCGAGGGTCAGCCACGTCAGCTTATAGCCAAGGATGGTTTCGTATATGTGTCGCTCTATTCTGGACAGGTGGCAAAATTCGACACCACTTCCATTGCCAGGACTTCCGGCCTTGTAACAGTGGGCAACAATCCTGAGGTAATGTCGATAGATGGCGACAATCTTTATGTGGCAAATTCTGGTTGGGGTATGGACAACCGTCTTTCTGTGGTTGACCTCAAGGCTTTTGCCCTTACAGAGAATATCGAGGTGGCCTACAATCTTCAGGTTGTGGCCGTTCTCAATGGCATTGCGTACGCCAACGACCTCAGCTATGACGCAGCTTACAATTCTTGGAACAATCTCTACAAGGTGAACCTCGCAACAAAGGAGAATGAGAAAATCGGCAAGGCTTCCAAGATGGCTGTATACGGCGATGCCGTGTACTTTGCTGACTGCGACGGCGAAAACGGAGCTGTTGCAACTTCTTTCAAGAAGATAAACTCTAAGGGCGAGGAGTCAACATTGCTCGAATATGCCGAGCTTGCTTCTGCCACAGTTTACCTCTTTGAGGTGGATCCCGAGAATGGCGATATCTACGTTGGCACCACCGATTACGCAACCAATGGACAAATTTACCGTTTCGACAAGGGCGGCAAGTTCATCACCAAGTTCGAGGTTTCGAGCGTAAGTCCAAACCACGCTGCATTTATCTACTAATTTTCTGACTTGATTTATTGAATAATATTTGCTACCTTTGCGCTATATGAACACACTCACCGAAATATTAGTTGAAGAGAGGAAATCGAGGCGCAAGGGTGGCATTTATTTTACCCTTCTCCTTGCGGCAATTCTCGTATCTCTTTCCGCCTGTTTCCGAGGCAACGTACAGGATTATCAGAATGTAGGGACAAGGGTTGATACCAAATATGCCACATTGCTGAAAATCAATCTTGTGGATGGTAATAGGATTGCCACAATCCTGAATCCTTGGGATACCAGCAAGGTTTTGGCGAAATACAATATTGATTCTCCGGTAAGGAATGCGCTCGTTACCACCTCGCTACATTCCATCCTTATCAAAAATCTTGGCGGTCTGCAAAATATCGGCGGATTGTGCGACGCCGAGTATATCGTGGACAGCACTATTCAGGCAAGCATCAGCTCCAAAAAAATACTGAACTGCGGGGCCACAATGTCGCCCAACAAGGAAATGATCCTTGCCCTGAGGCCTGATGCTGTATTCATTTCGCCATACGAGGGCGCCGACTACAGTTTCTATTCCGAGAGCGGACTCAATGTGATTCAGTGCGTTGACTAT
>JAKSLV010000073.1 GCA_024401025.1 Bacteroidales bacterium
TTACACCGTCATTCTGAGCGAAGCGAAGAATCTTAATAATGCGCCAAGGGCGCAACCCCACATTATTTAATAATTCTCAAAAAACACCCCAAACTCATCCCACAATCCTTGCAGAATCAAATTATCCTTCACTTCTGCAAATAACGATTGCTCATCTCGTTGCAGGCAAAAGATAAGATAATTGCAACACATTGTAAAATAATACTTCTTATATATCGGATTATTCATCGGCAATTTACCAGTAATCTCTATCGCCTTCTTGTAGTTCTCCGCTGCGGAGGCATAGTCTTGGAGACAGTTTTTTTGCAAAACTGCCAGATTATTGTAGACTCTTGCAAGGTCGTTCTGATATTCAGGATTCTCCCTCGGAAGGCGCTCTCGTATCTCTATAGCTTTCTTGTAATTCTTCTCTGCGGAGGCGTAGTCTTGGAGATAATCGCCTTGCAAAGCTGCCAGATTATTGTAGACACTTGCAAGACCGTTCTGATATTCAGGAATCTCCTTCGTAAGACGCTCGCCTATCTCTATCGCTTTCTTGTAATTCTCCTCTGCGGAGGAGTAGTTTTGGAGACAGTTCTCTTGCAAAATTGCCAGATTATTGCAACAACTTGCAAGATAGTTCTGATATTCAGGATTCTCCTTAGGAAGCTGCTCGCCTATCTCTATAGCCTTCTTGTAGTTCTCCTCTGCGGAGGTGTAGTCTTGGAGATAGTTCTCTTGCAAAAATGCCAGATTATTGTAGGCTTTTGAAAGGTCGTTCTTCAAATCATCATTCTCTTTATCTGCTTCAACTTTCTTCTCTATCAATTGCAATGTCTTGAAATAAAGTTCCTTCGATAAATTGAAGACAAAAGAATCACGAAGTTTACTTGCTGTAATATGCAATAAATTATGATTATCGCTGATATCATAATTCACAAGACTATGGCCTATGCATTCCGCAAAGGGGATGAATTTCCAATAGTTGTATTTTATGATAGAAATGATATTTAAGAGATACTGTGTACAATCCTCCTCTTTTATCTCTATCTGCTCCCTTATTGATTCCGCAATCAGGCCGTGGAGTTTGTATTCCTCTTCGCCGTTGGAGTTTGTTTGGGCGGTAATGACGCCTCGCTTTATTAGGTTGAAGAAAACTTCCTCAAAAGCATCTTCCGATTCTATTATTCCAGCGAGCAATCCTTGGATTACCTTCTTGCTTATGTAGTCCGTTGGCCAAAGTACAAAATGGCGCAGCAATTCCTTTTCGTCTCCCCTAAACTGCGAGAAATCTACAAGACGAATAAGGAAACCGATTATTGTCTGTTCCTCTTCGCTCTCATTTCTGTTTTTGGAAGTGACGCCTACTCGTTTTTGATTTCTGAAAATATCCTTGTGCAACAATTCGTTGATATCGTCGAAAGATTTTCTTGGCAGATCCTGCAGGAATATTCCCAACTGCTCTACAAGCAATGGCGAATTATGCAAGAGCCTGAAAAGTCTATCGAAATCACCGAAATCCTTGTATCCATCACCAGCCTTTTTAAGGAACAATTCTTTCAAGAATTCGGTATTTTCTTTATCATAATCATTGAGATTGAACAAGCAATCCTTGTCGCCGTACTTGCGCTCACGAGAAATCACAAGGCATTTCCAGCCTTCAGGCAGACTTCCTTCATTCACAACCTCGTTCACGAAATCCTTAACCTCTTTCTCCGGTGCCTTGTTGATATCCACAATCATCAGATTTGATTTCTCGGAATCGTAGTTTTCCGACAGATAGTCCATTATTGCGGCATACTTGTCCGGATTTTTCTCGAAATCAGGAAGTTTCAGGGTTTTGTTCAGCTGGGTTGCAATATCATCCTTTACGCTATTGTTAACAACAGCGTATGCTATCTGGTTGTAATCGTCTTTGTGCTTGTTTGCCCAAAGGCTCATCAGCGAGGTTTTTCCGCTTCCGCCGATGCCGTTCAGGTTTACGAACTGATTGTTCGTTATCAGCTCGTTCAATGCAGCCACAGCATCAGGACGGTCAATAAGGTTCTGAGCCATTGGCACACGAAACCTTGGCACCGAATCCGCCGACTTTTTGTCGGTGAAATTGGTACCAAAATTATTGTTTATGGTAATATTATCTATCCTGCCGCCAAAATTCTGAACGCCACCTTGATTGGTATTGGTCTCTATATTCGTCTTGTCGTTTGTTGGCTCCATAAACGCTTTTTTAGAATGTATTAGAGATAGTTATATTGCCGGAAACTGTCCCGCCAAAGGATTGGAAGCCTCCTTTGTTTTCGTTGTGGCCTATAGTGACGCCGCCTCTTCCTGTGGGAGCATCAGGGGATTCCAACGCATTATCTTTAGATGGAACTTTCGCTATTCGCTTCTTAAGTTCCTCGATGATTTTTGAGTAATCTCCCTTCAAATCCTTTGTCTTCACATAGTTGTTGATTTTCAGAAGAGTTCTCAAATCATCCAACTCGTTCTGAAAATAACGGTCGGCAATTACGGCCAAGTCGTCATATTCGATTCTCTCCTCGCCGATATTGTCCTTGATGGACTCTCCAACTTCTCTCCAATATTGTCTGTAAGATGAGAAATTCAACTTGTCGCACAAATCGCCAACAACTATTATCATAACACGGTTGGAGAGATCTCCCTTTCGTCTGATAAGTGAGAACTCGTTCATGCAATGCTTCGATTTCAGATACTTCTCGCTGAGTACCACCAACACCAAGGCAGCCTCGCCAATCTTCTTCTCTGACTCTGGAATGTTTCCAAAAACAGGACAAAGATTGTGCTCGCCATCCGCCACATCCCTCTTGTAAGGGATATTGTGGAACTCCATCTCCTTGCAGAGATTGTTCAAATCGTCCTCGATGCCTTTGTTCTCATCATTCTCCCACGAATATGAGATATAAATACTAGTTTTTTCTGCCATTTCCGTCAATAAATTTAGTTCTGATATATGCTATAAACCTTAATTACGCATATCAACAAGTACGCAACAATAAATAATATTGGAATCCAAATCTCTATTTTACTGATACTTAGATGCTTCCTTGTCTTCAAGGCTCTCCACTCATAGAAGTAAGGCATTACAGAAAGTTTAGACTCCATAAGATTTATCAAGTGATACTTAATGGAGTTCATATTATAATAGGATTTCAGTTTGAAAAGCCAAACTACAGCCAATGCTATTCCTACGAATGCGATACAAATCAATGGCAATAAATCCAGATTTTCTTTCTTCATAAGCACAAACACGGATATCAAAGCCGCATTAACAGTTATGAAAAACTTGTTGGATTCAATCCTCTGCTTGGTATTCTCCTCTCCGCTGGCGATATACATCTTGTAGTAGTTGAACAGTTTATCAGGCTCAACACCCTCCAATGATTTATAAAAAGAAACTTCCGCTTCGGATTCAGTAGCAAACTTATTGTATTTGATTTTGTCCTTATCCAAAGTTATCTGTTTGTCCTTTTCGCTCAGAACCTCAGCCTGAGGCTCCTCCTTTGCTATTTTCTCTGCCATATTCCGTCATTTTTTAAGTTCAAAAACTTCCCAAATATATTATCATTTTTTCATATATCCAAATATTTCTAGGTAATAATTACACAAATAAAAATTTCGAAAACAATGGGATGCATTTGCGCCCTTGGCGCAGAAAAGAGAAGATTCTTCGCTGAAAAGAATGACATAGGTATATCCTTGCGCCCTTGGCGCAAAAAGAAAGATTCTTCGCTGCGCTCAGAATGACCAAGCCAGGCGCTTTAAAAAAGAAGGAGAGATAGGGAAGAGAGGCGGCGCTCCGCGCCGCCTCTCTTCCCTATCTCTCTTTCTACACTTCTCTTTATCAACGTCTTACGCCGACATTCTGAGCGCAGCGAAGAATCTTAATAATGCGCCAAGGGCGCAACCCCGCATTATTTAATAATTCTCAAAAAACACCTCAAACTCCTCCCACAATCCTTGCTGGATCAATTTATTCTCCACTTCTGCAAATAACGACATCTTATCTCGTTGCTCGCAAAAGATGCGATAATTGCGACACATTCTGAAATAATACTTCTTGAATATCGGATTATTCATCGGTAATTTACCAATAATCTCTATCGCTTTCTTGAAGTTCTCCTCTGCGGAGGCGTAGTCTTGGAGACAGTCTTGTTGCAAAAGTGCCAGATTATAGTAGGCAATCGCAAGGTAGTTCTGATATTCAGGATTCTCCTTGGGAAGACGCTCGCCTATCTCTATCGCTTTCTTGTAATTCTCCTCTGCGGAGGCGTAATCTTGGAGACAGTTCTGTTGCAAATGTGCCAGATTATTGTACCATCTTGCAAGGTAGTACTGATATTCAGGATTCTCCTTCGGAAGTTGTTCGCCTATCTCTATAGCTTTCTTGTAATTCTCCTCTGCGGAGGCGTAGTCTTGGAGACAGTTCTGTTGCAAATGTGCCAGATTATTGTACCAACTTGCAAGGTCGTTCTGATATTCAGGATTCTCCTTGGGAAGTTGCTCTTGTATCTCTATAGCTTTCTTGTAGTTCTCCTCTGCGGAGGCGTAGTCTTGGAGATTGCTCATTTGCAAAAATGCCAGATTATTGTAGTCTCTTGCAAGGCCGTTCTGATATCCAGGATTCTCCTTCGGAAGACGCTCGCCTATCTCTATCGCCTTCTTGTAGTTCTCCTCTGCTGAGGCGTGGTCTTGGAGATAGTCATCTTGCAAATTTGCCAGATTATTGTAGGCTCTTTCAAGGCTGTTCTGATATTCAGGATTCTCCTTCGGAAGCTGCTCGCCTATCTCTATAGCTTTCTTGTAGTTCTCCTCTGCGGAGGCGTAATCTTGGAGATAGTCGTCTTGCAAAGTAGCCAGATTATTGTAGGCAGTTGCAAGGTCGTTCTTCAAATCATCATTCTCTTTATCTGCCTCAATTTTCTTCTCTACCAATTGCAAGGTCTTGCAATAAAGTTCCTTCGACAAATTGAAGACAAAAGAATCACGAAGTTTGTTTGCTGTATTGCCCAATAAAATATGATTATCGCTGATATCGTAATTCACAAGGCTATGGCCTATACATTCCGCAAAGTGGATGAACTGCCAATAGTTGTATTCTATGATAGAATCGATATTATCGCAATACTGCCCATAATCCTCCTCTTTTATCTCTATCTGCTCTCTGATTGATTCGGCAATCAGGCCGTGGAGTTTGTATTCCTCTTCGCCGTTGGAGTTTGTTTGGGCGGTAATGATGCCTCGCTTTATGAGGTTGAAGAAAACTTCCTCGAAAGCATCTTCCGATTCTATTATTCCTGCGAGCAATCCTTGGATTACCTTCTTGCTTATGTAGTCTGTTGGCCAGAGCACAAAATGGCGCAGCAATTCCTTTTCGTTTTCCTTGAACTGAGTGAAATCCACAAGGCGGATAAGGAAACCGATTATTGTCTGCTCCTCTTCGCTCTCGTTTCTGTTTTTGGAAGTTACGCCTTCTCGTTTTTGATTTCTGAAAATATCCTTGTGCAACAATTCGTTGATATCGTCGAAAGATTTTCTTGGCAGATCTTGCAGGAATATTCCCAACTGCTCTACAAGCAATGGCGAATTATGCAAGAGTTTAAAAAGTCTATCGAAATCACTGAAATCCTTGTATCCATCACCAGCCTTTTTAAGGAACAATTCTTTAAGGAATTCGGTATTTTCTTTCTCATAATCATTGAGATTAAACAAGCCATTCTTGTCGCCGTACTTGCGTTCACGGGAAATCACAAGGCATTTCCAGCCTAAAGGCAGGCTTTCTTCATTCACAACCTCGTTCACGAAATCCTTAACCTCTTTCTCCAGCGCCTTGTTGATATCCACAATCATCAGATTTGGTTTGTCGGAATCGTAGTTTTCCGACAAGTAATCCATTATTGCGGCATACTTATCCAGAATCTTCTCGAAATCAGGAAGTTTCAGGGTTTTGTTAAGCTGGGTTGCAATATCATCCTTTACGCTATTGTTAACAACAGCGTATGCTATCTGGTTGTAATCGTCTTTGTGCTTGTTTGCCCAAAGGCTCATCAGCGAGGTTTTTCCGCTTCCGCCGATGCCGTTCAGGTTTACGAACTGATTGTTCGTTATCAGCTCGTTCAATGCAGCCACAGCATCAGGACGGTCAATAAGGTTCTGAGCCATTGGCACACGAAACCTTGGCACCCAATCCGCCGACTTTTTGTCGGTGGGATTGGTGTAGTAATTGTTGATGGTAATATTACCATTTATCGTGCCGCCAAAATTCTGGAAGCCGCCTTGATTGGTATTGGTTTCTATATTCGTCTTGTCACACATATTTACATTGCCCTGATATTTGGGCATCAGCAATCGATTATTACTTTTTCTTACCGCAAATATATAAATATATCCGCTATTCACAAATATTATTTATGATTATCATCTCTATTTTGCATAAAAAAAAAACAGATTACCGCAGCTTCTTTCACTGCGATAATCTGTTTGATTATTTATAGAAAATTCAGACGCACGGTCGTGCGTCTCTACGGGAAATTACTTGAACAACAGAGGAGCCATCTCGTGGAAAGCGCGTCTCCATGTAAGGAACTCGTGGGCTGTGCCCTCAGAGATGTAGCCTACTGCGTTGTAGCCGGCGGCCTTCATAGCCTCGGTAGACTTCTTGATGCCATCAGGATTCTCCTTGCTGCCGCATGCCATGAAATAGAGCTTCACCTTGCGGTTGTCCTTGATGTCCTCTGGGTTGTAAACACCGCCTGAGAGGAGGCCGTAGTAAGAGAACTTGTCAGGATTGCGGAGAGTGATGAGCTTGGTCTCCATGCCACCCATAGAGAGACCGGCCATGGCGCGGTTCTCCTTGTTGGCGATGGTCTTGAAGTTCTTGTCAACGTAAGGGATAAGCTCGTCGATCAGGAGAGTCTCAAACTCCTTGGCCTCGAACTTGCCGATGGTGCCGAACTTAATCTGGTTGGTGAGGCCGTAAGCCATCACAACGATGAAAGGCTTGCACTTGCCCTCAGCTATGAGGTTGTCCATGATGAGGTTGGCGTGGCCCTGGTTGCTCCAGGCTGTCTCGTCCTCGCCCCAGCCGTGCTGGAGGTAGAGTACAGGGAACTTCTCGTTGGGATTCTTGCCGTATGTAGGAGGAGTGTAAACAAAAGCTCTCTGGAAACCGCCAGTGCTCTTGCTTGGGAAGAGTATCTGCTGAACATTGCCGTGTGGAACATCCTTCTCGGCGTAGAAATCCTTATCGTGGGCAGGGATCTCGATACCGCTCTCCCAACGTACCGAACCGTAGTAGTTCTTTGAGCCTGGATCGTTAACAACGCCACCGTCGATGGTGAGGTGGTAGTAGTGGAAGCCCTCGTCCATTGGGCCGCCTGTGGTGCCGGTCCAGAAACCGTCCTTATCCTTGTGGAGCACTGTGCCGCCGTGGCCACCGAGACCAAGGCTTACGATTACAGACTTGGCCTGAGGAGCCTCTACGCGGAAACGTGCGTAGCCCTGGCTGTTTACCTGTGGGTACTCCTGACCAGGCTGGTTGGTAACGCATGGCTTAAAGTCGTCCTTTACCACTGCATTGTCGAGGTTGGCGTCAAACTTCTTTACGAGGCGGTATCCGTCCTTCTTCTTGAGGTCCTTGTCGAAGAGGAGAGGATAGTTGTTTACGCCCACCCATGAGTCGCGGTCTGATACGTTCCAGAATGTAACGCACTTGATAACGTCCTTGTGGCGGCGGTATACCTTGAAGAGCTCGTCATACATGTTGCTGTGGAGAGTCTTGATGTAAGGCTTGATCTCCATAGTGCCCTGAGAGAACTGAAGCTGGCCACCCATCTCCTCGTTGGCGCGTACGTCAAGCTCGGTAACGTGGATAGTCTTTACAAGCTCCGAGTACTTCACGATGGCAGCCTCCACATCCTCCATGGAAGGACCATAGATGTTGTAGTGGCCCTGCATGCCGATACCGGTGATGGGAGCGCCCTCGCCCTGAAGCTTCTTCACCATATTGTAGATGCGGTCGCGCTTGCCGGGATCGCACTCGTTGTAGTCGTTGTAGAAAAGGATGGCATCAGGATCTGCCTCGTGGGCAAACTGGAATGCCTTTACGATAAACTCGTCGCCGCAGAGCTTGTAGTGACGGCTCTCGCGGTAAGGAGTAGGATTAGGATTCCATCTTGAGGGGCGGGCATTGTCGGCCATGGCCTCGTTAACAACGTCCCAGCCGTAAACGATATCCTTGTAGCGGTTTACCACTGTGTGGATGTGCTCGCGGAGCTCGGCGTAGAACTCCTCCTTGGTGGCAGGCACTGGCTCCATCTTGCCGGTCTGCTTGTTCTTCACCATCAGGGTCTCCCACTTGCCGGTCTTCTTGTTGAACACCTGCTTGTTGAACATCCAGTCGGCAAACTGAGCATGCCAGCAGAGGCAGTGTCCGCGCATCTTGATGCCGTTGGCCCTACACCAGTTGGCGATAGAATCGGCCTGGCCCCACTTCCACTCGTCCTTGCTTGGATGCAGCTCGCCCGGCTTCATGGCGTTCTCGGCGGTTACGGAGTTGTATTCCTTGGCTACCACCTCCATCTCCTTGGGATTGGTAACATTGCGCCAGTTGATGGCCACACCTACCTTAAAATAGTCCTTGTAGGCATCCTTGAGGCCTGTAGGATCGTTTTCCTCCTGGCGTGGGCCCCACTGTGCGCTTGCGGTAAGGCTGCTGAAAGCGAGCGCGGCACCGGCCAGAATCGACAAAAATCTTGTCTTCATAATCATTAGAGTTGTGTAATTGATTAAAAAAATTTGATATGTGTTTATCTGTTTAGACTCCGCTAAGGTAAAAAGTTTATTTCGGCAAACAACAATTTTTTTGTTACATATTGTTTCGATTTTGATACAAAAACGCATCAGGCCACGTTACAAATAGAAAAGTTTGGGCAAATACTTGCCTCCATTGGATTTATTTTGTATATTGCGGCCGTTTTCAGCTATGGATAATAACAACATGAAAAAAGCGGCCAGAGGGCTCTCGTTTATGATGTTTCCGCTTACAATGAGCGCCATTATAGCGCTTGTGTTTGCGGTGGAGCGGCTTTTCGGCGTAAGTTTTGTGGAATCGGGAATATATCCGCGCACGGTATCAGGGCTAAAGGGAATACTCTTTGCCCCCCTCATCCATGGCGACGAGGGCCACCTGTATTCCAACCTGTCGGCGTTTCCGCTGCTGCTGGGGATGCTGGCCATGGTGTACAGGCGCAATTACCTGCTGATATTCGGCCTGCTGTGGGTGTCCACGGGAGTGCTGGTGTGGATGCTGGCGCGCGGCAGCTACCACATAGGCGCCAGCGGTGTAATATACGCCATGGCGTCGTTTCTGCTGTTCGGCGGCATAGTGTCGCACAGGAGGGCAAATGTGGCGGTATCGCTGGTGGTGATATTGCTGTACGGAGGCATGGTGTGGGGCCTGCTGCCCAATCAGCCCCACGTATCGTGGGAATCGCACCTGCTGGGCGGAGTGGCCGGATTTGCCTGCGCCTTCGTGTTTGTGGAGGGCGGCCCGGGCAGGGCTCCCAGAGATTCCGACTACGACTACCGCATGCCGGGGTTTTCTGATGCCAGCGTCACCACTGGATGCTCCGGCATCAGATACGATAATAAATAAATGTAGAAAACAATATATTGGATATGAAAAAGATAGCACATTTTGTAATGTTACTGATGCTTGCCGCAATGATGCAGGCTTGCGAGACCGACCTCGATACCGAGATCGAGAATCCGGCAATGGCCATCAAGGGTAATTACTCCCTGGTGCGCACGTATCTGCTTGCCAACGACCAGGTTGCCATACCGTTGAAGACTATAATACTGTCCGACGCCAATCTGCCGGTAAAGATGCAGAGCGATTCGGTTGTGATGGTGGATGGCAACATCAAGTGCAGCAACCTTGTACCGCTAAACAACGGCGTGGGCTTCACGGTGCCCAACTGCATGGCGTACGGCATTGTTACCGAGGGCGTCGACAGCATCAACGTAAAGGGCCGCAGATTCAGCGGATACTACGCAGCCCCCACCAAAACCTTGCAGATGTGGTATTACGTGAAACTGTCCGACTACAGCACCAAGCTTCAGAACGAGGTGTATCCATCCATCAGCGATGCCGAATGGGACACCTTCCTGGGATACTTGAAGAAAATAATAATGCAGGTGAACGCCGCCAACGGCATCTACGACGATGTTACAGTAACCAAGAGCGATGTGTCCATACTGGTGCCATCCATGTTCAACAAGGTAATCTTCAAGGATGCCATGCGCATGGTTTCCAAGCAGTAGACCCACCGCCCCGGCTCTGTATGCATATTTTATAAGGTAGCTGATGCTGCTATTTCCTGCTGATGCTGGCGCCAAGAGCCACAAGCCTGCTGTCGAGGTCCTCGTATCCGCGGTCGATCTGCTCTATGTTGTGGATGGTGGATTTTCCGGGAGCCGAGAGCGCCGCTATCAGCAGGGCCACGCCGGCGCGTATGTCGGGCGATATCATGGTGGTGGGCTTCAGCATGAATTTGTGGTCCAATCCTATCACCGTGGCCCTGTGGGGATCGCAGAGTATTATCTGCGCGCCCATGTCGATAAGCTTGTCCACAAAGAAGAGGCGGCTCTCGAACATTTTCTGATGTATCAGCACACTGCCCTTGGCCTGAGTGGCCACCACCAGCAATACGCTGAGGAGGTCGGGAGTGATGCCCGGCCATGGCGCGTCGGCTATGGTGAGTATGCTGCCGTCGATGTATGATTCTATCTCATAATGGTCCTGGGCGGGGATCACGATGTCGTCGCCCTCTATCTCCATCCTTACTCCAAGTTTCTGGAAAGCCCTGGGTATCAGGCCCAGCATATCTACGCGGCAATCCTTTATCCTGAGCTGAGACCCCGTCATGGCGGCCAGACCTATAAAGCTGCCTATCTCTATCATATCGGGCAGACAGCGGTGGGTGGCCGAATGCAGGCTGTCCACGCCGTTTATCTTCAGGAGGTTGCTGCCCACGCCCTTGATGTTGGCGCCCATGTTGTTGAGCATGGTGCAGAGCTGGCAGATGTATGGCTCGCAGGCGGCGTTGAAAATGGTGGTCTCGCCCTTGGCCAGTACGGCGGCCATCACTATGTTGGCTGTGCCGGTTACTGATGCTTCCTCCAATAATATGTAAGTGCCCTTCAGGTTGCTGCCGTTGATGGTGTACGACGATTCCTCGGTATCGAACTTGAATTCGGCGCCCAGCATCTTAAGGCCAATGAAGTGCGTGTCGAGATGGCGGCGTCCTATCTTGTCGCCGCCGGGTTTGGGCAGGTATCCGTATCCGAAACGTGCGAGCAGCGGGCCCACTATCATCACCGATCCGCGCAGCTTGCTGCTCTTCTGACGGAACGCCTCCGATTTCAGGTAGTCGAAGTTTACGTCCCTGGCCTGGAATGTGTATGTGTTTTTCTGCGGATGCTCCACCTCCACGTTCAGGTCCCTCAAAAGGCCGATGAGGTTTAGCACGTCGCTTATCTCCGGGATGTTGGATATCGTTACCTTCTCGGATGTAAGCAGAGTGGCGCATATCACCTCCAGCGCCTCGTTTTTGGCGCCCTGTGGATATATGGTTCCGTTAAGGGGCTTGCCTCCCTCTATTTCGTATGATGCCATAATTGTATTTAATTACGAATTACGAATTACTTATAATACCTGCGGTTCTGGTTCTGGTTGTTGTTGTTGTTGAAACGGCCGCGGTTGTTGTTCATCTGGTTGCGGTAGTTGTTTTGCTGATTAAGCTTGTACTTCGATTTCATGAAGTCGTGGGCGTTTATCAGCTTCAGGTTCTCGTCGGTAACCTCCAGCTCGCCCTCCGTAATCTCCTTCAGCACCTTGAAAATCACCTCGTCGTTGATGTCTTCCTTGTTCCAAACCACGTATGATTTCTTCATGTGGTTGGTGATGGTTTCTATCAGCACGTTTCTGCGGTCCAGATCCTCTATGGTCTTGCATTTCTCTATCAGACGCTCTATAATGCGGCCAAAGGTGGGATGCTTCATAGGGTCGGTATCAGGGATAATGGGCTCTGGCTTGCTGTCGGTGAGCTCCGGATCGGGAGCGCCGTATGGCGAGTATTTGGCCAGCTTGTAGTCCGACATTATGCTCAGGTGGTCCCACAGGATGTGCTTGTAGTCGGGATTCTCCTTTATCTGAGGTGTAAGGTTGCCCATGGTGGTGATTATGGCCTTGGCAGATTTCTCCTGATCGTCGGGATCTTCCAGACGTACAGTGTAATCTATCAGCAGCTGTATGTTGCGTCCGTATTCCGGAAACCTTAATGTTGGGTTCGATATGTATTCCATTCTAATTACAAATTACGAATTACGAAATCCGAATTCTCTCATCAGTAAACGCATTCGTAATTCGGATTTCGTAATTCGTAATTATCAAATGCATTCGTAATTCGGATTTCGTAATTATATTGATTATTGAATTATTTTCAAACTTTGAGCGGCAAATTTCAGCAGCAGGGTCTTGCGGCCCACCTTCATGAAATCTATCGTTATCTTGGGATCGGCCGAATCGTCCACCGCAAACACCTTTCCCTGTCCAAACTTGTCGTGGTTCACTATCAAGCCCTCCTTGAATTTGCTGATATCAGGCTTGGCAAAGCTTCCGAACTTGTGGCCTGGCACGTATTTCTTGAAAGTGCCTCCGGGGGCTGAGGCTGCTGCTCCAAACGAAGGACTGCCGCCGCCTCCGCGCAGGTTGCTGTCGTTTTCGGCAAAGGTCTTGCGGAAACGTCCGGCAAAC
>JAKSLV010000074.1 GCA_024401025.1 Bacteroidales bacterium
TCAACATCAGCATACAGAAGGTCGTCGTAGGGATACCTCTCGGTGTGTATGCGGCGGGCCTCTGTATAGATGGTTTCCTTAAGCTCTTCCAGGTTGGTCTTCTTCTTGGCTGATATGAATATGCATTGTGCCTGCGATTGGTACTTCATCCTTACATAATCCTCCATCTGCGCAAGGTTGTAGTTCTTTATGGTGCGCTCGGTAAGGTCGTCGTCGTCCTTGCGGTCGTAGGTGTAGTTGTCTATCTTGTTGAATACCAGGAAAAGCGATTTCTTCTCTTTGGTAATCTCGTTGATGGTGTCTTGCACGGTCATGAGCTGCTCCTCAAAGTTGGGATGCGATATGTCGGTTACTATTATCAGAATGTCGGCCTCGCGCACCTCGTCCAGCGTGGATTTGAAACTCTCGAAAAGGTTTTTGGGCAGTTTCCTTATAAAACCCACCGTATCGCTCAGCAGGAATGGCAGATTCTTCACCACCACCTTCCTTACAGTGGTGTCCAGAGTTGCGAACAGCTTGTTGTCGGCATATACGTCGCTCTTGCTCCAGAGGTTCATGAGGGTGGATTTTCCCACGTTGGTGTATCCCACCAGGGCCACGCGCACCAGCTTGCCGCGGTTTTTGCGCTGCACGGTTTTCTGGTTGTTTATTTTCTGAAGCTCCTCCTTAAGCAGCGATATCCTGTCGCGCACTATGCGTCGGTCGGTCTCTATCTCCTTCTCGCCGGGTCCGCGCATTCCTATGCCACCCTTCTGACGGCTAAGGTGGCTCCACATGCCGGCCAGTCTAGGCAGAAGATACTGATACTGCGCCAGCTCCACCTGTGTCTTGGAGTGTGCAGTCTGCGCGTGCTTGGCAAAGATGTCCAGTATCAGGTTGCTGCGGTCCACTATCTTGCACTTAAGCAGTTCCGATATGTTTCTGTATTGCGATGGCGACAGCTCGTCGTCGAATATGGCGGCGTCTATCTCGTTTTCCTCCACGTATTGGGCTATCTCCTTCATCTTGCCCTCGCCCAGATATATGCGCGAGTTTGGCGCGTCCATCTTCTGGGTAAACCTCTTCACGCAGTCTACCTCGGCTGTCTTGGCCAGAAACTCCAGCTCGTCGAGGTATTCCTCCAGTTTCTCGGGCTTTATGCTCTGCGATGCCATGCCTATCAGGATGGCCTTCTCGTTTTCCTTGGCTGTTATGTATGGTTGTGGTTTTGCCATGGTTATTTATCTATTTTCAGTATTTTTCTGTATTTTCTGTTGTCTGCCATGGCTGATACTGCTTTTTCAATGTCAGTATCGCCGTAGTTTTCCAGACGGTAGTATTCGTCGTCGTTGTCGATGATGTGGTAGGCGTAGGCCATCAGTTTCGCAAACATCAGATCGCTCCAGTCGGCTATCTGCTTTTGGTCTCTGAAGTATATGCCCTTGCTCCGTGCAAAATCCACCAGACGCTCCACTGTGGCGTTTTTGTTTTCGCTTAGCTCGCTGATATACTTGGCGTTGCTGATGCTGTCCTGAACCGGATATTTAGCATGCATTATAGCCGCGTATCTCATGTAGAGGTATGCCGAATCTATCTTGTTGAGAGTGGATGGTTTTCTTGCCTCGGCCACAAAGATGTCGGGCTGCACACCGCCCTTGCTGTACACCACGCGTCCGTTTCGGGTAAGGTATTTGGTGGTGTCCTTCAGCACGTAGGCGCTGGCGCTGTCCAGCTCGCCGTTCTTGGCCCTCATTGCCAGTTCGTTGTAATAGTTGTCGTAGCCCTTCTGCAGCGATCTCCCCGACGGGGTGTAGAATCTCTGAGTTGTAAGCCTCACCACGCTGCCGTCGGTAAGCTGTATCGGAGTCTGCACCAGGCCCTTGCCGAAAGTTCTGCGGCCCACTATCAGTCCGCGGTCGTTGTCCTGTATGGCTCCGGCCATTATCTCTGATGCTGATGCCGTGTTGCTGTTTACCAGGCACGTTATGTTCATGGTTTCGCTCAGGGCGTTCATGGTGGTGTCGATGTAGATGTCGTCCTTGCTGTTGCCCCTGGCAATGGTGAATGCAATGGTGTCGCCGGGCGGCAGTATCTCGCTCACAATCTGTTTGGCCTGCTCCACGCGTCCGCCGCCGTTGTTGCGGAGGTCTATCACTATGTTTTTCAGGTTCAGCTTTTTCAGCTTGTTTAGCTGGGCTGCAAACTCGTTGTAGGCGTTGTCGCCGAAACTCTCTATCTTTATGTATCCGTTGTTGGAATCTATCATGTAGGCCGATGTAACGCTCTTCACCTTCACGTATCTGCGCTCCACGTCTATGGCTATCAGCGAGTCGCATCCTATCCTCTCCACCGTGATGCGCACCTTGGATCCGGGCTTTCCGTTTATGGCGTTTATGGCCTTTATCTTCTGTCGCAGGCCCACGGCGTGTATGGTGTCCACGTATATTATCTTGTCGCCGGTTTGTATTCCGGCCTTGCGCGCGGGGCTGTCGGGGCTGGTGCACAGCACCTGTATCGAATCGCGGAAGGTGTGGTATTCCACGCCTATGCCGCAATACCTTCCGGTGATGTTTTTCTCGGCCTCGTTTCGCTTTACGGCCGGCGTGTACGACGAGTGGGGGTCCAGGTGGCTAAGCACCTCGGGTATGGCCAGCTCGGTAAGCGAGTCCATGTCTATAACATCCACATACTTGTTTTCAACGATGTTTATCACCGACTGCAGCTTGCTGGGCATGCCGTTGAACAGCGACAGCTCCACCTTGTCTTTGGTGGTGCTGAAACAGAATTTACCCAGTATCAGCCCTGCCAGACACGCTCCAAACAGCTGAAAAGGCAGCAGATTGTTTTTCATTATTCTTTTGTATTAATCTCGAGGAACACAGTTTCGATGTTGGCGCGTTTCAGCAGGTTCAGCCCGTCCTCCAGGCGGTATTTCTCGCTGTATACCACACGCCTTATCCCGCTCTGTATTATCAGCTTGGCACATTCCATGCATGGCGATGCTGTAACATACAGCGTGGCCCCCAGCGAGTTGTTGCTGCTCTTGGCCACCTTGGTGATGGCGTTGGCCTCGGCATGCAGCACGTATGGCTTGGTGGTGCCGTCTTCCAGCTCGCACACGTTCTCGAATCCTGCCGGAGTTCCGTTGTATCCGTCAGAGATTATCATCTTGTCTTTTACGAGCAGCGCGCCTACCTGTCGGCGGGTGCAGTAAGAGTTTTCGGCCCATATCCTGGCCATGCGGAGATACCTTCTGTCTAGTTCCTCTTGTTTGTCCATAATGCGTTGTCTTGATGTTGTCTACTCGTTCACCTCCTCAAACTCCACATCCTGCCCCAGGTCCTGGATGGTTGGCTTGGCGGGCTTGCTGGCGTTGTCGTTCTTGTATATGTGCACGGTGCCCTCCTGGGCCTTCTGTTGCTCTATCAGCTCTTCCTGGGTGGGTGGGGCTGATACTCCGCCAAACAGCAGCTTGTTCACCAGCCAGCTGAGGCCGAAGAATATTAGCAGAAACGATAGTATGAATGTCATGGCGTTTCGGTTTTATGATATTGCAATGGCGGCACTTTATCTCTGGAAGATTATGATCTCGGTGCGGCGGTTTTTCTTCTTGTTGTCGTCGGTGGTGTTGGTGGCCACGGGGTTGTACATGCCGCGTCCCGATGCGGTGTATGCCGTGCCGGGCAGGCTGCAGTTCTGAGCCAGGTGTGATATCACGGCGGCGGCGCGTCTTGCGCTAAGCTCCAGCAGGGCCTTGGCCTGTCCGTTGGCGTCGGTGTTGGATATCACCTGCACACGGCAGTTCTCGTTTAGTGTAAGCACGGCGGCAAGCTTCTTCAGCAGCGCGTCGGCCTTGGTGCTGATGTCGGTGCCGGTGGATGTCTTGTAGAGGTAGTCGTTGCTTACGGTGATTACGATGTTGCCGCCCACCGCCTGCGCGTATGCCTCGCTCTGGTTGGTGCCGGAAAGGCATTTGTTTACCGATACCAGCAGAGTCTGAAGCTCGCGCTGCTGGTTGTCGTCCAGGCTGCGGAGGCTGTCCTCGGCTGCCGTCTGCATGGCCAGTATGTTCATGAGGCTGTCGGCGGTGCGGGTTTTGCGGGCCAGCTTGGCTTTCTCGTCGTTAAACTCGTTGATGGAGTTCAGCAGGCTCTGGTTGAGGGTGGCCTTGTCGCCGGCCAGCTTCTGGTTTTCGCGCACCAGGCTGTCTACCGACAGGTCCTTGGCGGTGTTGTTTATCTTAAGGTTGTTGGTGCTGTTGTTGAATCCGGCCACCGTCTCGTTGAACACGCGGTTTAGCGAGTCGAGTGATTTCTTGCCGTTGCGTACGGCCTGGTCGTATGTCTTCTTTAGCACTATGCACGAGCTGCTCAGTATGGAGAAACTCATCATGGCCATCAGTGCTATTCCAAATGCTCTCTTCATCATTATGTTGATAATTATTGTTTTTGTGTTTTTTTTTAATATCCAAAAGTAGTTATTTTTTTTCATTAATTTAATTTTTTAACAAAACATAACAATAAAATTCTTTATTTTTGGGCTTTGAAACCAACAAATACATTTTTCTACTATGAAGAGAGCAGTGCTTGCAATGGCGGCGGCGTGTCTGATATCGGGCTCGCTGTATGCCCAGACACATATAGAAGGCACAGTTACCGATTCCAAGTCGGGCGATGTGCTGCCATTTGTAAATATAGCAATATCAGGAACCACCGTAGGCACCATCAGCGATATCAATGGCGAGTTTCAGCTTTCGGTGCCTGATGCCCACGCCGGCAAGGATGTGGTGTTCTCGTCGGTGGGCTATGCCCTGGTGCGCAAGAGCATGCAGGAGCTGGCCAACCAGCATGCCGCTATACAGCTTCAGCCAATGGACCTAAACATAGAGGAGGTGGTGGTAGTGGATAAGAGCGAGAAGGGCCGCAAGGTGGTGAAGAGCGTGATAGACAACGCATCGGCCAAGTATGTGAATGTGGACTACTCGTATGCCGGAACCTACCACAGCAAGGTGCAGCAGGGAGGCAGCATCAGGAACTCCAGCTACACCTTCAACGCATACGATTCGCACGGATACTCGCGCTCGGGCTACAACAATGCTTTCGAGGCGCTCAACTACAAGTTCTCGCAGGTGAACAGGGATTTCAAGGTTAACAACTATCAGCTGGGCCTCAACTATTTTGACTTTGTGTCGGGCCTGGATTTCATGAGGGCGCAGCTGGGCGTCATGAATCCGTACACCCTTACCGATTTCGATTTCAAGATAAAGAGCGACGATGCCACGAAAACCGTTCTGGAATTCATCTGCAACAAGCCTGACCTGCTTAATACCGGAGCCTGCAAGCCCACCAAATACTCGGGCACCATCACCGTGCTTAAATCCGACAACGTGGTGCTGGAATCGGAGTATGTGCTGGAGTGCGACAACCTGAGCCTTCAGGGCATGTCGGTAGGCGCTGGGGCCAACGGCACTAAGGGCAGTATCAGATGCAAGATAACATACGGCAAGTTCGACGGCAAATACGCCATGAAGAGCATTGCCGCCAAGATAGCCGTATCGGGCGGCGCCGAGGGCAGCATCAGCCTCGACGACGAGATACAGGTGACATCGGCCAACTACAAAGTGCCCGGAAAGATCAAGGGCAAGGTATTCTATTCCAGATAATTACTATATAATTTTGCTAAAATGAAACGTACAGTGCTTGAGATGCTGAAAGAGGCATCCAGAGAGTTCAAGAATAATATTTATGTATCCGACAAGACCGATGCCGGCTGGCGCGGATTGTCTTTTGGAGATGTGGACGGGATGTCGGGCGAGCTGGCCGTGGGCCTGATGGCAAATGGCGCGCAGCCCGGCTGCAAGATTGCCATCATATCGGAGGGTAGGTCGCAGTGGATAATCTCTGAATACGCCATCCTGAAGGCCAGGGCGGTGTCGGTGCCACTTAGCGTGAAGCTGAGGCCCGAGGAGATTGCCTTCCGCCTGGAACATTCCGAGAGCAAATTCATGTTTGTATCCCGAAACTGCATATCGATAGCCGCTATGATGGCCGACAGGATTATGGCGCTTGGCGTAAAGATTATTTACCTTGATGAATATGATGCTGAGTATGAGGCTATGAAGGCCAAGGGAGTTGAATGTATGCTTTATGAAGAATTGCTCGCGTTCGGACATGAGCACGCCAAGGAATATTCCGCCAGACTGGAGGAGAGCGTGGAGGCCGTATGCGAGGACGATGTGGTAACCATAAGCTACACATCTGGCACCACCGGCAACCCCAAGGGCATTATGCTCACCCACCTAAACTACTGGGCCAACAGCCACGACGCCGTGCAGTTTTTCCGCCTGGAGAACAACCTTTCCACTCTGGTGATACTGCCTCTGGACCATTCGTTTGCCCACACCATAGGTTTCTACTGCGCCCTGCTGTGCAGCATATCGCTCTATTTTGTGGACGCGCGCGGCGGCATGCGCAATCAGCTTAAGAACCTGGTGCCCAACATCAAGGAGGTGAAACCCCATTTCATGCTTAGCGTGCCTGCCATCACCGGCAATTTCATGCGCAAGATTCAGGACAACGTGGCCGAAAAGGGCGGTTTCGCCAACTGGCTGTTCAAGAAGGGCCTAAAGGCCGGCATTCTGTATCACGGCGATGGCTTTGGCCGCCACGGATTCTTCAACACTCTGTTCAGGTGGCCGGTCTACAAGCTTGCTGATGCTTTGGTTTTCAGCAAGGTGCGTCAGGTGTTCGGCCCCAACTTCAAGTTCTTTGTGGGCGGAGGCGCCATGCTGGAGATAAAGCAGCAGCAGTTTTTCAACTGCATAGGCGCGCCGGTGATGCAGGGCTATGGGTTGTCTGAGGCTACACCTATTATATCAGTAAACCAGCGCCACCGCCACAAGTTTGGATCCTCGGGCGGAGTGCTGAGCGGCATCGACTGCAAGATTGTGGATGGCGACGGCCATGAGCTGCCGCTAGGGGAGAAGGGCTTCATTTCCATAAAGGGCCTTAATGTGATGAAGGGCTATTTCAAGAACGAGAAAGCCACTGCCGAGGTTATAAATGCCGAGGGCCGCCTCAACACAGGCGACATGGGCTACATGGATTCCGACGATTTTCTCTGGGTGACAGGCCGCGAGAAGGCTCTGCTGATAAGCGCCGACGGCGAGAAATACTCTCCCGAGGAGATAGAGGACGCCATATCCAACTGCAGCGACTTTGTTTTGCAGTGCGTGCTCTACAACGACCACTGCAAATACACCACCGCCGTGGTGACAATCGACAAGACACGCCTGAAAAACTACGCCCAGGCCAACAACATAACATCGGGCAGCAAGCTGCTGGAGGTTGTAAGCAAGTCGGTGATGAGTTTCACCACAGATTTCTCCTACAAGAACTCGTTCCCCAAACAATGGGTTCCATCGGTGTTTTATGTGGCGCCCGAACCTTTCTCGGAGCAGAACGGAATGGTGAATTCCACTATGAAGATCATGCGTTTTAAGGTTTTGGCCAATTACAAGGAGGCCATCGACCGTATGTATTCTGTGGATGGCAAGCTTGATAATCAGAGAATTAATGAGGAAACTCTGCTGAAAATTATTTCCTGATGAATAAATTAATAAAAAATTTCGGCAAATTATTTGCATTGATGTTGATTATTGAATATCTTTGCATCTGATAATTAAACAAAGTTTTACAGAAATCTACTATGGACCATATAGTAAGTTCAGGAAATATGAAGACCCCATGGGTTAATTTCGATCCCGACAAAGGATTGATAGAGCTTGGAGGACGTTCCATCCCCGAGAATACCGAGCTAGTGTATCGTCCTCTTATTGAGTGGATAGAGGAGTACGTGCAGAATCCGCAGGATTCTACCACTGTAAGGGTAGATTTCGAGTATTTCAATTCCAGCTCCGCCAAGTACCTGATAAGGTTTCTGGAGTATTTCACCACTCTCCGCGATGCCGGCAAGGCCGTTACCATCAACTGGTATTACGACGACGACGAGCTTCAGGAATATGGTGAGGATTTCCAGGATGTGTTGGAATTGCCGTTCAACTTTTATCCAAGCAAGGATATGAAGCGTTTCTAGCGTTTTTTATTTTTATCCCCCTATATTTTTATTTTATTGCACATAGTTTATTTTTTTCCTGAAATATAATTTATTTTGTATTTCAGGTTTTTTTATGCATATTTGGGAACTGAAACTTCATAATTTTTATTAGCATGAAAAACCTAACCACCAACCATATATCGGCCAGGCAGACAGTGCTCAGCGAGCTGATAAACACATCCGTAGAGCCTGATATGCAGCAATATGTGAATGTGAAGATTAGTCTCATAAACAATGCGATTGTTTTTCCCGTGCCCGATAGTTTTGATGTAAACGATTTTTCCCAGCAGGTGGCCGGCTACATCAACAACGACCTTAAGTCGTCGTCGGTGCTGGAGATGATAGGGCATGATGTGTATTCGCATCCCTTCTCGCCCATAGGCCTGGGCCTCATGAAGAAGACAGTGGTGTATATGCTGCTCGACAATCATCTGTATATCAACATAGTGCCGCTAAAGGAGATTGCCAACGCCAACTACAAGGAGGGCGCAATATCAGGCCTGTTGTCGTCGGGCAAAACCGACAAGATATACGAGTATGTGGAGAGCTATATCATGAGCCTGTATGCCGCCAACGATTATGTGCCAGCCACACAGCCCTACGGCAGGTATTTCTTCACCACAAGTCTGGGACTTTCCACGATTTTTGCCTCACACATGGAGGAGGGCGAGCGGATACTGGCCAAGCTGGATATCTACAAGATAGAGCAGTCGAAGAGCAACGCAAGCACTCAGACATCCGACAGCGACGAGGCTTTCTATGTATGCACCACCCACGGAGCCTATCTGATGGTGCTGGACGACAATCTTCAGGAGAAATACATCGAGACCCTCAGCGACCACGAGATGAAGGTGGTGAGCAAGCTTGGCCGCGACCTCGTTACATGCGGGTCGTCGCAGTGGCTCTGCAACCGCGACAACAACAATCTGTTTGCTGAGGTTGCCCCTCTCAACAATATCCCGGCACAAAACAAGCTGGAATCTTTCGCCCAGCAGCATTTCAACAATGCCGACAATCCTGAGGACAGGCTGCACGCCGCCGAGCTGCTGTATTGCTACGCAGGCATCAGCAACTCCATGTTCTCGAAATTCTCGGCCGCACTTGTAGAATACGTGGCCTACATGCATGCCGACTGCCCCGGACGCAGCGACGACAAGATAAAGGAAGTATCAGAGAACCTGATGGAGAGCGCCAACTCGCTGTTCTCCGAGACCGAGTTTGAGGACAAGGTGCTGGATTTTGTGCAGAAGTACTCGCTTGGCGCACAAGAGCTTTTCGCGGTAATTTTCGTGATTTGCCGTGTGAAAAACCGCATAGAGGATCCCAAGGTTTTCGCTTCCATGATAAAGACCCTGAAGGAGCGCTACTTCAAGAGCGAGAGCGATTCCATCAACCGTGGTTTCGCATGCCTTACCATTGCCAAGAAACTTAATATGATTGCCGACAAGGAATCGGCCTACAAGTTTGCGCAGGATGCCTATGACCTTGTGGGATACAATCCTGCGGTATTTCTGGCGCCGGGCGGCAACGCATTGCCAGATTCGGAATCTGTGGGCGACGCTCTCTCGTATCTGGCTCTCCAGGAATTGTACAAATCGTCTACCACCGACAAGGACAAACTTAAATTTGCACAGCAGATAGCAGTGCTGAAGCCGCTTGTAAAGAGCAATTTGGATATCGTGGCCAAACATTCGCAGGACGAGATCCTTAGCCGCCGCATCAGCAACGCCATGGAGGTGTTGGATTCGTCGCAGTTTTGGCAGAGCAATGTGGTGCAGGATTCCGGCATAGAGGCGCGCTTCAGCAAGATGAGCAACTATATGCCCAAATACACCGAGTGGAGAAAAACATATTCTGGTTTTGATTCGTGGCTGAAGAAGGCTGTGCCCGACAAGACTCTGTCGTCGATGAAGGCGCACGGCATTCTTGTGGATTCCAACAACTACCATTCGCTGTTCGAGATAGGAGAGCAGCTTCAGAAGTGTTTCGATCTCGACGGAGTAGACCTCTATGTATTCGGCAAGCGCAATCAGGGCGTGGTGGGCTACGACGACGGCGAGGGCAAGTACATCTTTGTGGACGGCGAATTGCTGGACATCAGCAATCCCAACTACATGAACGGCAGCGAGCTTACATTCGCGCTTGCAAGGGAGTATGCGGCCATAAAGCTTGGCATAGCCAAACTAAGCTGCCATGCCCAGTGGCGCAATTTTGCCGAACTTGGCGTTCAGAGCCTGGATGCCATTAAGGTTTTTGCCGCCGATCCCGATTTCATAAAGAGCGAGCAGAACACCTACAACAGGATTCTCAATTACGGCAAGCTGGTGTCGCAGCCCGACTATTTCAACTTTGACGTGGAGGATGTGGAGAACGCCGCCAAACTGCTGGTGGATTCGGTATCAGCGGTAAAGTATTCCGGCAGCAACAAGCTGGAAGACCTTAAGGAACGCGAGTATGGCGCGCTTGCGCAGCTTACGTGTCTGATACTGGACCGTGTGGCAATAATGATTACCGGAAACCTTGCCTCGGCCATCAAGTCGATTATCCACAACGACATACAGCAGCGTGCCCTTGAGCCTTTCGATGTGGACAACACCGTAACTAATTATATTTGCAACCTCGATAGCGACGGCAAACCTGTGCATTACGACCTTGCTTATCGCGTGAATAATTTGATTAGTTTCTATATATCAGACGGTTATAAAAAATATTGAAAAAACTTTGCAAAATATTTGCTACTGAAGCAAATTGTCTGTAATTTTGCACCGTCAGAGAAAGACACAATTTTGGATTGGTCCTTTCGTCTAACGGTTAGGACGCAAGATTTTCATTCTTGTAATACGGGTTCGATTCCCGTAGGGACTACAAAGGGTCGAGGTTAAACAACTTCGACCCTTTTCTTATTTTATTATATTCTCTAAGAGAATAAGAGAGTTAAGAGCATTACTCTTTTTAAGAGGCGTAATTTTCTTTTCAAAAATTACTCCAAGAGTTTAAGGGCCTTTCAGCAGTAGAGCTCTTAAACTCTAAAAAGGAGTTTTCGAAGGAAACTCCGTCTTTTAAAAATAAAAACTCTTAAATCTCTTAACCTCTTAGAGAAAAAAAACATCAAACACTTATATTTATTATGAATATCACCAGCACATCCGATATCGACGAATATGTGGAGAATCACACCACAGCCGAGGACGAGGTATTAAGACAACTTCGCCGCCACACCAACCTCACCAGCACAATGCCCCGTATGCTCTCGGGTCCTATGCAGGGCAAGCTCATGGAAATGCTCAGCATCATGATAGCGCCCAAATTCGTGTTGGAGATAGGCACGTTTACAGGCTATTCGGCCTACTGCCTCGCCAAAGGTCTTCAGCCCGGAGGCAAGGTCCACACAATAGAGGTGAAGGACGAGCTGGAAGAACCCATTCTAGATTTCTTCGATAAGGCCGGCATCTCCAGCAAGGTGGAGCTCCATATCGGCGACGGCGCACAGATAGTGAAGGATCTCGACATCACATTCGATCTGGCCTTCATCGATGGCGACAAGCGTCAGTATCCGGAATATTATACAAATGTGTTCCCTAAACTCCGCGTGGGCGGATACATGCTGATCGACAACGTGCTCTGGTACGACAAGGTGCTCACCGATCCCAAGGCCAACGATCCATACACCAAGGGCATTCAGCTGATGAACGATATGGTGCAGAACGATCCAAGAGTGGAGAACGTCTTGATTCCCATCCGCGACGGCTTGACCTTGGTAAGGAAGATGAGAGATTAGAGATGAGAGATTAGAGATAAGGGAATAGAGATTATAGAATATAGTTTAAAAACTTTAAATAATTATACTTTATAATATGAAAATCAAGTTTTTGAGTGCGATGGCACTTTGTGCGCTGCTTGCATCTTGCGGCGGCAACGCCAACAACAATAGCAACAGAGACGCTGCTACCACTGCCGACTCTCTTACTATTGAGCAGCCTGCTGCTGCCGAGAAGAAGGCCGCTCCCAAGAAGGACTGGGCTATGGATTTTATGAAGGTTCTCGATAGGAAGTATTTCCCGAAGGAGATTACACAAGCCGATTTCGATGAGGCTTTCAATACCGACTATCGCCAGGACGAGGAAACCGAAGAGTATTTCCCTCTGTTCCAGGTAATGAACGGTAGCGACGGCTGCTACACCACATCCACCGTCTACACTTTCCCAAAGAAGGACGGCAAGAGCTGTTTGGTTCTTATGGTAGATGAGGCTGGTTGCGACGGCAGCTCAAGCACAGGAGTTAAGGCTTTCAGTTTCGACGGCAAAAACGTTTCCGAGGTGGAGTGTCCATTGGTGCGTCCATCGTTCGGCGAACTTACCGCTGGCATCTCAGATCCCGACCTCAACAGTCTCAAGCGTGAATACAATTCGGACAAGGGTCTTGAAGGCCTCGACATCCGCCTCGAGAACGGCAACATCGAAATCCGTCCCGGTCAGCTTGGCTACGACAATCTCTACGAGCAGTTCACCCCAGCTGTATACACCTTCAACGGCGAGACTCTCGTAAAGAAGTAGTTCCTTTTTCCGGAATGCAATAAAACAACAAACCCCACGGAAAGATTTGCCTGTTCCGTGGGGTTTTGTTGTAGTTATAGTTTCTCTATTTCGCTTTCCGAAATTCCCGTGGACTTCGCTATTACGGAAGCGTCGATGCCGAGATTTTTCATATTGCGGGCGAT
>JAKSLV010000075.1 GCA_024401025.1 Bacteroidales bacterium
CTAGCGTTTATCCTGAGCCAGGATCAAACTCTTCGTTGTAAAAAATTTTTATTTTCGGATTTCCAACGATTGACTGTTTCAGGGGTCGTACATTAACCGGCTCACGCCGATTAATTGTTCCTTGTATTAATTTTACGCCTTGTGCTTGCTGTCATTATGTTCAAATATCGTCGTCGGCATTTTTGATTTTCGATTTTTAATTTTTCGAACTGCCAACTTAGTGAATCCTGCGATTCGTTTTGCGGATGCAAAGTTAAGAACTTTTTGTGATTACTTCCAAATTTTTGAGCAACTTTTTTTCAAAAATTTTTCAGTGTTTGTTTTTCTTAAATCCGCTTTTCAATGTGCCTTTATGATTGATTTTGCGAGTGCAAAGGTAAGGAGGATTTTTGAATCCTGCAAACTTTTTTAAGTTAAGGAATTGTTAACTTTAAGTGGTTTGCTTAATTTTGTTTTCCGCTTAGTCAATGTGCTTATCTTTCGTTTTGCGGATGCAAAGGTAGTAACATTTGAAGCCGTTTTCCAAATCTTTTTGAATGTTTTTTCAAAATATTTTTTTAAACTTTGTTTTTCAACAAATTGCAATGTATGATTATTATCAGAATTTAAGATATAAACATAAGTATTAATAAAAAAGTGCCAGTGATTATTCATCACCAGCACGCAAATTTACTTGGAAAGCATCCATTGCTCATCCGCGAAACCTCTATTTCGAGTCGCTTTTTTCCTGCTCGCGCTCTTCAAGTCTGAACCTCAGCAGCCTGTCGTCCTCATATACCTTCATAGAGAGGTCGAGGATTTCATCATCGGGCATCTCATCGAGCGTGAGATACTTGGTGGCAAGAATATCATTGGCACAGCGCTGCATTTTTCCCGCTATCTTCAACAATGCCTGTGCAAACTTGTCGCTGTCCTCTCGTGAAAAAGCTGATTCTGGATCGGCTATGGCATCCTTTATCCTGTCATAAAACCAATCTTCCTCTTTATGACCTAAGAAGTTAGCACTGATTGCGTCGAAGTTGACGTATTCACCAAACTCCCAATTTGCCCTATCTATGGAATCCCTCTTGCTGGCGGCATAGTACATACTCAACTGATCCAAGGATGGCTTTTTTCTTTCTGGATATTTTTTGCTCATAATGGTAGATGGTTGTTAAAAAAGAAGCCACACGGAAAATTCCGCATGGCTTCTCATATTATAGATTTCTGCTAATCAGCTGATAGGCAATTATGCCAATCTAGCAACTGCCCACTGAGCGAAGAGCTCTGGCTTGAAGCCGAACTTCTCGTCGAGTACGCCTGCAGGAGCCGACTCGCCGAAGTGTGTCAAGCCGTAAACATCCTTCTTGAATGCAGGGATGATAGTGCAGAATACTGATGGGAGACCAGCTGTAAGACCGAGTACACGTGCTGAAGATGGGATTACAGACTCCATGTAAGCCTCGCCCTGGTTCTCGAACAATCTTGGAGAGATTACAGATACTACGCGAACGTTCTTGCCTGTCTTCTCGGCGATTGTGGCAGCAGCGCCCTGGCATGTGGCAACCTCTGAACCGTTGGCAACCAATACTACGTCTGGTGTGCCGGCAGCGGTCTGAGATACTACGTAACCACCCTTCTCGATCTGAGCGCCACGCTTGATCTGGCAGCAAGCATCGCCCTGTGGCAGACACTCGATGTTCTGGCGTGAGCCGATAACAACTGTTGGGCACTCCTTGTTGAGGATAGCCATCTTGTATGTGTTGATAGCCTCGTAACCATCGGCTGGACGGAGAACGAGTGTCGACATCTTGCCAGCGTGGTTGTCCACCTGCTCCATCAAGCGGATCTGTGCCTCCTGCTCGATAGGCTCGTGGGTAGGACCATCCTCGCCTACACGGTATGAGTCGTGAGTGTAGAGGAAGATAGCAGGTGTCTTCATCAAGGCAGCTACACGGAGTACTGGCTTCTCGTAGTCAGAGAATACGAAGAATGTACCGCAAACAGTGCGAACACCGCCGTGGAGGTTCATACCAACGCAGAGAGCAGCCATTGTAAGCTCGGCTACACCAGCCTGGAGGAACGAGCCAGAGAAGTCGCCTGGAACGAATGCCTTTGTCTTCTTGAGGAACTCGTCGGTCTTGTCTGAGTTAGAAAGGTCAGCTGAGGCAACAACGAGGTTCTCCCACTTGCCAGCGAGGGCAGCAAGAGTCTTACCGAGAGAAGCACGTGTGGCAGTAGCCTTGTCGAAGTTGAGCTCAGAGAAGTCTGGCATCTCGAAGTCGTCGTTGAGGTACTGCTGGTACTTCTTGGCGAGCTCTGGATTCTCAGCAGCCCACTTAGCCTCCTCAGCCTTGCAAGCCTTGGCCTGCTCAGCCTTGGCAGCGAGCTTCTGAGCGTAGTACTCGGCCACCTCTGGGAGGATTGCGAATGGATTCTCAGGATCACCACCGAGGTGCTTGATAGTCTGAGCGAATGATGCACCGGCGGCAGTTACAGGCTGACCGTGTGTGCAGCACTTGCCCTCGAAGCTCTCGTTCTCGGCGCCAACGATACCCTTACCCATGATGGTCTCACCGATGATGAGGGTAGGCTGGTTCTGCTCGTTCTGAGCATTCTGGAGAGCCTGACGGATGGCAGCGGCATCGTTACCGTTGATCCTTACAACCTTCCAGCCCCAAGCCTTGTACTTGGCGTAAGTATCCTCGTCAGATACCTCGTTGCACTTGGTAGAAAGCTGAATCTTGTTGGAATCGTAGAACATGATGAGGTTCTTGAGACCGAGGTAACCAGCGATACGGCCGGCACCCTGCGAGATCTCCTCCTGGATACCACCATCAGAGATGTATACGTAGGTCTTGTGCTGAACTCTCTTGCCGAAACGTGCGGCGAGGAACTCCTGGGCGATGGCGGCACCGATACCGAGTGCGTGGCCTACGCCGAGAGGACCAGATGTGTTCTCAATGCCTCTCTTGAGGTCGCGCTCTGGGTGACCTGGAGTTACCGAACCCCACTGACGGAAGTTCTTGATATCCTCCAAAGAGAACTTGTTGATGAGAGTAAGGATAGAATAGAGCATTGGGCTCATGTGGCCTGGGTCGAGATAGAAACGGTCTCTGTTGTCCCACTCTGGATCATTAGGATCGAATTTCAAGAAATCCGAGTACAATACGTGTACGAAATCGGCACCGCCCATGGCACCACCTGGGTGGCCAGACTTAGCCTTCTCTACCATAGAGGCAGCCAACATTCTCACGTTGTCGGCGCACTTCTGGTCAATTACTTTCTGTTCCATTTACTGTAGTTTATGTTATTATGTTTATATTTATATTTGTTTTATACACTTGTCCAAAACCTCCCTCACCTGAGCGGCGTTGGCGGGCCGGTCTATGAAAGCGGAGCATCCGCTCTCGGCAAAAGCCCTCTTGTCCTCGGCCGAGAAATACGAAATCTGGGCCACAGTGGCAATGACGGGATTCAGCTTGCGTATCAGCCTCATGGCATCCACGCCGTTCATCATGGGCAGCCTCAGCTTGCTTATCACCAGCTGCACGTCGGGGTTTTGCCTGTACAGCTCGAAAAGCTCCTTGCCGGTGCGGGCCCTCACGGCAGATATTCCCAGCGGCCTCAGCACCTCGTTCAGCAACACAAACGACACATCCTCGTCCTCGCCCACCAGCACCTTCATGTTGTTATATGGGGCTGAGGCTTGGGTATCGGATTCCGTGCTGTCGGGTTGCGCCGGCAGCGATACATACACTATGGTGCCCACGTCGGGAGTGCTGTCCACCCAAATCTGGCCACCCAGCATTTCCACATAATTGCGCACCACAGGCAATCCCAGGCCTATGCCCTTGCCCGAAAGGTCGAAAAACCTGTCGCCGCGCACAAAAGGCTCAAACACCTTTTCCATGAGGTCGGGGCTGATGCCTATGCCCTGATCCTTCACGTAGAATACGGCAGTGCCGCCTTGCAGGCTGGCTCCAATCTCTATGGTGCCCTTCTCGCTGAATTTCAGCGAATTGCTCACCAGCTTGCTGAGTATGGAGTAGAGCATCGTCTCGTCGGCGTACACATCGAATCCCTCGGCCTGGCTGTTGTTTATCACAATGCTGAGGCCGCGGCGCTGCGCCTTTTCCAGATAGGTCTGATACACCCCGTCCAGCACGGCACCCACGCTCACATAATCCCTGCTGATGCGGCAGTTTCCTGATATCGCATTGTTGTACTCTATCATCTGCTGGATCACGGTCACCAGGTTTCCGGCGCTGTCTTTTATGCAGTCGGCATACTCGGCATGCTTAGCAAGATCGCCGGTGCACTTTATAAGCTCGGCAAATCCCTCTATGATGTTGCTGTCGTTCAGGATCTCGTGGCTCAGCTTGGATAGGAACGTTGTCTTGTTGTCGTTTTTCGATTCGGCTATCACCTTGGCACTCCTCAGCTCCTTCACGGTCTGCTCCAGACGGGCGTTAAGCTCCACAAGCTGCTTGTTGGATTCGCGCAGCTCTATTGTGCGCTCGGCCACCAGGGTCTCCAGGTTGCGGTTGCTGTTTTGCAGCTCGCGGTTTAGCGCGCCTATGGTAAGGTGTGTCTGAACCCTGGCCGTAAGCTCCTCGCTGTTGACGGGTTTCGACACAAAATCCACCGCTCCGCACTTGAAAGCCTTTATCTTGTCGAAAGTGCTGTTGAGCGCCGACAGGAAAATCACCGGAATGTCCTTGGTTTTGCGGTCGGCCTTCAGCTGCTGACAAATCGTGTATCCGTCGATATCGGGCATCATGATGTCCAGCAGTATCAGATCCGGCCTGAAATCCTGCGCCATCACCAGCGCCTGCGTGCCGTTTTCGGCAATTATGGTGTGATAACCCTTTTCGTGCAATATGGCCTGCACGAATCCTGTAATGGATATGGTATCATCCACTATCAGCACAGTTGATGTTATCTTACTGTTAGGCATATAGTTAGCACAAATTAAGAGTTATCACTAAAGTATTTGATTTCTAGAATACAAATATTATACTTTTTTGCAACAAAAAAAAATTTTGCATTGTTTTTTTTCTTAGAATTGTTGATTAACTTTGTAAGCGCAAAAACAGGTGATTTGCTGCCTGTGGAAATTTGGAACAAAACACACCTTATAATATATATAAAGAACAAAAATGGAACAGGAAAACAAGAGCTCGTTCGGCGAGAAACTGAAGGCCTGGGGCAAATTCTTCATCTCCCCATACTTCATCAAGAATATCTGCATATATGTGGGCACCATAATACTGTTTTTCGTGATAGTGATACAGTGCCTGAAATGGTACACCCGCCACAACGAGCAGATATCAGTGCCCGCCGTGGAGAACATGAGCATAGCCGAGGCCGAGAAACTGATACGCGACCGAGGCCTGGTGCCTCAGGTGATAGACTGCACATACACCAGCACCGTAAAGCCCGGCACCATAATTCCGGGAGGTCAGCAGCCCACAGCCGGATACGCCGTAAAGAAGGGCCGCACCATATACCTTACCTACATGGCATACTCCAAGGAGCCTACCACTCTGCCAAACATTGTGGGCGAATCCATAGAGACCGTAAAGAGCGAGCTTGCCAGATGCGGCCTGATAGTGGGCAAGATCACCGACAGGGACGGCAAATACAAGAACAAGCTGATAGAGGTAAGATACAAGGGCGCTGCCATATCGTTCGGGCATCAGCTCCACAAGGGCGACATAGTGGACCTGGTGGTGGACAACGGCAAGGAATCCGAGGACTCCGACAACACCCCTACCATAGAGACATCCGTAGACGAGGAGGAATTCTAGAAGGACAATCCCCCTCCCCACCCAACCACACAACATGACAAAACTCTACCTAAGAATACTTTCGGCAATATGCCTCACGGCATGGGCCGTGAATTACGCAGGCGCGCAAAACGCGGGAAGCCAAGCCTCAGCCCCCCAGAAAGACACGCTGGAGCTGCCCTTCTTCGATGATTTCTCGCATGCGGCAGGCAGGCCCGACCCAACCTTGTGGACATCCAACTGCGTGGAGATAAACAACCACATGCCGATGGACCCGCCCAGCACCGGAGCCCTGATGCTGGACGCCCTGGACGGCAACAAGAGGTTCTACTCCAACGCCAGATACGGATCGGCCACACCAGCCGACACCATAGAGAGCGCTCCGATAAACATGCAGTATCAGGGCAACAAAAGCATATACATGAGTTTCTACATACAGAGGGGAGGCCTGGGCGACGCCCCCGAGGAATGTGACTCGCTGGTGCTGGATTTCTACTCGCCCACAGAGCGCAAGTGGAGCAAGGTGAGGGCTTTCAACGGCGGCAAGGCAACGCCTTTCCAGCAGGAGATAATCCATATAAGCGAGAACAAATACCTGCAGAAGGGCTTCAGGTTCAGATTCAGAAACTACATAAGCCTGGGCAGCCAGCTAGCTCCCGACCTGGTGGGCAACTGCGACTACTGGCTGATAGACTATGTGTACATAGACAAGAGCCGCCACGAAACCGACACCGTATACAGCGACGTATCGCTGACATCGCTGCCCGAGGTGCTGATAGGCGGGTATCAGGAGGTGCCATGGAGGCACTACAGCAGCCTGAAGCAGAAACCCGGCATCAGCTACAAGATAAACTACCGCAACAACGACAGCAAGGCGCGACTGCTGGACTCCATAAACCTGTATCTGAGGCATGACGGCATGGCCGACAAATACGCGCTGGGCACCTACAACATGCCCAAATACATGAGTTTCGAGAACGAGAACAACAATTTTGAATACACGCTGGCATCCAAGCGTGACTCCATGGCTGAATACGACATTGAGGTGAACCTGGTGAGCGACGCGCTGTCGTCCGACTACGCGCCCAACAACAAGGTGAGCATCCACAAGACCCTGAGCAACCAATACGCCTACGACGACGGCACGGCTGAGGCCGCGTACGGATTACAGGGCGAGGGCGCAAGCGGTGGACTGGTGGCCGTAAAATACCATACCCTGATGCCCGACGCCATAAAGGGAGTGTACATGTATTTCTGCCCGATATACGGCAACAGGCAGGCAGAAAGCTTCAGCCTGAAAATCTGGGAATGCAAGGACGGAAAACCCGGCGACGCGATATACACCAAGCGCAACGTGCAGGTGCCCAAGGGCGAAACCGAGCAATGGATACTAGTATCGGTGGACGAGGAGGTGATGATAAGCGACACTTTCTTCGTGGGCTGGGAGAAGGACTACAACGAGATGATAGCCATAGGGTTCGACAAAAACACCACATCAGCCAACCCCAAATACTACAACATAGGCGGCAAGTGGAAACAGTCGAAGGAGCCCGGGCAGATAATGCTGAGGCCGGCGTTCGGCGACATCACCACGCCAACGCATGACATAGAGGGCGGCGCCATGGCCATGAGGACAAGGCTGAAAGTGTGGCCAAACCCAGCATCGGACTTCATAAGGGTGGATGGCATAGCACCCAACACGGCAATACAGATAATAAGCACATCGGGCAAGCCCGTAATGAGCACAGTATCAGGCAACTCTGAAGAGATAGACATACAGCGGCTGCCAGCAGGCACATACATAATACATGCGCCAAAGCAGAGGGCAAGCGCCAAATTCGTAAAGACAAAATAGAACCATGACAGAAGAAAACATACAGCAAGACGATGAGCTGATGGAAGAAAAGCTCATAAGCAACGAAGAGGAAATCGACGACACCGACTTCCTGGAAGACGACGCCGAGGAGATAGAGCAGCTGGAGGGCGAGACCATTGACCACGGCAACGGACAGATGACCGAGAGATACCGCGTAACAGTGGACCAGAAACAGGAGCTGGAGCGTCTGGACAAGTATCTCGACATGCGCATTGCCGGAATATCCAGAAACAAGATTCAGGAGGCCGCAAAGGCAGGCTGCATTCTGGTGAACGGCAAGGCCCAGAAGAGCAACTACCGCGTACACCCCGGCGACGAGGTGGTGGTAATGCTGCCCGGCGAGCATTTCGAATACAAGCTGGAGCCCGAGAACATTCCACTCGACATAGTATATGAGGACGACGACCTGATAGTGGTGAACAAGGAGGCCGGAATGGTGGTGCATCCCGCCCACGGCAACTTTACCGGAACGCTGGTGAACGCGCTGGCATACCACATAGGCGAGGAAAACTCGCAGTTCGACACCAACGACACCCGTCCGGGCCTGGTGCACCGTATCGACAAGAACACTTCGGGTCTGCTGGTGATAGCCAAGAACGAGAAATCGAAGGCTCACCTTGCCAAGCAGTTTTTCAACCACACCGTAAACCGCAGGTATCAGGCCCTGGTATGGGGCGACATTCAGGAGGCCGAGGGCACAATAGTGGGCAACATTGGCCGCGACCCCAAGGACCGCAAGGCCATGAAGATGTTCCCCGAGGACAGCGGAATAGGCAAGCCGGCCATCACACACTACCGTGTATTGGAGAGGTTCGGATATGTAACCCTGATAGAGTGCAAGCTGGAGACCGGCCGTACCCACCAGATACGCGTACACATGAAGAGCCAGTGTCATCCCCTCTTTGGCGACGACGTGTATGGCGGCGACAAGATTCTGCGCGGCACCACTTTCTCGAAGTACAGGAAATTTGTGGAGAACTGTTTCGCAATAATGCCGCGTCAGGGCCTGCACGCCAAAACCCTGGAGTTTGTGCACCCCACCACCAAGAAGATAATGAGTTTCGACTCGGAGATACCTGCCGACATGAAGGAGGTGCTCTCCAAGTGGCGCATCTACGCCCAGGCCGGAATGACATTCACCAAAAAAGACGAAGAGGAGGAATAACACAAAATGAAGAACACACTTTTAACACTGATTGCAGTATTATCGCTGCTGGTATGCGGCACATCCTGCAACACAAACCAAACATCATCCAACACAGAAATGGAAATTAAGAACAACGACACCAAATACGTATTCTTGGCAGTGGCCATGAAACGCGAGCGCGAGCCTCTGCTCCAGAAGATGACCGACGTTAAGACTCTCAGCATCAACGGCCTCGACATCTGCACCGGCAAGCTCGGCAATCAGGACGTGATAGCCGGAGTATCAGGCCCCGGCCTCATCAACATGGCATCGATGGTGAGCCTGGTGTGCTCGCAGTTCAACATCTCGCAGATTGTTAACTTCGGCATGGTGGGCGGATACGGCACCGAGATCCACAAGAACGACCTCATAATATGCACCGAGGCCATGAACATAGGTTCATATATGACCGACTTCAAGGACGAGGGCATCGACATCTACAAGTGGAACCACATAACATTCACCGATGGCGGCGAAGACAAGCTTAAGGTCTACAACTCTGGCGCCCAGCAGATAGAGAAGGCCAAAGGCATCAGCTACCCCAACAAGATGCACTACGGACGCATAGGATCGGCCGACATCTGGAACAACGAGAAGGAGATGATAAAGATGCTCATGAACCGCTACTCCATCATCTGCGAGGACATGGAGGCCGTGGCAATATATCAGGTGGCCGAGAAATTCGGCGTGCCATGCGTGGCCATCAAGGGCGTATCCGACAACAGTTTCCTCGGCGAGCCTTACGACGACTCGGTAATCCCATTCCTGAACGCCTACGTGGAGGAATATATAAAAAAGAATTAATTATGCGCTCGTAGAGACGCACGGACGTGCGTCTAATTAATCAAAAATCGCAAATCAAAAATCAAAAATGCAAAAAGCACCGGACAGGCAAACTCCTATCCGGTGCTTTTTGCATTATAAACAATATACATAAAAACGGCGCGGCGTATCTCACGACAGCCGCGCCAAAATAAAGAATAAAGAAATTTTAGAAATGATTATTAATTAATTGAAAATTTATTTTACGTTGTCGATGGCGGCGCTAATCTTCTCGAAGATAGCGGTAATCTCGCCAATACCGTCGATCTCTACAGCCTTGCCCTGATTCTTGTAGTAGGCAGCCACTGGAAGAGTCTGCTCGTTGTAAACCTTGATACGGTTCTCGATCACATTAACGTCGGCGTCGTCGGCGCGGCCAGAATCCTTGGCACGGTTCAAGAGACGGGCAACGAGTGTGTCGTGGTCTGCAGTCAGACAGAGGAATGTGTCGAGCTTGAGGCCCTTCTTCTCGAACATAACGTCGAGAGCCTCAGCCTGCTTTACTGTGCGAGGGAATCCATCATAGAGAATGCCCTCGGCAGAGATGTTCTCATCTACCTTCTTCTCGAGCATGTCGATGATGAGTTCGTCTGGAATAAGCTGGCCCTTTTCCATGTAAGCCTTAGCCTTGATACCGAGTTCGGTACCCTTGCTAGTCTCCTCGCGGAGAATGTCGCCTGTAGAGATGTGTACAAGATTGTACTTCTTCTCTATCAAAGCCGACTGTGTGCCCTTACCAACGCCAGGAGCACCAAAAATAGCAATGTTTAACATGACTGTGTATATTTAATTTAAAATTTTCGATTAAAGCATTTTTGATTGAAACCATTTTTGATTTTCGATTTTTGATTTTCGATTAAAGCATTTTTGATTTTCGATTTTCGATTTGCCATACAATCAAAAATCAAAAATCAAAAATTAAAAATCAAAAATCAAAAATCACCAAATCAACAATCTCCAAATCAACAATCAAAAATGGTATATATCTCCGGCAGATTGCGGCCGTAGCCGTCGTAATCGAGGCCGTAGCCCACTATGAAATCGTTCGGAATCCTGAAGCCTACATAATCAACATTGTAGTTTCCCCTGAACGATTCCGGCTTGAAGATAAGGCTCGCAAGCCTCAGCGATGCCGGCTCCATAGCCTGCAACTGATGCAGCACGTCGGTCATCGTAAGTCCGGTATCCACAATATCCTCTATAACAACAACATTGCGGTTTCTTACATCCTCAGTTAATCCTATCAGCTGCCTTACCTTGCCCGACGACTCTGTGCCCTCGTAGCTGGAAACCTTCATAAAACAAACCTTGCACGGCACTGTTATCAGCTTTATCAAGTCCGACGCGAACATGAAAGAGCCGTTCAGCACGCCCACAAACAAAACCTCCTTGCCCTCAAAATCAGAATTTATCTGATCGGCCAGGCGTTTTACATTTTTTTTTATCTCTTCCGCGCTGATACTTAAAGCAAATTTCTTATCTTTGACGGCGATAATCTTGTCCATTTTGAGTACAAAGTTTTGATACTTTTTCCAAAATGCAAAGGTAATCAACGAAAAGTTAATTTCAGCACATTTTAGCAAAAATTTTTCAAAAAACAACAAATTTTTTTTTACAATGACACCATTAGTAAGTATCATCATGGGCTCCACCTCCGACATGCCCGTAATGGAGGCGGCAGCCAAGTATCTCAACGACATGCAGATACCGTTCGAGATCAACGCACTTTCGGCCCACAGAACACCTGATTTGGTGGCCAAGTTTGCCGAGCAGGCCGAGGGCCGCGGCATCAAGGTAATCATAGCCGCAGCCGGCGGAGCAGCCCACCTCCCGGGCGTGATAGCCGCATCCACAGTGCTCCCTGTAATAGGAGTGCCTATCAAGGGCACCATGGGCATGGACGGCTGGGATTCGGTACTCTCCATCATATCGATGCCTCCGGGAATCCCTGTAGCCACAGTGGGCGCCAACGCTGCCCAGAACGCAGCCATCCTCGCCACACAGATTATGGCAGTGGGCGACAAGGCCATCCGCGACAAGGTAGCCGACTTCAAGGCCAAGCTCGCCAACAAAATCACCAAGGCCAACGAGGACCTCGCAAAAATCAAGTACGACTACAAGACCAACTAATCACCCCAATGGTGCTATCTGCCCATAACCTCACAATAGGATACCAAGCCCAATCCCCGGTGCTGCAGAATCTGGAATTCCACCTACCGGAATCCAGCCTCACCTGCATCATCGGGGACAACGGCGTGGGCAAATCCACCCTGCTCCGCACCATCACGGGAGCCATCAGGCCCATATCTGGAGATATTTTTATCGGACTGATGCTTGCCCAAAAAATGTCTGCCGCCGAAAAATCCCGCACATTCTCCCTGGTGCTCACCGACCGCATCCAAGACGACCTCGTCACCGTCCACGACCTGGTTTCGATGGGCCGTATGCCGTACACGGGATTTTTCGGCCGGTTGTCTGATGCTGACGAGGAAACAGTAGCATCAGCCATGGAACAGCTGAAAATATCCCACCTGCAAGACCGCTACATCACCGAAATCTCCGACGGTCAGCGACAGCGCGCCCTGATAGCCAAGGCCATAGCCCAGCAGACACCAATAATGATATTAGACGAGCCCACAGCCTTCCTCGACTACAAATCGAGAATAGAGCTGATGCTGCTGCTCAGAGACCTGGCAGCTAATGGCAAATCCATCCTGATAACCACCCACGACCTGGACCTCGTAAAAAAATACGCCGACTGGATCTGGGCCATAGAAGACGGAAAGATTACGGAAGGAACGGCGAAGGATTGCGAGGCATTTCTGCCGTAAAGGCATTATACCCGTAAATTTTGGAGTCCAATTCCAAATTTACACGTAAAATTTGGAATCCAATTCCAAATTTGCACGTAAATTTTGGAATTGAGAAAAAAATACCTCTATAACCTGCCAAAACACCCTAAAAAATGATAGTTTTGGCAGCTTATAGAGGGTATTTTCATTATTTTTTTCTCCTTACAATCACCCACAAAATCACCGGCGCGCCGAAG
>JAKSLV010000076.1 GCA_024401025.1 Bacteroidales bacterium
AGCCTTGCGCGGGCCTTGCTGATCTCGTCCTCGCTCTTGGGCAGATGGATTGCCCTCAGCGCGTCGGTGAGGCTCATCAGATGGAAATTGCTTATCAGATATTGCGGAAGTGTCTCTGGCAGAGGCTGTTTGATTACAGCCCACAGGCTTTGCTGAAGCTTCAGGATTGCCTTGTTGGTGAATTTGGAGTTCTTTACGTCGGGGATTGTGTAGTGGGCCTCAAAGTTGGTCTGCATGCCGCTCTTTACCCTCATCGGGTCCTCGATGTCGGGATGCGCTATTGTCCACGAATGGTTGTAAAGGTTTGGTTTCCCGTATATTATGTATTCCTTTCCGCGGACGATGGATTTCTCGATGTACTGAATTCCCTTAAACCATATCAGGTCTATGCTGCCTCTGGCGTCGCTGAAAGTGGCTGTAAGCCTCTGCTTGTGGCCTGTGCCCTCGGTGTGCATGTTGGAGATTACGCCCTTCAGCTGCACGGCTATGGCGTCGGAATGTATGTCGGTGGTATAGTAAAACTTGCTCTTATCCACATACTTGTATGGAAAATAATATGCCAAATCCTCAAACGTGCTTATATTGAGCTCCTTCTGGAGGCTCTCGGCGCGCTGAGGACCTACACCAGTCAAAAATTTAATATCGGTGTCCAGTATCGACGACATATAGTTATTTCTTCAAGTATTCTGTCAGGGCTTGTATATCGTTTATGATTGTTGTTTGTGTGTTGTTGGCTGATGCTTTCTTCATCTGTACGTCGCAGTAGTTGCGGTCCAGCACAATAACGTCTATGCCGGAGATTTTCCTGATGTCGTCCACAAAATCGGCAATGCTCTCGGTGGTCTCGTACAGGCGGCCCACCAGCACCACCTTTCTGCATCCGGATTTCTCTATTGCGGCCTTCACTTGGGGAATCCTTACCTTGTGTCCGCAGTATACAGGCTGTCTTCCGTATTTCTTCAGGATATAGTCCACTATTAGGAGCGACAGTTCGCCGTTGTCGTCCAGCGGAGAGAAAATCACATAGCCCTCGCTGTCCTCCATCTCGTCAACATCAGAAGCCACAATAATCCTGCGGCGTATGATATCGTAGGCGAACTGCTTTACGGGCAAGTAGTCTGGATCCTGGATGTACTTGGCCTCCATGGTCTCCATCATCGGCACAATGATGTTGATGATGGCGTGCTCCAGGCCCTGATCCAGGATATCGTGCTTCAGCTCCTTGTCGAATTCTGCGGTGTCGAAAGTCTCTGACAGTTTCATAAGACGTTTGATGATTTGATTCGATGTCTTAGGTACAAATACCGTACCTATTTTAATCGAAATTTCCTCGGCGCTCATGCTGACAATCTCAGAGATTTTGTAGCCCCTTTTTATCAGGGCTGCAAAACGCCTGAGCATCTCGACATCGGCCTCCCGATATACTCGCTTATTGTTTTTGGTACGGGCAGGGGGCATCAGCTTGTACCTTTTCTCCCATACGCGGAGGGTAAAATCCTTGATGCCCGTAAGCTGCGAGACCTCGCTTATCGAGTATTCCAAAGTGTTGTTTTCCAATGTACTAAAAGTAAATAAATATTCCTTAAATATTGAATTTTGAGTAGTTTGCAAATATAGCAATAATTTTTGGAAAATTCCGAATATTCCTTGTAAATTTTTTTGTAATTTCGCAGTGTGGTTTTTATAATACAAAGATACTATGAACAAGAAAATTTCGCCGGCTTTGGCTGTATTTATCGACCTCCTGCTGGTATATATTGTATGTGCGCTCTGCCGTGTGGCATACGTGCTGGAAAACTGGCACTTGTTTTCCGCAGGATTTGGAGACCTTAGCCTGGGCAGTCTGCTGAGAGGCGCTTTCGTTTTCGATACCATCACTCTCCTGTATTTCAATCTTCCGTTTCTGCTGATGACTTTTCTGCCGCTGCGCATCAAGGAAAACCCAAAGTATTACAGTGTTCAGCGGATTCTGTTCGTGGTGCTCAATTCCATTTCGGCGTTCCTTAATATCGCTGATTCTGCATATTATCCATACACGGGCAAGCGTACCACGATGACGGTTTTTGCCGAATTTGCCAACGAGAGCAATACCGCATCCATTATTCTTCTGGAGACAGCAAAGCATTGGTATTTAGTAGTTTTCATGATATTGGTCATCATCAGCTACCTGAAACTCTACGTGCAGCCCGATTACCGCAAAACACCTGCCTTGCGCTACTATATTATGCAGTGTATGGGGCTGATATTCACGGCTTTGTTTTTCTTTTTCGGAATCAGGGGATCGTTCACAATAGATACCCGCCCCAAGGGAATCCGCGACGCCAATATCTATGTGGATAAGCCGTCTCAGACCGCCATCGTGCTTAATACGCCTTTTTCGCTGATACGCAGTGTTGGACATTCTGGGTTCAAGGATCCCAAATATTTCGACCGGCAGTGGCTCGACTCGGCCTACAGCCCGGTCCATACGCCGGCCGACAGCGCCGCATTCACGGCCAGGAATGTTGTCGTGATAATATCAGAAAGCCTTGGCAGAGAGTATGTTGGATTCTATAACAACAGTCTTGATTCGGGAAGTTACAAGGGATATACGCCTTTTCTGGATTCATTGATAGGGGAGAGCCTCACCTTTGAATTTACATTTGCCAACGGACGCAAGAGCATAGATGCCATGCCGAGTATTTTGTCGTCGCTGCCCATGATAGAGAACAATTTTTTTGCAACACCGTATATCAACAACACCATCGGCGGACTATCGGTATGCCTAGACGGCAAGGGCTACAACACTTCGTTTTTCCACGGAGCCGACAACGGGTCGATGGGTTTCGATTCGTATTCACGCGCCATCAGCTACCATAAATACTACGGCCGCGACGAGTACAATGCCGACAGCGATTTTGGCGGAGATGCCGATTACGACGGACGCTGGGCCATCTGGGACGGCAATTTCATCGAGTTTTGGCAGAAAAAGCTCGATGACACGCCCGAGCCATTCCTCTCCACTATCTTCACAGCGTCTAGCCATCATCCGTTCAAGATTCCCGAGGCATTCCGCGACACTTTCCCCGAGGAGGCCCTGCCAATGCACAAGTGCATCAGATACGTGGACCACTGCTATAGGAAATTTTTCGAGCACGCCAGCCGTCAGCCGTGGTTCAAGAATACGATTTTCGTAATAACCGGCGATCATACCAATCAGACCAATCACGCTGAGTATCAGACAGATTTGGGATATTACTGCGTGCCTGTAATCTTCTATGACCCATCGGGCCAGTTGCCACGCGGAATAATGCCCGGCATGGCTCAGCAGATAGATATAATGCCAACCTTGCTCGGAATGCTCCATTACGACGAGCCATACGTGGCCTACGGAAGGGATTTGCTATCGGCCGACAGCACCAATCAATGGGCCTTCAGCTTCATCGACGGCACATATCAGTACCTTATGGATGACTACGTGCTTCAGTACGACGGTCAGAATCCCAAGGCCCTCTACAATTTCCGCAAGGATTGGATGCTTTCCGATAATATCCTGGAATCCAACGACTCGCTGGCCAATGAGATGACCACGCGCCTGAGGATGATGATTCAGTGTTACGTGGAGCGCATGATAGAGAACCGCCTGACGGACACTAAATAGGCTAACGACCTAACATTCTGATGTATTCGCCCAGTACGGTCTCGAATTTGACGCCGTACCAGTGGGCGGGATTTTTTACGGTCTCCTTGATGGAGAGCAGCGTGAAATCGGCGGCAATGGTCGCCGATTTTTTTGTGTCGTGTCCGTTGAGCAGCGCGCCGATGAATGCCGACGCAAAGATGTCACCCGTGCCTGAAACGTTCTTATCTAACTTGATATGAGGATAATAGAACTCCTCACCGTCGCTGAAAACTCCCACTCCGGTCTCGTTGGGATTGAATCCAACGCCTGTCATCACGATGGTTTTGCCTCGGCCCATTATCTGCTGAAGCTTACCCACTATTCCGCGGATGTATTCCTTGTCGAAATCTGTACGGTATTCAGTATCAGTGAGCTGACACGCCTCGGTGATGTTCGGGATTATGATGTCGGCGCGCTTGATTAGTCGGCGCATGGCGGCCACAATCTCGGCGTTGAAACCCTTGTACAAGACGCCGTTGTCGCCCAAAACGGGATCCACCACAAAGAGTGAGTCCTTCTTGGCGAGGGGGCTGTTCACGATATCGTTTACGAGGTCTATCTGCCTGAGGCTTCCGAGATATCCTGTATAGAATGCGTCGAAATCTATCTTCTCTGATATCCAGTGCTTTGCCACGGCTGGGAAATCGTCGGTGAGGTCGTGGAAAGTGTATCCCTTGAATCCGCCTGTATGAGTGCTGAGCACAGCCGACGGCAGGATGCAGGCCTCGTTTCCGCTTGCCGACAATACCGGCAGCGCCACAGTGAGCGAGCATTGTCCCACGCACGATATGTCCTGGATGGTGAGTATTCTTTTGTAAGACATTTTTTTTTGATGATTTATTATGGCGCAAAGGTAATAATAATAATTAAGAATTGGTGCGTGAGTTTTGTGAAATGCGGATATGCTTAAATAGTGAATATTTATTCAGTGTTTTCTGTATATTTATTAAGTGTTTTACTTATGATCTGAATCTTTATGGATACAAAAAAGGCATTAACATTTGGCTTTATGATGCTGGCCGCTGTTAATGCCTCGGGAGAAATCCCCGGTTTTTTACTGTAGAACTTTGTACGCCGCAAGGGCGGTTCTGGTCGCTGATGTCTCGCATGATTGATTAGTTTAGCTTGTTTAAGTGTTTGTTAATCAATCTCTGATGAGAAGTTCTTGCAAGAATCAAAGTTGTTGTTCTTGTGGAATCCGCTTACTGCTGCGCCTGCCAAAACGGCTATTGCGCAAATAATACCAAATGTAGCCATAATCGTAATTGTTTTTAATTGTTAGTAAAAATGTTTCTTTGTTTTTGATATTGCAAATGTATAAATATACAGAATTGCTTGCAAATATTTTGTGTTAAGAAATTGTTAAAACGAGGGCGATACGTGTTTTTCGTACGGAAAGGGGTTAGTTGTTTTGTGATGTAGAATACGAGCCGAGATCCGTCTACACCTTATATTGTGTAAATTAGCGTGAATTTGATTAATTATTATATTTATAGTAAAAAATATGCTCAAAAATTTGGTGGATTCATTTATTGTTACTAATTTTGCCGTAGATAGATAACTAATTGTTTTACCTTTTAAAATAAGCAACATTATGAAGAAGTTTATTTTTGCATTGGCCCTTCTGTTGACAGGGGGCGCAGTATCGGCTCAGACCGAGCAGACTGCATCTGATCAAGTGTTTATGGTTGTGGAGCAGATGCCGGAATTTCCGGGTGGCGATATGGAGATGAGAAAGTTCATCGCTACCAACATCAAGTATCCGGAGCAGGCACTCAACGAGGGCATCAGTGGTACGGTTTACCTGAGATTCGTTGTGGATATCGATGGTTCGGTAACTGCTGTTGAGGTTCAGAAAGGAGTTCACGAGGCGCTCGACAAGGAGGCTGTCAGGGTTGTTGAACTTTTGCCGAAGTTTAAGCCCGGTATGCAGCGCGGCCAGAACGTGAAGGTTGCTTTGGTAGTTCCTATCAAGTTTGGAGTTTCTTCCATGTCTCCATCGGAGTCTCATAAGTAGAAATCCTTAGTCAGTTCCCTGTATTCCTCAGATGGTTTCCCGTCTTTGGAATTTATCGTAATCCTATCCTGAACAAGGGGCAGAATTTCCTTGCTGAATGTGAGCATCACACGGCGGGGCGATTCTGCTCCTTCTTTTGTGAATATCAGTGTCTTATGGCAAAGATGAAGGTGACTGAGCGCGCACAGTCTCACGAATTCCAGGCACGAGATTGCCGGAATTATCACGGAGAAAAATCCTTTGTAGGAAATGATTTTGGCAACTCCGCTGATGAGTTTGCTGAATGGCAACGAGTCGGTGTGTCGCGCAAGGGTCCGCTTGTTGTCGGATGATTTCTGACTGTTCTCGAAGAATGGCGGATTGCTTACTATGTAGTCGTAATTTGTTTTATTTTCGGCAGCGAAATTAATAAAATCCTGATTTACAATATTTATCTTATTAGCGAATTTTGAATTTTCTACGTTTCCGTAGGCTTGATTGTAGGCATCAGTATCGATTTCTATTGCGTAGATTCTTGCACTTTCCGCTGACTTCTGCGCCGCCATCAGCGCAATGAGTCCCGTTCCTGTGCCGATGTCAAGTATGCTGTCAGCCTCCGAAAAATCACACCACGCCCCAAGCAGTACACCGTCGGTGCCCGCTTTCATCGCCGTATTCTCCTGATGGATAGTGAATTGCTTGAAGGTGAAGGATGACATAGTTTTACATTTTTGATTTTTGATTTTTGATTTTTGATTTTTGATTTTTGATTTTTGATTTTTGATTTTCGATTTTTGATTTTGGATTTTCGATTTTTGATTTTGGATTTTGAGTTTCCGATTGTCGATTTTTTATTATGTTGCGCTAATCAAAAATCAAAAATTAAAAATCAAAAATGATCAATTCCCAGTCCGAAGAGCGAGAAGTCGTATTTCACGGGGTCGTCGGGGTCGAGGAGACGGAGGTTTGCGGTGATTTCCTCAACGGTTTTCCAGTCGTCCTGCTTTCGGGTTATGAGTCCGAGTTTGCGGCCCACGGTGGCGGTGTGGGTGTCGAGCGGAAGCATCAGGGCACTGTTTGGAATATTCCAGATGCCGAAATGTACGCCGCTCTTGTCCTTACGCGCCATCCACATTGTGTACATACAGAGGCGTTTGCCGGCCGCGCCTTTGGCCACATTGGCGATGTGTTTCTCGGTTCTCAGAGGAAAATCGCACTCGAAGAAAATCTTGCGGAACTCAATGAGTGTTTCCCTGAGGTTGCCGTATTTTTGGAACGCGCCTTCGAATACGTTTTTGAGTCCGCCGTGGTTTTTGTAGATGTTTTGGAGACTTGCCACGCAATAGAGAAAATCCTGATTTTGGAACGTTCTGTGCACGAATGGCGGGATGTCGTTGATCTTGTCGATATTGAAATTCATCACGAAATCGTAGGGCTGATTGCCCATTATCTCCATCATCTTTTTGGCGTTTCCGATAATCATTTTCCTGTTTCCCCAGGCGATGGTGCTTGCCAGAAATCCCGCAATCTCGATGTCCTCGCGCTGAGAGAACGAGTGCGGAATCTGTATCGGATCGGTCAGGATAAAATCCTTCTTATTATATTGCAGATATTTCTCGTCGAGAAAATCTTTGAGGTCGCTTAATTCCATATTGTTTAATTACGAATTACGAATTACGAAATCCGAATGCACTTCTAATTGCAAGTTACGAATTACTTATGAGAGGCTCATTCGTAATTCGTAATTCGGATTTCGTAATTATATTATCATTCCGTCCTGAATTCTTATTATCCTGTCGCTGAGGTCGGCGAATTTTTCGTCGTGGGTTACTATCACGAAGGTCTGATGGAACTTGTCGCGGAGTTGGAAGAGCAGGTTGTGGAGTTCCTCGCGGTTTTTTGAGTCGAGGTTTCCTGACGGCTCGTCGGCGAAGATTACCTGAGGCGAGTTTATCAGCGCCCTCGCAATGGCTACTCTCTGCTGCTCGCCGCCCGAGAGTTCCGACGGCTTGTGGCTGAATCGGTGACTCAGATTCAGGAACGTGAGCAGTTCCTTGGCCTTGGTCTCGGCGTCCTTCTGAGGTGTGCCCGCTATCAGCGCAGGAATGGTGACGTTCTCCACGGCGTTGAACTCCGGCAATAGGTGGTGAAACTGAAACACAAAGCCGATGTTCTTGTTGCGGAACTCGGCCAACTTATTGCCTGTGAGTTTGTTGGCGTCGATGCCGTTTATGATTACCTCGCCAGTATCAGCCTTCAACAAAGTGCCTGCTATCTGCAAGAGCGTGGTCTTGCCTGCACCGCTCGCGCCCACAATGGACACAATCTCGCTGTCCTGAATGGTCAGATTTATGCCTTTCAAGACTTCGAGAGTGCCGAAACTTTTATGAATGTTTTTTAGTTCTATCATTGTTTTTTCTTTGCCTCAAAGGTATGATTTTTTTTATTGACGGCAAAAAATTATTTCTTTTCCCCACGTTTTTCTATCCAGACCCAGAGTCGATACATTAGCCATCCCCAGCCCAAAAACAGCAGAATATGCACCCACGTGGGAACGCTTGTTTCGATGGATTTGTCATATTTCTCATAATCAGGGATATCAGCATAAAAATATGCCCCCGCGCCAAAATCCAGATCCTTCTGCAATCCAAGGCCGTTGTACATTATGTAAACGGCGCATCCCAATGTCAGGATTATGGCGATAATTGTAATAATTTTCATAATGATATAATTACGAATTACGAAATCCGAATTACGAATGCCATAACAGCAATTCATAATTCGGATTTATGCAATTAGAGTAAATTCGTAATTCGTAATTCGGATTTCGTAATTATTTACTTATCCAGCACAGGAATCTCGAAAATCACGCCGCTCAGCAGCAGCCAGACAGCCACGAAGGTGAGTATGATGTTGAAAACCTGACCGATAACGTAGAGCCACAAAACCTTGCCGCCCTGCATTTTCTGAATTATTGACTTGAAGTTGGTATCGAGGCCGATGCTTGTGAAAGCCAACACGAAAGCCCAGTTCTTATACTGATCGAGCACCTTGTTGATGGCTGATACATTGTCGCTTCCGCAGGCAGGCAACACGATGAACGATGCCACTAATGAAGCCACGAAAAATCCGATGATGAATTTCGGGAAACGTGTCCAGATCTCTGATGCGCCCACCGACTGACCTTTCTCCTTGTTTACGTGTGTTGCAAAGAATATTGCCACGAAGAATGCGATGAAACCGATGAGGATATTCTGAATGGACTTAACGAGAACGGCCGCTGTCTGAGCCTCGCCGCCGAGAGCGGTTCCAGCCACAACCACGGCGCCGGTGCTGTCCACAGTACCGCCGATGAGCGAGCCGCCCATAATCGGGCTCATTCCTATCCACTGAATAAACATTGGCTCAAAAACCATCAGCAACACGGTGAAAATGATGGAGATAGATACCACCATCGAGAGGTCCTCCTTCTTGCAGTTGCTGGCCGCGCCTGTGGCTATGGCGGCTGATGTTCCGCAAACCGATGTAGCCGCCGCCATTGTGATAACCATTGGCTTGTTGTTGATTTTCAGAACCTTGGTGCCGAACCACCACATAAACAAAATTACCACGGGAGTCACGATCCAGGCAATGCCGAGGCCGTAGAGACCGAACTTGGCTATATTGCTGAAAAGCACTGAGAATCCCATAATTACGAGACCTGTCTTGATGTAGAACTCTGTCTTTACGGCAGGTTTCAGCCACTCGGGTACGCCCACGGTGTTTGAAACCAAAAGACCAATAATCAGCGCCCAGAAGGCCCATTCAAGATAGCGGTTCAAAGTGAATTCTGCGCTTATCAGTCTTACTATCAGCGACAAAACAAACAAAACCACGAATGCGGGAATGTATTTTCTGACGCTCTCGCCCTGCAACTTGGCGCCAATGGTGAAAACCACGCCGGTAACTATGAATGTCAGGAAAAATTTACCCCAGAAAGATGCTGATTCCAACTGCTCAGTCAGTGGCACTTCCTTGCCGTTGCCCTCCTCGCAGAGGGTCCAGGTGCTGAATTTCAGCGCCGAGAAATCGTAAGCGCCGGTCAGCACGCCCACCATTGCGATGCTGATAATTATGAATCCAATCCATACTGCGAGCCAGTCCTCGCTCTTGTAAAGTTTTTGTAACTCTGTCATTTTTTTTGATGATATGTTTATTTTAATAAATTGTCGGGCGCAAAGGTCGCAATAAAAAAATTCCCATCCAAACCTACTTCCCCTAAATTCCCAAAACATAGGATATTGCATTTTTTCTGATGCAGTAATTTGTTTTTTCTTATAATATATGTACCTTTGCGGAGATAAAAAGAGTTATCTTTGTATGGACGATTTCAAAATAGAGCCGGCAATCATCGACGACGTCAGCCAAATCGCATTGTTTCAGGTGGATATGGCCAAGGAGTCAGAGAATCTTGACCTCGATTACAATACGGTATGGTCGGGCGTTCTCGCTGTGTTTGAGGACGTTGAGAAAGGCTCGTATCTTGTGGCGCGCGATGCGGAGGGCAACCTCATAGCCTCGCTTCTGCTCACCCGTGAGTGGAGCGATTGGCGCGCCAAATATTATTGGTGGATCCAGAGCGTATATGTGGTTCCCGAGTGGCGCAGGCGTGGGGTTTACCGTGCTATGTATCAGACGGTGAAGGAGTTGGCTTCTGATGCTGACGTTCATACGGTGCGCCTCTATTGCGACTCACAGAATCTTGCAGGTCAGTCCACATACACGGCGCTTGGAATGCAAAAGAGTCATTATCAGTTTTTTGAGGAAGAGATAGAATGTTTAGAAGAATAGCATATTGTCAGATACTATTTACATTCATAGTGATGGTAGTGGGCTTTGTGATGCCCCATCACCACCACCAGGCCATCTTCTGCATTACCGAGCATCATTGTGATAATGAGGCTGATACCGACCTCGTATTCCACGACCACGAAACCTCCGACCATCATTCCGACTCCCACGACACATTCTGCATCGCCCACGAGTTGTTCCGACTTCCCGACGGGATAAATTTCCACAATCAACATTCCGACAATCATTTATGCGCCCATTGCCATCATTGCCATTGCCATTGCAGTTGTTGTCATTCGGCTCCAACGGCGCATCTCACATATCCCATCCCCACCTCTTGCGGACCCGAAAAATCCGCCCAGCGAGGCATAAACCCCCTCCGTGCGCCCCCGGTGTGTTTCTTGCGTAATGTCATAGAACGCGGATGACGCAGATGGTGCGGATTTACGCGGATATTTTTTTATCTGTGAAAATCCGCCCGATCCGCGTAATCCGTGTTCCATTATTCCACATATAAACACACATAATTCAATGAAATACATATATTTACTGTTAATATCGACAGCCCTTATTGTATCCGGCTGTCACAATCACGAGGGGCATCACAATCACGACGAGCACGACCACGATGCCCACGAGCACCATCATCACGACGAAGAAGATGATGACGATGATCATCACGAGCACGAAGCGCACGAAAATCCAAACGAGATCGAGTTCTCTGAGGCCAAGCAGGCGCTTTTCAATATTCAGACCACGAAGGTGGAACTTGCGCCATTTGCCTCTATTATAAATTGCAGTGGCGAGATTTTGCCGTCGTCAGCCAACGAGGCCACCGTTGTGGCGCCGGTATCAGGCCGAGTTGTAGTCAGCGGAAAAACTCTCGTAAGCGGTGCGCAATTCTCTAAGGGTCAGGAGATTGTTACCATTACTTCCGATGGAGTGGGAGAGGACCTCGCCAAGAAAGCCGAGGCTGAGTTGGAGGTCACCAAAAACGAGTATCTCCGTGACTCTCTGCTTCTTAGCGACAATATCATCTCCAAAAACCACTTCGAGCAGAGCAAACTCAACTATCAGAACGCCAAACTCGCATACGAGGATCTTCAACGCCGTGGACTCAAAAACGGCGGTGCAAAAGTTTCGTCGCCGATGCAGGGTTATTTGAAGAATATGCTTGTCTCGCAGGGCGAATACGTGGAGGTTGGTCAGCCGATAGCCGTTGTAAGTCAGAATCTTAGACTTGTGCTCCGGGTTGATGTCTCCACACGATTTGCGGGAAATTTGGGCAGTATAGTCTCGGCGAATTTCCGCGCATCAGGAAACGATGTAAACGAACTTTCGAAAATGCAGGGCCGGCTTCTGAGCGTTGGCAAGAGCGCCGAGAACAATTTTGTGCCCGTATATTTTGAGTTTCAGAACGATGGCACGGTTTTGCCAGGCAGTTTCGTGGATGTTTTCCTGAAACTTCAAACGTCGCAAAACTGCATTTCCGTTCCCTCTAAATCGATTATCGAACAGCAGGGAACGCACACGGTTTACGTTCGTTTGGATGAGGATTGTTTTGAGCCACGCGATGTCAGGATCGGCCTCACCGACGGCATCAGCACACAAATCCTCAGTGGCTTAAACCCTGACGACGAGGTGGTTACCAATGGCGCAATGAAAATCCGCTTGGCCACGCTTTCCGCCGTTCCATCGGGCCACAACCACCAACATTAGCCGGGAGCAACCTACGGTTGCTCAGTTTTTTATCCAAAAATTAAAAGAATGATAAAGAATTAAAAGAAAATTTTTGGCCTTCGGCCTTTTTGGGGGAACACGAATTACCACGAATGGCCACGAATTATCAAAAATATTTATAAAAAAAATTTATGATAATTCGTGATAATTTATGGAAATTCGTGTTTAAAAAAAACGCCGAAGGCGCCATCAGTCCAATAAAAATTCTTTCCATTCTTTTTTATTCTTTTAATTTTCGGATAGAAAAAAGCCACCGTTAGGTGGCGAAAAATCAATCATTTATGTAGCAAAAAATGGA
>JAKSLV010000077.1 GCA_024401025.1 Bacteroidales bacterium
GTATTATCTTTTACACTAAAAAATAAAATGAAAAAAACTGTAACTTTCGGAGAGATCATGCTCCGTTTGGCTACTCCCGGTTATGAGAGATTCGGCCAGTCAAACACATTGAACGCTACTTTCGGTGGCGGCGAGGCCAATGTGGCTGTTTCACTTGCCAACTACGGCATTCCTGTAAGCTTTGTAACACGTATGCCTAAGAACGACATCGCAAAGGCCTGCACCAACGAGCTCCGCGGCCTGGGTGTCGATATCAACGACATCATCTACGGCGGCGACCGTCTTGGTATCTACTACCTTGAGACTGGCGCAGTTAGCCGTGCATCAAAGGTAATCTACGACCGTGCATACTCTTCAATCTCTATGATTGAGCCCGGCATGATCGACTGGAAGAAGGTATTCGAGGGTGCTCAGTGGTTCCACTGGACAGGTATCACACCAGCCATCTCTCAGGGTGCCGCTGACGTTTGTCTCGAGGCTCTCAAGGTGGCCAAGGAGATGGGCATCACAGTATCATGCGACCTCAACTACCGCAAAAACCTCTGGAAATACGGCAAGAAGGCCGACGAGGTAATGCCTGAGCTCGTTAAGTACTGCGACGTAATCCTCGGCAACGAGGAGGACGCTGAGAAGGCTCTCCTCATAAAGCCAGAGGGCGTAGACGTAGCCGGCGGCAAGGTGAATGCTGAGGCTTACCTCTCAGTATCACAGCAGATTATGGCACGTTTCCCACAGTGCAAGAAGGTGATCACCACACTCCGTGGCTCTATCAACGCCAACCACAACTCATGGGCCGGCGTTCTCTACGATGGCAAGACACTCTACAAGTCACCATCTTACGAGATCACTCACATCGTGGACCGTGTAGGCGGTGGCGACAGCTTCATGGGCGGTCTCATCTACGGTCTCCAGACCTACGTAGGCGACGACCAGAAGGCTCTCAACTTTGCAGTGGCAGCCTCTTGCCTGAAGCACACCATCTACGGCGACTACAACCGCGTATCAGTAGAGGAGGTAGAGAAACTCATGAATGGCGACGCCTCAGGTCGAGTTTCTAGATAATTATTTGACAGATAGAATTTTATGACAATATATATCCCCGGCTTGATAGTCAAACCGGGGATATTTTTTATAAAGAATCACTCAAAAAAACTAATTTTTTTATGAAAACATTGACGAAAACTTTGCTTGCCGTATGCGGAATTATTGCCATATCTCCGCAGATTCAGGCCCAGAAGATGACTTACGACAAGCCGGCCACATGTTTCGAGGAGGCATTGGTGATAGGCAACGGCACCATGGGAGCCGCAGTATATGGAGGCCAGAATATGGAACGCATCTCGCTGAACGACATCACATTATGGACCGGAGAGCCGTGCAGCGACAAAATATATACTCCTGATGCTTGGAAAAACATAGAAAAGGTGCGCAGCCTTCTCGACAAGGAAGACTACGCCGCCGCCAACGAGGCCAACAAGGCTATTCAGGGAGAGTTTACTCAGAACTATCAGCCTCTCGGCAATTTGTTCCTGAACGAATCTGTAGATGAAAAAGCAGCATCAGACACAAAATACACACGCACACTGGACCTGCCGACAGCCACCGCAACAGTAAAATACGGGAATATAGAGCGCAAGTACTTTGCATCAGCCCCCGACAGCGTGATAGTATTGAGGATAGCGGCCAGCAACGGTGCCAAGATAAACGAGCGCATCAGCTTCAACAGCCTCTTGCCTACAAGGCTGACAGTAAAGGATTTGCAAGACAATGCAGCGGAACTTACTGTGAAAGGATATGCCGGATACGCATCATCGCCCGACTACACCGGCACCGACTACAAGAGCGACATAAACCGCGGAATACACTTTACCACAATGGTACGCGCCATAGCCAAGGGCGGAACGGTAAAAGGACTGTACAACCAATGTCTGGAGGCTGTGGACTGCGACGAGCTGCTGATACTAATAACCAACGTAACAAGTTTTGACGGCATGTACAGCAACCCCGCCAAAAATGGACGCAATCACGAGCAGATGGCCGCCAACAGGATAAACGCCGCTTCGCAGAAGGATTTCGGAACACTCCACAGCAGCCACGTCAGGGATTTCGGGCAATACTTCAACCGCGTGAGCATCGACCTCGGAACCACAGCATCAGAGATAGCCAGCCTGCCCACCGACCATCAGCTGAAACTATACACCGAGCAGCATCAGAGCAATCCCGACCTTGAGGAACTCTATTTCCAGTTTGGAAGATACCTGCTGATATCATGCTCGCGCACACAAGGCGTTCCGGCCAACCTTCAGGGCCTGTGGAACGAGCATCTACTGCCGCCATGGAGCTGCAACTACACCACCAACATAAATCTTCAGGAAAACTACTGGCCCGCCGAGGTGGCCAACCTAAGCGAGATGCACATGCCTATGCTGGATTTTGTTCAGAGGCTGCCAAAATCTGGAGCAGTATCAGCCAAAAACTATTACAACGTGGACAAGGGCTGGTGTCTGGGACACAACACCGACATCTGGGGACTAACAAATCCAGTGGGCCGCAGATGGGGCGATCCCTGCTGGGCCAACTGGAACATGGGCGGCGCATGGGTATCAACCCACATCTGGGAACACTATCAGTTCACCATGGACAAGCAGTTTCTGGCCAAGGCGTATCCAACGTTGAAGGGCGCGGCCGATTTCTGCCTGGGCTGGATGATAGAAAAGGACGGAAAACTGATGACATCGCCATGCACAAGCCCAGAAAACCATTATCTGATACCTGAGAGCGGATTCTGGGGCGCCACACACTACGGCGGATTCTCCGACATTGCCATGATAAAGGAGTGTCTGCTGGATACACGCATGGCCGCCGCCGAGCTGGGAATCGACAAGGCATACTGCGACACCCTAACCAAGGCCATAAACAAACTGCTGCCCTACAGAATAGGCGCGCGCGGCAATCTTCAGGAATTCTATCACGACTGGGAGGGCAGGGATCCTCAGCACAGGCATCAGAGCCACCTGTTTGGCCTATATCCCGGACACCACATAACCACGGCCAAGACTCCCGAGCTGGCCAAGGCATGCGCCAAGACTCTCGACATAAAGGGACCGATGTCGACAGGATGGAGCACAGGATGGAGAGTAAACCTTCAGGCACGTCTGCACGATGGCGAGAAGGCTTACCTCACATATCAGAAACTGCTAACATACGTGGCCCCAACCGACAACCACGGCGGCACCTACCCCAACCTCCTTGACGCCCACTCGCCATTCCAGATAGATGGAAACTTTGGCGGATGCGCCGGAGTAATGGAGATGCTGATGCAGTCGGAATACGAGCCCGGCAAGCCAGCGTCAATAGAGCTACTCCCAGCATTGCCCAAGGCCTGGAAGGCCAGCGGACGCATATCAGGACTAAAGGCCCGAGGCGGATACGAGGTTTCGATGGCATGGAAAGACGGCAAGATAACCGAGCTTTCGATAACATCTCACCGCGCGGCCAAGAGCACCGTAACAGTGAAATGCGGCGGCAAAAACTGGAAGGCTGCTATTGAAGGTGGTGCAAGGAAGGTGATTTTGTAATGATTGTAGTTAGTTTTATTTTACAATAGAACTAACTACTTCACCCTCCATACATTGAGTACGATAACGCCGGGGATGCCTTTGCTCCAGTCGGGCTTGCAGACGTAGATGCCGTTGTTCAGCCACTCGTATTTGGAGTCGGAGGGCGCCTCGAATTTTGGAGAGGTTACAAACGAGCCTTCCTTGTCGGCGATGATGCCCCAGTTGCGGACGTGGATATTTACTCCGTCGTCGGTCTTGATGCAGTAGATGGCCTCAAGTTCGGTGCGTTTCAGGTCTGGACACTGCAACTGATAGTCGGCGCCTCCTGGAAGAACCTCACCCTTGATATTGGGACCCTCGAAAGTACCGCCAGTGATAGGAATCACAAAACGGTTACCGTGCTGGGTTTTGCCGACATTGAAGCCCTCGCCGATTTTCACCTGCAACTGAAGCGCAAACTCCATCTTGGGAGCAGGAGGCTCCTGTGCGTAGATGCTGAGGCTCAGCATCAGCGCCATAAATACAAAAAGGATTCTTTTCATAATATTGAAATTTATTTCTTGCCACCTTTCTTACCTTTACCTTTCTGAGGCTCGGGTGAGGGCTGTTCCTTTACAATGGGCTGAATGCCATTGAGTTTCATCATCTGCTCGGCGTAGCGCTTGCCAATCTCGCGGAAGCCTTCAAGCGAGAAGTGGAGACCATCAGGCTGACAGGTGAGTCCCTCTGACGATACCACAGCGGAATTCTTGATTACGCTTGGCAACTGGTTGATGATTGGGTTGTGCGAAGAGCAACGTCCGCCCATCTCGCCACGTACCAACTCGCCGGCCACGAGAGGACAGTCCTCGGCTTTGAGGCTGAGGTCGCGGAGAATGTCGTTGTAAACCTTGTTTACCTTGGCAGGCCACTTGGGGTCGCCAGTGTTGGAGCATCCCTGATGAAGGATGATGCCCTTGATAACTCCCTGTTTCTGAGCACGCAACGCGCAGTCGATGAGTCGGAGGTATGGGAAATTGTCGTAAGAGCGCATAAAGCCCTGGAACCATCCTGCCTCTTTCTGAACCTCGGCTGGATCGTACTCCTTGAAGAGGTGCTCGATCTTGCAACCGCCTATGGCTACGTGGATTACGCCCACCTTGATGCTGTCGGGGAGGTTCTCAACCATTGTGCGTCCAAAGTAGTCGGCGCAGGAGAGTCCAGTGTGGGGACGGCAGAGAGGTGGCACGGCCACGTCCCACTCGTATTTCTTGCGACCCTCGCCACGGTAACGGCCCTCGCCCTTGTTGAAGTCCTGTGTAGGCATTACGAGGAATCTCTCGCTTACGCCTTCGTAGTCCTGATCCGCGGCGGGGAATGGACCTTCCATATTGCTCTGACCTATACAGAGATAGATATAGAAATTGGGGTCTGGGTGCGATGCAAACTGGGCATTCTGAGAGAGGAAATCCTCTGCCTCCTGAGCATCGCCGTAAATGTGGTCGTTGTTTTGTGCATTGGCCAGCATTACCGAGCCAGCCAAAGCGATTGTTGCTAAAAGTCTTTTCATTGTTTATTAGTTTTTAATTACGAATTACGAATTACGAAATCCGAATTGCTCTCCCAATTACGAGTTACGAATTACGAAATCCGAATGGCTCTTCATAGTGGCGCAATTCGTAATTCGTAATTCGGATTTCGTAATTAATTATTATTTCCAGAGCAATGGCAATGCGAAGTAGAGGTACTCGTTGATGTGTCCGTAGAAGTGCTCGCCGTTCTCACGCATAGAGAATTGGAGGTTCTTGTCGCTGAAATGCTTCATATTGCCAGTCATCAGTGCTGTTACGAGGGCCTTCTCGGGATTGCCTGCAATGTCCTTGGTGCCGGTGTAGCCGTAAACCTTGAAGTTGTCGGCGTACTTTGACTTACCAACCTCATTATCAAGATATTTGCCAGCCTCCATAGCCGACTTTCTCTGACCGTTGGCATCGAAAATCCACATATCACCGCTCAATGGCAGGAAGATGCTGACCTCGTCAACGCCGTGGGCCAACTGATTCCAGGTGCTGAGCGCGCCCATCGAGAATCCGCCGTAGGCACGGTGGTCGCGGGTGGCCTCGGCGTTGCCCTGATAGAATGTGTTGTAAGCCTTCTCGACGCTTGGTATCAGATAGTTACGCATCTCGTGGTGAAACTCCTCGGTCTGACGGATGGCGTCGCCCATAGCGTTCTGGCCAATGTTCTCGTCGTCGTCGTAGAATGTTGGGGTCACGATGATGAAAGGCTTCATCTTGCCGTCGGCAATCAAATGGTCGGCCACCTGAGCGAGAGGCAACCAGTCCTGAGGAGGTGTCAGGAACGATGTGCTGTTGTCGCCACCGCCGTGCATCAGGTAAAGAACATTGTACTTGGTGGCCTTGTCCTTGGCGTTGTAGCCGTATGGCATATATACGCGGGCCTTCTTGTCAACCATCTTGCCGTTGCGGAGGGCGCGGTATGTGAACACCTCTATTTTTCCCTGCTTGGCGCAAGGCTTGCGGATGGCGTCGGGAATCGGGGCTATCACGCCGGGAGTATAAGAGGCTGATGCTGAGTTTCCTACTGCCTTGCCTGTGCGGATGTTGTCGAGGAACCTGACGGCACGGCCAAGGTTCTCCTCTGAATACATATTGAATCCGTGTCCGCCACCTTCCACTGAATAGAATTCTGATGGAATGCCTGCCTCCTGGAGTTTCTCGCTGAGTTCAACTCCCTGACAATGAGGAACTACGTTGTCGGCTGTTCCGTGGAAAACTATCATTGGAGCGTCGTTCTTATCGAGGTAGGTTACAGTGGCCAGCGATGCGTATTTGTCGTGGTTCTCAGGAGTCTTGGGGCATCCGAGGAGCACATTCTCAGGCTCGTTGCCACCTTCTTTACGGCCTCCGCAGGTCATATTCTCCATATCGATGGGACCGCTCCAAACCACCGAGGCGTTCACAGATGAACTCTTGTCGGTGAAGTTTCCGAGATTGCCTTCAAGGTCGATTTCGTATGAGCCGATTTTCGCAGTCTTTGTGCCGTTAGTAGCACCCATAAACGACGACAAATGAGCGCCTGATGAGAAGCCTGATGTCGCGATAAAGTTGGGATCGAAATTGTATTTGTCGGCGTTGCCACGTATCCAGCGGATTACGGCCTTGATGTCGTGGCTCTGAGATGGCCACTTGGCCTCGGTGCTGGCGCGGTGGTTGGGGCAAACTACTGCGTAACCTGCGCCAAGATAGGCTTTTACGATGGTTCCGATATCAGCCGATCCCTTGCTGTTGTTGCTGAACCAGGCCGAGCCGTAGATGTGGACCACCACAGGGTATTTGTCGGCTTTTTTCTCGGGAAGGTAAACGTCGAGAGTGTGCTGGCTGAGGTTGTCGCCGGCGTAGTTGAGGTCGGCAAATTTCTCGGAACAATGGATGTCCTTGGCCTCTATCTGCTGACCGCCGAATCCGAATTGTGCGTTGGCATTCAGCGACATTATCGCTACAAGCGCCAATGCTGAAAAAACTCTTTTCTTCATACTTATTTAGTGTTTTACAGTATTTAGTGGTTATTGGTATGTAATTAATTCCTTTTAATAGATATTATTTTGGGCGATAGGTTTAATGGCCAAGTACAAAATTAATATGATTTCCCAACTTTCGTCCTTAAAAGTGTGATATTTTACAAAAATACGTCCTTAAAAGTGTGCTATATTACAAAAATACGTCCTTAAAAATGTAAAACTTCACACTTTTAAGGACGAATGGTTGTAGTTAGAGACGGACGGCCGTCCGTCTCTACGGCTAACTTGCGGAAATTTTAGTTTATCTTGTAAACCTCTTTCACCAACTTCTGGGCCTGCTGGTTTATCTCCTTGTTTAGGAGTTTCTGCTCGGGCTTTTCGAGGGCGTAGTAGTCGGCGGAGTGCTCTTTCAGGAAATCGTCGAGGATGTCCTTGCTTAGCATTCCTATCAACTTGCCGAGGTCGCGTGGCATCTGCACCTCGCCGATGTGGCTGATAACGTTGTTCAGGCGGTTCTCGGTTACATAGAGCGATATCAGGGCTATCTCGTTCACGAGGTTTTTGGAGATCTCGACGGCGGGTTTCTGAGGCTTGGGAACCCTCTTCTCCGACTTCTTCTCGGCAAATCGCTCGTTCTTGTTCTTGATGAGGATGCGCTCGCCGTAGGCCACGTAGGTAGGCTCCTTGGGACGGATTACCACGCCCTCGCAGATGTTGTCGTCGATGGGTGGATAGCCAAAGAACTGATATATCGTGCTCGGGAACTTGTTGGGATATTTCAGACACTCCTCCAATGTGCCCTCAAAGAGGGACTTGGCATAGAAGAATCCGCCATTCTCGAAGAGTTCATTTGTCTCGTCCACAGTGAGATAATGCTTCAACTCGGCACGGTAAACGTAGATGTCGAAGCCGTAGAATTCGTGGTGAGGACAGTAGCAGACGCCCTTCTGAATTGTCATATATCTGTGGTCGGCCTTCACCTGCTTGTGGGGATAGTATCCGCCGAAAAACTCACCGTAGATAACGGCGGATTTCAGGTCGGGATATTTCTTCTTGATGGCCTTGTAGAGTTTCAGGACGCGCTCCTTGTATCGGTCGAAGAGTTCCTCGTAGTCGAAAAACCTCTCGTCTTCGGCCACCAGGGCGGTGCGCTTGGCAAACTTTATCTCCTTGCCGTCGGTCACAAAACTGGTGTTGCTTCCGTGGACTTTCTCCTGGACCACGAATTTCAGTTTTGGGTCGATGACCTCTTTCACTTTCTTGATATACTCCTCGTTGAAGGAGTTCTCTATGGAACTGTATTTCTTGAATTCAAGCATAATGCAAAGTATTGATAGTTAATAATTTAAATTTTAATTTTTAACAAGAAAACAAGCACTTTGTAGCCTTATTGATACTTGGAGTGCTTAGAAAACGGCCAAAACGAGTTTTGGCTAAAAAACGGCCTAACGCCAGAAAACAAAACATTAGAAAACCGTTTGAACGGCGTTTTTTGATGTTTTGTTTTTTAGCGTTAAGCGTTTTGTGGTTATGTAATAACCAGTTTTCTGCGCTCCCAATCAGATGAAAGGTTTATAAAGCGCGTTTTCTTGTTCTAAATTTAGTATCCCAATGGCAATGCGACGTTCATCTTTTTGCCGTTGTAGGTGGCGGTGTATGACGATCCACCGATGATGCCGATGTTGAACTTTCGGGTGGTCTTCATCCCTGGGAACTGTCCTTTGCGGTTGCCGATGGTGAGGGTGCGGGTCTTGTTGTTCCAATGGAAATCTATGGTTGAGCAGATGCCCTTCTCGTAGTTGTAGCCATCGCCCTCGTCCTCGTAGAGAGTGAAGTCGGCATCAGCACCCGGATAAACCATAATGTCGAGAGTCTCCCAATCGGCGATGTTGGCGTACTGTACGTCCTTGCCACAGAGCGGAACGATGCTTCCTGCCTTCACGAAAACCGGGCAGTGGTCTATTGTGCCGTCGGCCTGGATGTTGACGCCTCCGTTGTAGAGTTTGTTGGTGAAGAAATCGTACCACTTGGCGCCCTTGGGCAGATAGACCTCGAAATTCTTGTCGGCCTTCCAGTCGGCGGTGAGTCCCTCTATGTAAAGTTTCTTGTTGTTGCGGTTCCAGCCCGACATTTCGTCGGTCTCGTTGGGCTGTTCGGGAGTGTAGAGCGCCTTGTTGACGGGTGCCACAAGTATCGAGCGTCCAAACATAAACTCGCGGTTGAGGTCCCAGACGTTCTGATCGTCAGGAAAATCCATAACCAACGCACGCATATACGAGTCGTCGTTCTTGGATACCTGCCAACTCTGGCTGTAAATGTAAGGCAGGAGTTTGTATCTGAGTTTCACGGCGTTGAGCAGTGCATCATATACGGGCTCACCGTTAGCACCAAAATGATAGAGTTCCCTGAAAACCTCGGTTCCGTGGCTACGCATCATAGGGCAGAATGTTCCAAACTGCATCCAGCGGATATAAAGTTCCTGATACATTGGATTCTTGCAGGCCGTCTGATCCACATAGCCCTTGTTGTAGGCGTTGGCGAAGAAGCCTCCAAGGTCGGTGTTCACGTTTGGATTGGCTGTGAGTGTGTAGTTCAGGCAGATAGGAATCTGCTTGCGGAACGAATCCCACGACGAACTTACGTCGCCACTCCAAGTGTTGGCTCCTGTGCGTTGCTGACCCGCAAAGTAACTGCGTGTCAGGATAAAAACACGTTTTGTGGAGTCTGACGCTCTCTGTTTATCGTAAATTCCCTGCACGGTGCAGAGTGCGAAAGCGTTGCGCACCGAACGCCAGGACTGCATCTGGTCCTTGCCTGTGCGGGGATTGGTTACGGGCTTCACCTCGTCGAGGTCCGAATCCTTGAAATCCAAGTGGTCGGGGTCGGTGCTGTCCATCCACCAGGCATCGATGCCGTATTTATGAAGCCTTGAAAGGTGCTTCCAATAGATATCCCTTGCGGTCTGCGAGTATGGATCGTAGCAACGTACACCGCTTGGATACTGCATATTGGGAGGCCAGGCCGAAAGTCCGCTCTGAGGCCAGGTCTGGAACGAGTAGAGGAGGTTTTTCTCCTGCAACTCGCGGAATGCTAACGTCATAGGACCGAAACTTGCCCAGATGCTGATGCTGATGTGGGCGTTGATATCGTGCACGTGGTCTATCATCTGACGGTAGTTGCTGAAATCCTCGTTCAGGAAGTCCATACCGTTCCAGAGATAGTTGTTGCCCCAGTATTGCCAGTCCTGAATGATACCGTCGAAAGGCACGCCGTCCTTGCGGTAACGGTCCACAACTTCAAGCAGTTCCTTGCTCGATTTGTATCTCTCCCTGCTCTGATGGAATCCGAAAGTCCAGAGCGGAAGCATTGGTACGTGGCCCGAGAGTTTGCGCATCTCGTGTATTACACCGTCGGCGTTTCCGCCATACATAAAGTAGTAGTCGATCCTATCGCCCACCTGCGACTCCCACTTGAAATCGTCCTTGTCGGTGATCTGTGTGGGCGAATAGTTGTCCCAATAAACGCCGTAGCCCTTCTGCGACTGGAAGAAATGGGCGTAGTCTTCGAGGTTGTTCTGAATCATCAGACGGTTTTCGCCACGGAGATTCATCTTGCCGTTTTGCAGGAGTCCGATTCCGTAGATGGGCTCGTTGGCCCCCAAGGCAAAACTCTGCGAAACCTTGTACTTGCCCTTGTCGGGGCCGTTGCTGATGCTCTCGAAAGCGAACTTGCCTTCCTGCATCAGGATATTGCCCTTATTATCGCGGAAGGTAACGGTCTGATTCTCAGTGTTTACCTCCACTGTGAGTTTGTCGGTCTTGTAGGTTTTTATAGAGCCTGATGCTGACACCTTCACCTTAACGTTCTCGGGCTTGGCAGTAACCACGAGCGAGAGTTCGTTGTCGAAGTTGTAAGGCTTGTTGTCGGAGGTCTTCACGATCCTCACCGTGCCCGGGGTGTAGAATGTAACCTGCTGGGCACTTGCCGGGCTCAATGAGATGCCCGTAGCAATAATCATCGCAATAATTGTCTTTTTCATAAGATTGCAAATTTTTAGTGATACAAATTATTTTGATGCAAAAATATGTTGAAAGTGCTGAAAAACAACAACACTATTGTTGAAACAACACAGCAACTTCGTTGATTTCCTTTATTTCGGACGGTTTTTTGCCTGTTTCTTCCCAAAAACACTTTGCCATATAACTCGGCGAACTGAAACCTGTCCGCTCCGAAATTTCTGTAATGCTTAATTTGCCTTCGATTATCAGTTCGGTTGCCTTTGCGAGTTTTGTACGCCGGATAAAAATCGTTGGCGTTTGTCCCGTGATGGCTACAAGTTTCTTGTATAATCCGGTTCGGTCTATACATAGGTCCTGCGAAAGTTTCTCCACCGTGTATCCCGCCGTGGATATGTTTTGCAAGATAAGATTCCTCACCTTCTCAACAAATTCCTCCTCCGCCGGATTCTTGGCTTGTGGCATCGGCGTATCGGTCTTGCTCTCCTGACGCGCTGTCTTGAATTTCCTCCTGACCATAACAGCCGAGAATCCCAAAATCATTGCAAGGACAATCCACAGGATCCAAAGTCTTGACGATTGTGTGGACTTGCCCCTCAATACTCCGCGGTCGAACGTTCCAAACCAAATCCGGCCATCTCTGTCGGCAAATACTGAGTTGATTCTGCTTGATGAGACGTATGAATTGTCGTCCAGCAAAACTTGCTCTATTTTGTTTACCTTCCGTGATGCGAGGTCTATTTCCCAAATTCCGTCGCGACTAACGATGATTGCTGTCTTACTGCCGGTTAGCGATATTGTGTAGAGTTTGTCGGAGCGGAAAATCTCTGTCCAGGTCTTTTGCCTGATGTCGTATTCCAGGCACAGCCTTCCGTCTATCAACTGATAAAATTTGTGTTCGATAGTGTCGGTTGCCACCAGCGATGTTCTGGCAGAGGAATCGAGCGGAATGTGCATCTCATAAAGAGTTTCGTTGCCTGATTGACAAGTTAAGGTTCCGTCGGCCCAAAACTTGAAAACATTGCCATCGAGAGTTTTCAAATCGAGTATTTCGTTGTCAGGGTTTTGTCTCACAAAAAAGATTGACCCGGAATCGTCTATGAAAAAATCGTTGCAACTATCCGGCAATGAGATAGTTTGGAGTTCCATATCCTTGTTGAAGCACCAAAATTTCTTGTTGTCCTTTATCCAAAGCCTTCCTTGATTGTCGTTGTAGGAATGGTAGGCCCCGCGGTATCCCGTCAGCGGGCTGGAACAAATGCTGGATTTGGCGAAACTATTAATGGAATCATCTTTTATAATATCGACAAACTCGCTGGAAATTACGGCAACGGCCCCACTGCTTACCTGAGTTATCGAGAATACAAAATTATCTTTGAGTCCATCGCTTTTGTCAATTTGATGAAACTCCCATT
>JAKSLV010000078.1 GCA_024401025.1 Bacteroidales bacterium
ATACCGTTCAGGACTATATCGACAATTTCGACTATCCACAGCACAGCGGTTGCGGCATAGTTTTCAAGGGGCAGCGTTACGACGATTTTGCTGATGTGCTTGATTTCCTGAATGTCGGCAACCACGACACTGTTCTCGAGGTTTCGCTAACAGCCCTTAAACACAATCTCAACTATTACCGATCGCTCCTGAAGCCAAACACTAAAATGGTGGCAATGGTGAAGGCAAACTGTTATGGAGCAGGCACTTATCAGTTGGCAAACACTCTGCAAAACAATGCCGTCGATTATCTCTGCGTGGCCTTTGCTGAGGAGGGTATTGCGCTGAGACTCAGGAATATAAAACTGCCGATAATTGTGATGAACTACGACGGCAGAAACTACAAACAGTTAGCCAACTACCGCCTGGAGCCGATACTTTTCAGCGTGGAGCGCACTCAGAAATTCATCGACATTCTCCGCGCAAGGAATATCAGGAATTATCCCGTCCACATAAAACTCGATACCGGAATGCACCGTTCGGGATTTATGGAGCAGGAGTTGGAGGATTTCTGCAACCTCGTGAACGCCAACAAGGATGTCATCGACATAAAATCGGTGCTCACCCATTTTGTGGCCGCCGACGATGAGGCCGAGGACGATTTCTCGGTTCTGCAGTATCAGCGTTTCAGCCGTATGGCCGATTTCATCTGCGCCAAGACGGGCCTTAGTCCTCTCCGCCATATCTGCAACTCTGTCGGCATTGAGCGACTCACTCAGTATCAGTCTGATATGGTGCGCCTTGGTATTGGTCTCTACGGCGTGGCCTACAACGCCACCGATCAGTTGATGGGCATTTCGAAGTGGAAGACCAACATTGTGCAGATCAAGAACATAGATTCCACGGAGACAGTTGGTTACAACCGCCGCGGCAAGATCGACCGTCCTTCCCGAATTTGTCTGATTCCCGTAGGCTACGCCGACGGCCTCAACCGCAAGTTCGGCAACGGCAATCTTATGGTGGAAATCAACGGCCGCCGCGTCCCCACAATCGGCAATATCTGTATGGATATGTGTATGATAAACATTACCGGCATAGACTGCAAAGTAGGCGACGAGGTCACAATCTTTGGCTCAAATACCAAGTTAATCGAGATGTCGCAGGCAATAGGGACGATTCCGTACGAGATTCTTACGGGAATCAATCAGAGGGTGAAGAGGGTGTATGTGGAGTGATTTTTTGAGGTCACAGATTGTGACCTCAAAAATATTTTCAAGGTCACATTTTGTGACCTTGAAAAGTTAAAATCAAAAGAATATGGCAGAAGAATTAGTTCATCAATACATAGAAAACAAGATACTTCTTATCCGCAATCAGCAGGTGATGCTTGATAAGGATATCGCTGAGTTATACGGAGTTGAGACAAAAGTGCTTAACCAGGCTGTTAAACGTAATATTGACAGATTCCCTGAGGATTTTGTTTTTCAGTTAACGAAGGATGAATGTTCAAGGTCACAATTTGTGACCTTGAACGTTTCCCGTGGACATAATTTAAAGTATATGCCATACGCATATACAGAGCAAGGTATTGCTATGTTGTCGGGTATTATTAAAAGTCCTCAGGCTGTGGAGGTTAATATTAAGATTATGAGGGCTTTTGTTGCTATGCGAAAGTTCCTTTTGACAAATGCTCAGGTTTTTCAGAGATTGGATAGTATCGAGAAGCGTCAGTTGGAGACTGATCAGAAGATAGACGTTATCTTCGATAAGATGGACCGTTATGGAATTGAGGATAAGCAGGGCATATTTTTCCAAGGTCAGATTTTTGACGCTTATGCTAAGTTTGAACATTTTATCCAGTCTGCCAAAAATGAGATTGTCCTTATTGACAATTATGTGGATTTGTCTGTTTTGGAGCGTTTGACAAAGAAACAGACCGGTGTTAAGGTTACTATCTATACCCAGCAGTCTACAAGACTCACTGAACAGGATATCACAAGGTTCAATTCGCAATATCCAACTCTTGAACTGAAATTCACTTCGCGAATGCACGATCGTTTTATGATAATAGATGGCGAGACATTATATCATATCGGTGCGTCGTTAAAAGATTTAGGCAAAAAATGTTTTGCTTTCGAAATTCTTGATTGCCAAATGATAGGGTTGATAATGCATAATTTGTAGGAGAGGAATCGAGGAGTGGATTTCAAGGTCACAGATTGTGACCTTGAAAAAGTTTAAGTACTTTCCATAATTTTATTCCCCGGCGGAAATGAAGAAAAAATTGCCATTTCCGCCCGGGAATAATTTTTTTTGCTTCTTTCTCAATTAATATCTATATTTGCCACATAGATTTAAATCCGTGATTATGTTAGCAACAGCATTGAACCCGACACAGATACACTTGTTGGAGATGTTTTCATATGCAAAAACCGAAGAGGCGCTGAATGATATCAAGAAGGCTCTTTTTGAGTACTTCGCTGATAAGGCAGAGGCCGAGATGGACAAACTTTGGGAAAGCGGTAAGTGGAACAACGAAATCAACGAGAATATCCTCAATGAGCATTTGAGGACTGAGTACAAGTAAGCGATTTATTCCTGGGCGGAAATGCGAAAAAAAATATCATTTCCGCCCGCGAATAATTTTTTTTATGTATCTTTGTCCTTAGAAATTCAAATCCATTTTGCTATGAATACTATAATTGGACGAGAGAACGAGAAGCGTCAGTTGCAGAAATATCTTGATTCGGGAAAGCCTGAGTTTGTGGCTGTTTATGGCCGTAGGCGTGTTGGAAAGACGTTTTTGGTGACGTCGTTTTTCAACAACAAGTTTGATTTTGATACTACTGGAATCATCGACGGCAATTCAGAGATTGAGATGCAGGCTTTTTACACCTCGCTTCTCAATTATGGCTATCAGGGTCCACGTCCCGGCAATTGGATGGAGATGTTCGATGCACTGCGTCATCTTTTGGAGAAGAATGTGAATAGGAAACGCATTGTGGTCTTTATTGACGAACTGCCGTGTTTCGATACTCATAAGTCTCAGTTTGTGAAGGCTTTGGATTATTTTTGGAATAGTTGGGCCTCGCGCGTCAGCAACTTTTTCCTTATAGTATGTGGATCGGCTACTTCCTGGATTGTAAAGAATATTGTGGATAATCACGGCGGTCTCCACGACAGGATTACGCACGAGATGCACGTGAGGATGTTCAATCTTAGGGAGACTCGTGATTTCTTGATTTCCAAGAAGATACATTGGGACGATTTGTCGGTGTTGCAGGCTTATTCTGTGTTGGGTGGTGTTCCTTACTATCTTGATATGCTTGATAGGGAGCAGAGTGTGAGTGGTAATATAGACTCTTTGTTTTTTGGAGAGAACGGCGATTTGAAGAAGGAGTTCAACAGGTTGTTCAAGTCACTGTTCCGAAATCCTGACCGGTATGTGGATATTGTGAAATGCCTGTCGCAAAACAGGAGCGGTCTTACCCGTATAGAGATTGCTCAGAAACTGAAACTTGCTGATAATGGTCATCTTAGCACTATGCTGGAGGATCTTGTAAACTGCGATTTTATACGCAAATACAGAACTGCCTTTCAGAAAATCAAGAGCAACAGCGCGATATATCAGCTTACTGATTTTTACTCGCTGTTTTATCTTACATTTTGCAAGAAGGACAGCACTGATGCTTATTATTGGACACATACTATCAATACGCCTGTGCAGAATACCTGGTATGGGCTGGCGTTCGAGAGGGTATGTATGGCTCACGTAAGTCAGATACTTTATTCCTTGCACCTCGACAGAATTCATACTGAGTATTATTCTTGGCGAAGCAATGCTTCAGGCGCTAATGCTCAGATAGATTTGATTATCGATCGCAGTGACCGTATCGTTAATATTTGTGAGATAAAGTATTCGTTGAATGATTACTCCTTGACCAAGGATCAGAAGGACAAGTTGCTTGCAAGGGTTCAGAAGTTTGTGGAAGAGCGCGGAGTATCAGGCGGTTATCATATCACACTTATAACAACTCACAATCTGAAACCTAATGTGAATTCGTCGGTGATACAGTCGGTGGTTACTCTTTCGGACTTGTTTCAGGAGTAGTTTGTTTCTGATATTGTAAAATTATTCCCGGGCGGAAATGAAGAAAAAATTGTCATTTCCGCCCAGGAATAATTTTTTTTCTAAAAAACGCAAAGTATACTTTCAACTTTTTGATGAAAATCGCAAAGTATAGTTTATGATTTCCTATTAAAATCATAAACTATACTTTAAACTTTTTGATGAAAATCATAAAGTATATTTTAGAATTTATTATATTTGCACCAAAAATCGATATGGATAAGAATATTGTTAAGTTGATAATCAAAGAGAGGCAAGCTGGTATTGAGCGTTTTAGCCTTGTGGAGCGTCCGATGGCCTTTAGTACTAATATGAATTATGTATTAGTGGGTATTAGACGAAGTGGAAAATCCTGTCTAATGATTCAGGATATGCAGAATCTCATAAAATCAAAGAAGAAGACAAAGGAGGATTTCCTGTATATCAATTTTGAGGATGAGCGAATCTCTGATATCAAGGCTCACGAGTTGGGATTGATTCTTGATTCCTACAGGGAAATGTACGATAATCCCAATCCATATATTTATCTTGATGAGATTCAGATTGTTGAAGGTTGGGAGAAATTTGTAAGGCGTCTTACCGACCAGCAATACCGTGTAATGGTAACAGGAAGCAATGCGAAAATGCTGTCGTCCGAAATTGCCACTACATTGGGCGGACGTTGCATTATACGGGAGGTTTTCCCATTTTCTTTTGCTGAGTATCTCAAATTTTCAGGTGTAAGTCTTGAGAAGAATTGGGAATATGATCCTGATTCCAGAATTTCCGTCTTCAAGAAGATGGAGACATATTTCTATAATGGCGGTTTTGCCGAGACTTTCAATATCGATGACAAACGGGAATGGATCAACGGTCTGTATCAGAAGATTATACTTGGTGATATTATTACAAGGAATGCTATCCGTGGCGATAGAAGTATCAAATTGCTTATCAAGAAGATAGCTGACAGCGTAATGCAGCCATATCAGCTCACTAAACTCAGAAATCTTGTGATTTCTACGGGCGAGAATATCAGTATGCCTACTGTAAAGGATTATCTTGATTATATGGAGTCGGCTTATCTTGTTTTCAGTATCAGCAATTTCGCCTCGTCGTTTTCTGAACAAGAAACCATTAAGAAACGTTACTTCTTCGACAACGGGCTCTTGAACATTTTCCTTTATAATGGGGAGACCAAGTTGTTGGAGAATATTGTGGCTATATATCTGAGAACCAAGTATAAGGATGATGATGCACACGTATATTTCTACAACAAGAATGTGGAGGTGGATTTTGTGATTCCTCAAGACAAAATCGCCATTCAGGTTTCATACAGCCTTGACGAAGCCGATACACGCGAGCGAGAGGTTAGGGCCTTGGTCCGTTTCAACAAGTTTATGGAACTCAAAAAGGCTGTTATTGTAACATACAATCACGAGGAGACTATCGAGAGCGAAGGCTTGACAATTGACGTGGTTCCTGTTTGGAGATTTTTGCTTGATAGTTGGTTGTAGTAAACGTGAGTTCGATGAAATGTTTTATTATCGCCTACGGCGAAGATTTTAGAACACAAATTAATAAATTGGTCATAAATTTTTCTCTGAGTAGTAATTTTTGAAAAATTCGTGTTAATTTATGAAAATTTATGTTTGATAATATTTCGCCGAAGGCGCTAACGATAATTCGTCGAACTGACTGTTTTCGTAAAAATCGCAAACTATACTTTTAGCTTTTTCGCAAAAATCGCAAAGTATACTTTATGATTTTAAAAAGTTTCCGATATAGCGGAAACTTTTAAGCAAAATCTTTCCGCTATAAAGGAAACTTTCGTATCAAATCTTTCCGCTATGGCGGAAATCTCTTACCAGGCCAGTCTTGCGAATTCCTCGAGGGATTTGCGCCAAACCTGCCATTCGTGGTCGCCGGGGAAGGTGCTGAATGTTATGTTGAGGCCGCCATTGCGCATCTGCTCCACGGCCTTCTGGGTGTGGCTGATGCGCATATCGCCGGTGCCCACCGATATGTAGAACAGCTTGAGGGCGGTGTTGAACTTCTGATGGTTGCTTATGAGCCCCGGTATCAGCTCCTCGGCGTCGAACTGCTTGCCGCTGCCGGCTATGCCGCCCCATACTCCCGTGCTGAAGACGCCTATGCGCGAGAACATTTCTGTGTTGCCGAGGCCTGTGAAGAGGGCCTGGCCGCCGCCCATAGAGAGGCCCGCTATGGCGCGTCCGTCGCGGCTGGCTATGGTGCGGTAGTTTTTCTCCACAAAGGGCACCACGTATTTGGTGATCTCCTCGCCGAAGGGGGCCATTCCTGATACTGTGTAAGAGGTTCTTACGCCGGGCAGGCTTATGTTTCCGTTGGCCATCACCACTATCATCTCCTTGGCCTTGCCCTCGGCTATCAGGTTGTCGAGAATGTAGTTGGCCTTGCCCTGGTTTATCCAGCCTGTCTCGTCCTCGCCGCCGCCGTGCTGAAGGTATAGCACGGGGTATTTCTTCTTGCCCTGGCTGTATCCGGCCGGAGTGTATACCCACAGCCTGCAGTTCTGTTTCCTGAGGCCCGAGTAATATTCCAGCTGCTCCACCTTGCCGTGTGGCACGTCCTTTATGGTGTAGAAGTCTGCGCCCTTCTCGGGAATGTCGATGGCGCTGCACATACGTCCGCATCCGAAATAGCTCTTGCTGGCGGGGTCTGATGCTTCCATTCCGTCGATGTTTAGCCAGTAGTAGTGGAAGCCCTCCTCAAGCGGCTTGGTGTGGCATATCCACGATCCGTCCTGCTGAATGTAGAATTTGGCGTCGGGGTCCAGCGACACCTTTATGTTGCTGGCGTTTCTGGCGTTTACCCTCAGAAGCACGCTGTTGTCGCTTAGGATGCGTGGGTAGTTGCCTGATATGTTGGTGGCTGGCGTGGTGAAGGGCAGATTCTCGGGGCGTTGGGCATTAAATAGGGTCAGCTGGCTGAAACAATGCCTGTTTATGATCTCCTCCAGCTCGCGGTCGGGGTTGTTCACGATTCTGCACTGGTGGTCGAAAATCATCATCTCGCCATTGTCGGCGGTGTAGGGTTTCCAGTCAGGCAGACCCTCGGCGTTGGGGTTTCCGGTGTGGGCAAAGTTGCTCCAGGCGGTGCTCATAAGGTCGGCAAGCATCAGGTCCTCCTTGCTTGGGTTCTTTATCTCCCAGGTTTTGATATTCAGCGAGTTGAAACAGAATTTGAGCTCGTGGCCGTGTACCGATCCCTTGCTCTGGGGGTCGCTCCACTGGAACATATATGTGTATACCGGGGCCTTGTGGCGGGCCGATATGTAGTCGGCGGTGATGATGGTTTTGGGGCGGAACAGCCAGTCGATGGATAGCCAGTCCTGAGGTGTGGATTTTCCGGGCCAGGCCTTCTGGAAGGCGTTTATGTAGCTCTCGGTATCCTCGCCGAAGGTTTTCTCCAGTATTTTTCTTGTTTCTGTAGCTGACTCTGGGTTATTGTAGTGCAGGCGCTGAAGCTCGTTGAATGTGGTGCCTATGAGTATTGGCTTGCCCTCGGAGAATCTCGCGAATCCGGGCTGGAATGGCTGCTGCACGAGCACCTCGCCGTCGGGTGTGGGGCCAAAGCCCCACATCATAGGAGTGCCGGGCTTGCGTGTGCCTATGCTCTTGGCCATAGCGCGCTGGCCTGCCTCGTAGAGGGTCTTGTAGGGCACCTGGTTTATCTTCTCTATCTCGCTGGGGCTGATGCCGAGCTCATCGAGCACTGCCAGGCCCAGCTTCTCGGTCATATCCTTGCGGTTTACGTTAAGGATGGTGCCGCTCAGGATTATGGCCTTGTGGAAGAGGTCCTTGGCCTCGGGCATACAGAGCAGTGTGCCCACCTTGCCGCCGCCTCCGCTCTCGCCAAACACGGTGATGTTGGATGCGTCGCCGCCAAACTGGGCTATGTTTGCGTGGATCCACCTGAGGGCCTCCACCACGTCCATCATACCCACGTTGCCGGAGTATTTGTATTTGCTGCTGGCGGCCGACAGGTCGAGGAATCCGAGTATGTTTAGCCTGTGGTTGATGCTTACCACCACCACGTCCTTATGCGCGAGCATCATTCCGGGGTCCCACTCGGAGGTGCCGGAATCGAATCCGCCGCCGTGGAGCCACAGCATTACGGGCTTGCGGGCGTTGCGGTTGGTGGTCCATACGTTTAGCACGCAGCAGTTTTCCGACATTTCGTCTTCTGATACTTCCCTGTTTACGTTCTGCATAGTCATAGGGCCCCAGTGGTCGCAGAGGCGTATTCCGTCCCAGCTTTCGGCCTTCTTGGGCGGCATAAACCTCTCCACCTTGGCGTAGGGGATTCCGAGATATGCCTCGGCGCCGTTTTGCGTGGTGCCCTGTATCAGGCCGCTCTCTATCCTTACGATGTTCTCGGGCTCCTGATGCTTCTTGTTTTTCTGCGCAAAGGCTCCCGTGGCTATGCACAGGGCCGAGATTGCGATTGCTGTTATTTTGCTTAGTCTAATCATAGTGTATGTAGTTTATGTTGTAGTATCAGGGAAATGCTACCTTACCCAGAAATCCCAGGAGAAAGTGCCCTCGTTGCCCACCGCGTCGTAGAGTTTTAGTACGAGCTGATGCTTGCCGGGCTGGAGGTCGAGGTCCTTTACCCAGGCCATTATGCGGTTGTTCTTGTAGTCGTATTCGAAAGGCTTCCACACGTTGTCGATGTAGGCGTCGTAGTCGGTTATGGAGGTCTTGTCGTCGGACGGGCGCACGCTTATCATATTGGCGGCGCGGAGGTAAATTCCTGTGTTTCTGGATACTCCGGTGGGGGGTATGGTGTCAATGTCGAGGCTGAATGCTCCCATAATCCTTGGCTTTATGAGTATGCTGTCGCCCACTATCTGGCTGCTCACGAACTGCGAGTAGCCCTTGGCGTTGGTGTGCTTGGCAAACACCTTGTTTTTGTGGGCCTTCTGTTCCTCTGTGAGCCCCATCCGTATGCTTATGGCGCTGTGGACGGGTATCTCAGGGGTGCCTACTGATATTGTGTTTTGGATGGAGTCGGTGATTACGGGGATGTACTCGTTGCGGTAGAGCGATAGCTTGGGTATGCTTACGCCGAATCCGTGGACCTCGAGGTTCCAGTCGGCATCAGGGCGCACAAGGTATCCCGTATGGGTGCGGGGAGTGGCGGTGGCCGATTTCTGCCCCGTGAGGGTGAATTTTATGATGGTTTGGTTTCCCTTGTGGTCGAGAAACTCGTATCTCATATTGTGGCTCTCGCCCTCATATACGGTGATGATGGAGCGGCATTCCTTGTATACGTTGCGCAGGTGGTTGTATGTGTCCACAAAGCTTTTCTGTATGTACCGGCTGTTTTGTCGGCGGTCCTTGTAGTCGAAATAGCTGTTGATGTATCTTGTGTCGTCGAACGATATGGTGTCGATGTTGGATTCGAATATCAGTTTGTCGCCGTCGTAGAGTTTGGTGTTTACCACACCGCACCTGTTGCCTCCGGGTATGAACCTGTCTATTACGTCGGCGCCGAGTCCTATCTGTCCGTATACTGGTATTCTGTGGTTTTGGATCTGATACAGCGGGTAGTATTTGTCCTGACATAGGTAGCTCACCTGTGCCGAGTCGTTCATTCCGTATACCATTATTCCTGATACTTCGGGTTTTACGTTGTCGGGGATGTCCACCAGATATTGCAGCGGGTTCAGGGCCTTCTGAGTCTCTGTTTCCCTTACCTCGAAGTGGAGGTGTGGTGCCTGGCTGCCTCCGGTGTTGCCGGAGAGGCCTATCACGTCCCATTTTTTTACTGGAATCTCGTTGGGCTGGAATGATATGTCGATGGAGTAGTCCTGGGCCTCGGTCTGAGCCTTCGTTACAACCTTGCTGATGTTTTCGGGGTATCCGGAGAGATGCCCGTAGAGGGTTGTGTGTCCGTCGGGATGGTTTACGAGTATGCATCTGCCGTATCCGTATGGGGACACTACGATGCGGCTCACGTATCCATCGTCCACGGAGTGTACGGGAATGCCCTCGCGGCCCATAGTGGCCATATCGAGCCCCATATGGAAGTGGTTGTCCCTCATCTCGGCAAAGGAGGCCGAGATCCTTATCTCGTAGTCCATAGGATATGGATATTTCTGAGCGATGGCGGCTGATGTTACTGCTATCAGCGCCGCAAGTATCATAAGTGCTTTTCTCATTTATTTATTTGGGTTGGTGTGAGTTTGTGATTTTTTGTGTGTTTATTTTTCTAAATTTAGAATCCACCTTCCATAACGGTCGCTTCCATTTCTCGACAGTACTCCTAAGGTCTGAAGAGTTTTGAGGTCGCGTTCTATAGTCCTGCTATGAACCGACATTATTTCAGAAAGTTCTCGTGCAGAGAAGGTTGGGTTTAAGAGTATTAGTTTTATGATAATAGATTGTCGGTCGGTTATTTTATCTCCGACATTTGTATTTTTTTTATCTCCGACATTTACAATATCATTTGCAGTGTCGTTTGTATTTTCTTTGTTGTTGTATTCGTTTGTATTATGTTTATTATCAGTAGTATATGGTTTGTTTTCGAATTTGGTATTGATGTCATTTGCAGGCTCATTATCTCCGACATTGATATTTTTTTTATCTCCGACATATTTGCCTCCGACATTGCTAAAAATATCCTTTGGGGTGTGTTGTATTGCGTTTTCTGTAACAAATTTATCTCCGACATTTTTATCTCCGACATTTTCTGTAACATTGTACTTTGAGAATCTGTAGACAACGTTGGTGCAAACCACGTCGTTCTGGAATGCGAGCGACTGGTTTTTGTAGGTTTCCCAAACAAACATTTTGTCGATTCCGTAACCGCCGTTCTCTGCGAGTTTGGCGTATCGGAAAAACTTGATAATGTTTGGGTTGCGTGGCATTGAGTGCATTTGAGTTTTCAGGTCCTTGAGGTCGAAGATGAATCGTCCCGGGTTCTGAAACTCTATGCGGTTGTCGTATTTCCTGATTGTCGGGTGCATAGGGCTGAAATAGTCGGCGTGGGCTATCATATTTATAAAACCCTCACGGACAGCGTTGTAGAGACTCTCGTCCTCAGGCGCAAACCACGATGGACCCATTTTGAGCGGTGCGTCTACGTGCACTCGCAGGCGCTGTGCTATCACGTTGTAACTTTCCCAGATGTTGGCCTGTTCGGGCATTCGGTAACTGTATCTTACGCTGGCCTCGGAATAACTGTTGGCTGGAATCTCGATGTAGTCGATCCAGAAATTGTTCATAACGGCGCGCAGGTTGTCGTATTTGCCGAACATTAGTATTCCGCCATAGGTAAGACGTCCGTCTCTCAGGATGTTGGTCTTGGTGCAGAAATCCTTGTCGGATAGCGAGTTGTATAGGAATGTGGGGTTGAATGTCTTTACATAGTCGCGGTATGTTTTCAGCGAGTTGAGGTCGATGTCGTCCATAGAGGTGCCCTCCACGGTCTGTTCCGATTTGGTGCCGAACGACTGTTCCCTGAATATCGAGGCTATCTCCATATCCTTGGCCCTCTGGTCTCCGCTTCCGCTACGTATGAATGTGTTTTGGACGTTTCCGCCAAAATATACAGGCTTTACCGACGAACTCGGGATGTAGAAACACAGTAATTTTTTGCCCTCGATGTCGAATATTTGTATTTTGCAGAATATCAGTGTATTGAATTTGGTGTTGTTCCTAAGCGTGGTTGTGAAATCCTGTTCGAGTTTTTCGGCGTTGTCCACTCCCTTGATTATGAACTCCTTGCCTTTTTGCTGGATACCGAGCACAATCCAGCCTCCCGAGGTGTTGGAGAATGCTGATACGGTTTCCCAGATTGATTTTGGGAGTTCGCTCTTGGCTTCCTTCACTTCGAAATCGTCCCACTCTATGTCGGTGAGTCTTTTATATAGTTCCTCGCGGGTCATTGTAAGTAAGTGTCTGTTTTGCTTTTGACTATCCTATAAACCTAATACAGGTATCTGTAGTGCATTTTGAGGATAGTTTTATTGTGTAGTCTTGTCTAAACTATCCTTAAAACCGTCTACAGGTATCTGTAATGCGTTTCTAGGGGAAAGTAGACTATCCTATAAACCGCCTACAGGTATCTGTAGTGCATTTATAGGGGAATTTTTTTGGTATTTTCCTCTTAAAACCGTCTACAGGTATCTGTAATGGGTTTCTAGGGGAATTCTTTTGTGTAGTCTTTTGTGTAGTTTTCCTCTAGAAACTATATACAGGTATCTGTAGTGGGTTTCTAG
>JAKSLV010000079.1 GCA_024401025.1 Bacteroidales bacterium
GTTTTGGCCACGTGGAGCCTGGTGTCTGATGCTGCGTAATATATCAAAACCGTTCCGTCGTCGTCCTTTATCCAGCCGTTGCAGAATGTAACGTTGCTCACATCGCCTATGCGCTCGCTCATCTTCGGGGCCAGGAAATATCCGCCGGGCTGATATATCACCTTGCTTGGATCGTCCCTGTCGGTCATGAACATATAGAGAACGTATCTTAGGCCGGCCGCCGTGTTCCTTACGCCGTGGGCCAGACAGAGCCAGCCGTCGTCGGTCTCTATCGGCTGGGGGCCCATGCCGTTTTTCACCTCCTTTATAGTATGGTATATCTTGTTGTCGATGATGGGCTCGTCGGTGATTTCGGCGTGGCTGATGTCGCTGCAGAGGCCAAAACCAATGCCGCCGCCGCTGCCCACGCTTATGAAACCGTCCTGAGGGCGAGTGTAGAGTGCGTATTTGCCGTTTACGAATTTGGGATGCAGCACCACGTTGCGCTGCTGTCCGGAGTGCGATATCAGGTCGTCGAGGCGCTCCCAGTTTACGAGGTCCTTGGTTCTGGCTATGCCCGCGTTGGCCACGGCAGATGAGGTATCGCCGGCCGGAGCATCAGGGTCCTTGCGCTCGGTGCAGAAAATGCCGTATATCCAGCCGTCCTCATGGGCGGTGAGGCGCATGTCGTAAACGTTGGTATCAGGATCTGAGGTCTGAGGCATCTGTATGGGTTTTTCCCAGAAACGGAAATTGTCGATGCCGTTGGGAGATTCGGCCACTGCAAAGAAAGACTTCCTGTCGGCGCCCTCCACGCGGGCCACCACAAGATACTTGCCGCCAAGCTTGATGGCTCCGGCATTGAATGTGGCGTTTATCATAACGCGCTCCATCAGGAAAGGATTGGTACGCTCACACATATCAAAGCGCCACTCCAATGGAGCATGCGCCGCTGTAAGTACAGGATACTTATAGCGCTCGTAGATTCCATTGGAGAGGAGCTCTGATACGTTGGCCCTTGCTATCAAGCTCTCATGGGCCTCGCGAAGCTGTGCCAGTCTTTTTGCAAATTCTGTCATCTGTATATCAAAGTAGTAATTGGTTCTAATGTTGCTGTGCCCGATTCCAGGTTGTCTTATAAAAAAAAGAGGAGGATCCTTGCAAATCCTCGCTCTTTTTACAAACAATAATAATACTGTAAAAAAAAACTACAATCAAATATAATAACACTATAATCTTTCTATTTTTTTTCAAAAAACCTCGCAAGCGGGAGAGCCGAGCCTTACTGCTGATAAGCCGGAGCCCTGCCTGGTACGAATGGTTCGGTATTTATCGCCTTATGTTTTACGATAGCGAAGATAGGACAGCCACGGCAAATTCTCGTTCAACATTGTAGCAAATATTTTAATTTTTGTGACAAAACGCTTGCAAAATTGTAACATTTTTCATTAAAATTTGTAACAACGCAAAGCTAAAAATCTGACTGACAATGGATTTTAAATTTTGAAACATTAGGAAAAACACGCCCCAAAAAATCAGGCAAATACACATTATGGTTACATTTTCTTAATATTTTGCAAAAGTTATTTTGATATAATAAATAAGTTTTGCATCTTTGCTATGCGAAAAAAAAACTACAACACTACACTATAGATGAAACTTAATATATACTGTAAACTTATAACAACGATATTGCTGATATGGGCGTGCCATACGCCGCTCATGGCGCAGACACAAAACGACGAGACACCCGCGTACCTGTCGTTCTACAAATACACGGCCGAGCACGGGCTGTCCAACAGCCATGTAAACGCCATAGGGCAAGACAGCAAGGGATTTATATGGGTGGGCACCAACGACGGCCTCAACAGGTTTGACGGAATAAGGTTCCACACCTTCCACTACTCGCTGCAAGACAGCACCAGCATCAGCTCCAACACGATATACGCCATCTTCACAGATATGAGCCAGACCATCTGGTTTGGCACTTTCACCGGACTGTGCAGCTACGACTACAAGAAAGAGCAGTTTATCCGCCATACACTGCCGCCTCAGGCCAACACCTTGGAATTCACACCCATAAGGGCCATAGCGCAAACCAGCGACGGCGACCTCTGGCTGGCCACATCGGGCGGAGGCCTGGCCAGGATGAACCCCTCAACCCATGACGTAAGCTACTATAGGCATCAGCCCGGCAACCCCGCCTCCGTGTGCTCCGACTATCTGCAGGCCATTGCCGTAGACAACAAGGGCCGCGTGTGGGTGGGCAGCGAAAACAACGGCATCTCCATCCTGGACCCGGTATCAGGCCAGTTCACCAACATCAGCAAGGAATCCGGCAAAATAGGCAGCAACGTGATTTCCACCATATACAAGGCCAGCAACGGCCAGGTGTGGATAGGCACTTTTGAGGGCAACGCCTCGGTATACGACCCCGATACCGACAGGCTGCAGATGGTGCGCATATCGCCAAACAACGTAAGCGTGTTTGGAATCACCGAGGGCAAGCACGGCGACGTGTGGATAGGAACACAGGAGGAGGGCATATTCCACTACACCAGCAACAGGACCGACCATTTCAGCAACGCCACCGGCAACACCAACGAACTTATTAACGACAACGTGCACGCCCTGTTTACCGACGACAACAGCAACCTATGGCTGGGACTGTTTCAGGGCGGAATAAACATGCTGAAGCCCAGGCCGATATTCGACGGTTTTGCGGCGGCAGGCAGGGGCGCCAAGCTCACCAACAAGACCATTTTGGGAATTTTTCCCGACAACAAGGAAAACATCTACATCTGCACCGACGGCGACGGCCTGCTGATATGGAACTCCACCAACAACCAGGTGGAACACATAACAGCCGGCATCAGGGGACTGAAATCCAACTCGATACGGTGCGCCTACAAGGACCACGAGAACCGCGTATGGCTGGGCACGTATCTGAAGGGCCTGCAGGAATACAACCCCGACACCAAGACTTTCGGCGGATACGAGAACATACCCGGCGACGACGAATCGCTTTCCAACAACGACGTTACGGCCATAGTGGAGGACCGCCTGGGCAACCTATGGATAGGAACCAACGGCGGTGGACTAAACAGGCTGGACAAGCAGACCGGAAAATTCATCCACTACCGCCAAAACGACGACAATCCCCAGAAATCGATAATAAACAACCACATAACAAGCCTTTACCTCGACAGCCACGGATACCTCTGGATCACCACATACTGGGGCCTGTCGCGCATGGACCCCGCCAAGGGCGATGTAAGGAACTTCAGCCTGATGGGATACAACAACACTTATATATGTGTGTATGAGGACTCCAAGCAGAGATTCTGGGCCGGCACCACAATGGGCCTGAAGCTGATAGACATAAACGACGGATCGTTCCAGGTGTATTCCACACAGGACGGACTGCCCAGCAACGTGGTGAACGGCATAGAGGAAGACCGCGAGGGAAACCTGTGGCTATCCACCAACCAGGGTATCTGCAAGTTCAACTACGAGAAGGGTACTTTCAGAAACTTCTACACCGAGGACGGACTCATGAGCAACGAGTTTATACTTAATTCGGCAGCATCAGACAGCGACGGAGAGATATATTTCGGAAGCGTGGGCGGCATCACCAGATTCTATCCCGACAAGATAAACAGCAACCGCAACACGCCCAGAATATCGATAACCGACCTCCTGATTTTCAACCAGAGAGTAAGCCCCAACGACTCGCACGGAATACTTTCAAAGGCAGTATCAGAAACCGACGCCATACAGCTGAACTGGGACGACAACTCTTTTACCCTGGCTTTCAACGCCATAGACTACATACAGCCCCACAAGATAAAGTACGCCTTCAGGATTACGGGTTTCGATTCGCAATGGACCTACCACAACTACTCGCAAAACACGGCATCGTACACCAACCTGGATGCGGGCGTGTATCATTTTGAGGTGAAGGCCACCAGCGACGGCGAAACATGGAGCAAGCCCATAAGCCTTAAGATAACCATAGTGAACCCCGTATGGAAAAGGTGGTGGGCCATAATGCTGTATATCATCATAATAGCCGGCATAATATACTGCTGGTGGATGTACGTGAAGAAATCGGAGCGCGAGAAACAGGAGATAAAGATAGAAAACATGCGCCAGCAAAACGACATAAAGCTCAACAAGAGCCGCCTGCAGTTTTTCACCAACATCAGCCACGAATTCCGCACACCGCTAACGCTGATAATGAGTCCGCTGGAGGAGATGATGGAATCGCCCGACATATCGGCGCCCCACTTGCGCCGCCTAAACATCATGCACCGCAACGCCGAGAGGCTGCTGAGGCTGGTGAACCAGATAATGGACCTGAGGAAAATAGACAACAACAAGGAGCAGCTGAACCCCACCAGATGCAACCTGGTGCAGTTTGTGAGGGAGATTTTCGAGAATTTCCAGCAGCTGGCCGAATCCAACGGCATTTCGTTCAACTTCAGCAGCTCGCTCACCGAATACTGGACCTACATAGACACCGAGAAAATCGACAAGGCCATATACAACCTTCTGAGCAACTCGTTTAAGTTTACTCCCGAGGGCGGCCGCATATCGGTGAGCATACGCCGCGCCGACAACGGACAATCCAACAACGTGGTGATAATAGTGGAGGACAACGGCAAGGGCATTGCCGAGCAGAACATCGACAAGATTTTCGACCGTTTCTTCCAGGGCGACAGCAGCGCCATGCAGCAGGGCACCGGCATAGGCCTGTGGCTTACCAAGCAGTTTATAGAGATGCACAACGGCATCATAAGCGTATCCAGCCAGGTGGGACAGGGCACGGCATTCACCATAATGCTTACCGATGGTCAGGAGTTCGAAAACATGGCCGCCAACGAGCCCGAATACACCCACATCGGCCTTTCGGATGTGGTGGAGCAGCGCATCAGGGATATGGAAGCATCAGCCAACGAGAAACAAGAGAGCGCCCACAGCGACAACAAGCCGTCGATACTGATAGTGGAGGACAACAACGACATCCGCGATTATCTTGGCACGGGCCTGATGCCGCTCTACAACATAGCAAGCGCTTGCAACGGCGAGGAGGGCCTGGCAATAGCACGCCAAACCATCCCCGACCTCGTAATCACCGACATTACAATGCCCGTGATGACAGGAATAGAGATGTGCCGCACCCTGAAGAGCGACATAGAGACATGCCACATTCCCGTGATAATGCTTACGGCAAAAACATCTGAGGAACAGCGCATAGAGGGTCTGGAGACAGGTGCCGACAGCTACATAACCAAACCTTTCAACCCCAAGCACCTGCTGGTGAGGATAGAGAAGCTGCTGGAGCTTAGGAAAACCCTGAAGGAGAAGTTTGGCAACGAGATTGGTTTCGAGGCCGAGCAGACAGCCATAGCCGTGCCCGACCGCGACCTGCTGAAGAAGGTGACATCGGTGATAAAGAAGCGCATATCCGACAGCAGCCTCTCTGTGGAGACTCTGGCCGAGGAGGTGGGCATTAGCCGCGGACACCTTCAGAGAAAGCTAAAGAGCCTTACAGGACAGAATCCAAACGAGTTTATAAGGATAATAAGGCTGAAACAGGCCGCCGAGATTCTTCTGGAAAAGGACGTATCGATAGCCGAGGTTTCGGAGATGGTGGGTTTCAACTCGCAGAGCTATTTCTCCACCGCCTTCACCAAGCAGTTCAGCATATCGCCGTCGCAATACGTGGAAAGCCATAAGCCGCAGGCTTAGGGTTTTTAATGGATAATGGATAATGAAAAATGAAAAAATGGACAACGGATAAGGCATTATCCATTGTCCATTTTTTCATTATCCATTGATTTTTAGCCTACAGCTAAAAATCCCTATCTTCCCATCAGGTAGGTAGACACATTCTGCTCTATTCTGGCGGCGATGTCGGAAGAAACATCTGCCTTCTGGAATTTCTCGCCGGTGATGTTCTCGTAGAGCTCGATGTAGCGGTCAGAGATGCCGTTTACAATCTCCTCTGTCATCTCGGGAACCTTCTGACCATCCTTGCCCTGGAAACCGTTGTCCATGAGCCACTCGCGTACAAACTCCTTTGAGAGCTGTTTCTGAGCCTCGCCCTTGGCGAAACGCTCCTCGTAGCCCTCGGCGTAGAAGTAGCGTGAGCTGTCAGGAGTGTGGATCTCGTCGATGAGGATAATCTGATCGCCAATCTTGCCGAACTCGTATTTGGTATCCACGAGGATGAGACCGCGCTTGGCGGCAATCTCTGTGCCACGCTCAAAGAGCTTGTAGGTGATTTCCTCTATCTTGGCGTAGTCGTCGGCAGAGATAAGGCCCTTGGCAATGATGTCTTCCTTGGAGATGTCCTCGTCGTGACCCTCGGCAGCCTTGGTGGTAGGAGTGATGATTGGTTTTGGGAATTTCTGATGCTCCTTCATTCCCTCGGGGATTGCCACGCCGCAGATGGCACGTGCGCCAGCCTTGTAGGCTCTCCAGCTGCTGCCGGTAAGGTAGCCGCGGATAATCATCTCTACGGGGAAGCTCTCGGCCTTCTTGCCTACTGTAACCATTGGGTCGGGTGTGGCCATCTTCCAGTTTGGAACAATGTCGCTGGTAGCGTCAAGGAACTTGGCGGCTATCTGGTTGAGGATCTGACCCTTGAAAGGAATACCCTTTGGCAAAACCACATCGAATGCAGAGATTCTGTCGGTGGCTACCATCACGAGCTTGTCGTCGTTGATGTTGTATACATCGCGTACCTTGCCGTGGTATACGCTCTTCTGACCATTGAAGTTGAAGTCAGTATTTGTTAATGCTTTTGACATGACTGTTTATATTTTTGATTTTTAATTTTTGATTTTTGATTTTTTTATGGAGCATCAACCTTCGTAGGCCTCTATGATGCGTTTCACCAGTTTGTGGCGGACAACGTCGCCCTTCTGGAAACTTACGAATGATATTCCCTTGATGCCCTTGAGGATGTGGAGCGCGTGCACCAGGCCTGAATCCTTCTTGTTGGGAAGGTCGATCTGGGTCTCGTCGCCGGTCACGATAAACTTGCTGTGCTCGCCCATACGTGTAAGGAACATCTTAAGCTGCGCCACTGTGGCGTTCTGAGCCTCGTCCAATATCACTATGGCATCGCTGAGTGTGCGTCCTCGCATGAAGGCCAGAGGCGCTATCTGCACTATGCGGTCCTCTATCATATCCTCCAGACGGCGCTGAGGTATCATCTCGTTGAGGGCGTCGTAGAGTGCCTGCATGTATGGATCCAGCTTCTCCTTCATATCGCCGGGCAGGAATCCAATCTTCTCGCCGGCCTCCACCGCCGGGCGGCAGAGTATTATGCGCCGCGCCATGCCCTGCTTTAGGGCTTTTACGGCCAGGGCCACCGCCAGGAATGTTTTTCCCGTGCCGGCCGGGCCTGTGGCAAACATGAGGTCGCTGTGCTGAAACTCTTCCACCATGCGCACCTGGGTTTCGCTGCGGGGCTTTATGGGGTGCCCTGATGTGGAGAACAGTATGGTGTCGCCGCCGCCGGCTGTAAGCGATGCAGCGGTGTCGTCGTTGCAGAGCAGGCTCTCGAACTGATTCTCGGTGAGCGAATTGTATGTGGAATAGTGTTTCTTTATCTTGCACAGCAGGGCCTCGAAACGCTCTATCTCGGCAGTCTCGCCCATCACCTTGAGGGCGCTGCCCCGGGCCACTATCTTTATCTTCGGAAACATGGCGCGCACCACCTCCAGGCGTTGCTCGTTTACTCCGTAAAAATCAACAGGATTCAGATTGTCTAATTCTATTTTTCGCTCCATAAATCAGTATAGGTTTTTCATGCCCCAAATATATAAAATATTTTAACCAAATAGGCCAACGTCGCGTTTCTTTTTTATGCCAAAGAAATACGAGACATCCAGCATCGGATATGCCATGAACTTGAAGTCGTTGTATATTGTGCCGTAGAGGAACTTTACACCGGCCTGAAGCATCACGTTGCCCTTAAGGCCGAAGTATCCGTATAGGAAAATCTTGTTTTCGCCGCTCCAGTCCTTCACGTTCCAATCCACCGAGTAGAAATCGCCGTCCACCAGGAGGTTAAGCTTGTCGGTGATGTGGATGTCGAGGTCCAGGCCCGCAAACCACACTATGGTATCCAGGCAAACCACCGTCTCGCGGTACCACAGCTGACGGTCTACGGGAGGCATTGTGGCGTCTTTCTTTATCTTGAAGGAGTTTTTTACGCCGGCCCTCAGTGTAAGGAAAAAGTTGGCGGGATCGCACAGTGTCTTTTTCTTAAGCATCAGCGATACCCTGGCCTCGTTGCGCATGGTGATTACGTTGGGCACTATGCAGGTGTCTGATATGAAGGATGGCTTGTGTTTCTGCACGCTCTTGAAAAACATGGTGGGATAGTCGATATTGTGCACCGTGGCAAAATAGATGTCCCTCTCCTTGAAGAAGCCCTCGCCATCGCGCACTGGCTTGTGGATCCATGTGTGCTTTAGCCCCAGGTTGGGCAGTTTCCAATCCAGAAACACTGTGCTGAACACCTCTGACTTCTTGCCGAATCCGTATCTGGAGGGCGAGAACGCCGATATCTCGAAATTGTTGCGGGGTATGGTGATGGCCGTGGGCCGGCTCTGGAAGGGAGCCTGGGCTGATGCTTCCGCAAATGGGGCAAGCATCAGGACTAATATAATAAGGAGTGTGTTTCTCATGATGATATAGCATAAAATGATTTTTTTCACCACATCTTCTTGGTGTCGCGCGATACCTGATACCCTATGCTGAGTATGAAGCCGTAGTTGAACGATACCGGGGCCAGGTATTCCAGATAGTCCTTGAAGGTGGATACGTAGAACTGACCGTCCAGTATCACGTGCTTGTAGTAGACACCACCGCCAAATAGCAGATAGTTCTGGAATCTCTTGGGAGTCCACGAGGGTATGTTGTTGCGTTTCTTGAAGAGGCTCATCAGCTGTGGATTTGTGAATCCGTCGATGGTGGATACCGATTCCAGGATGGTCTCGCGGTCCTCGTCGAACATCCAGCCCAGGGCCGTGCCGGCGTATCCGTAGTATCTGGGATGGGCGCGGTGCTCGGTGCCGAACTTAAACTTGATGGGCACCAGGAGGTTGCTGAATCTGGTTTTTACGTTGTATGGGGCAATGTATCCATCGGGCTGATACACGTAATGGAAGGTGCAACCCGCGCCAAGGTATGCCAGGCCCGCGGTTACAAACCTGTATCTCTTGAATCTGTATGCGTATTCGGCCTCCCAGAAATAGTTTACCATGCGGCCCGACTTGTCGGCGGCATCGCGCGGAGGCACGGTAACCCTGCCTATCGATGCTCCGCCCTTCATGGTGTACTGCTGGGCGCGGCACGGCAACAGGCTGGCCACATCAAGGGCCGCCAGCATCAGCAGCACGGGCAATATCCTGCGTATCAGAAACTTGTAGAACATGGCTATCGTCGTCGGTAAGTGGTGGACCTTCTATTGTTTACTATGAAGAAACCGGCCGTAACGCTGAAAACCTGATTGCGCAGGGCGTCGGCCTTGGTGCGCGGATTCTCCTCCACAGAGAAGAAACCTATCTTGTAGCTGGCCTCGATGAAGAAATCGAAATTGCTGCGGCCCAGCGATGTGCGGAATCCCACATTCATGCTGGCGCCCACGTCGAACTGTCTGAGGCTGTTGATGAAGCTCTGGTTGTAGGTGCGGCCTATCTCGGTGGTGTCGGTGCTGCTGTCGTAATCCACTATGGAATCGCGGCCGTAGGTGGTCTGGCTAACCTTCTTGGATACGGCCTTCATAGCCAGCGACGCGTACGGACCTATCTTGGCGTAAAGATCGCCGAACTCCTGTTTCCAGAGCACGGGGATGTTTACGTAATCTACATATCTTGTAATGGTGGTTTTCTCGCGGATGTAGTTCTTTACGGGAAACTCGTCGCTGTATATCCTGACGCCCTGCTGCGAGTATATGGCGCTCACCTCCAGATACGAGAGATAGGCCAGCGGAAACTCCACGTGGAAACCCGGACACACTCCGATGCGCGGATCGGAATCAGCTATGCGGTTGCGCCCAACGAGGTTGGTGAAATTGGCTCCCATGCTGAAACCTATATTTGTAGACTGGGCATAGCCAGTAACAGCCAGCACTATAAGCGCCGATATTATTACTAAACGTTTAAACATAAGTATGCGTGTATAACAGTTTGTTGCTAATAAAAAAAACTCCTCTATTCCCTTTAACGGAAATCATCTTGCAAAATTATCAATAATATGCAAAAAATGTGCAAAGTATGCGCAAAAAAATTCTTTGTTAATAATTCAAAAAAAGTTGGCCAAAAATATTGTAGGGTTGCAAAATAATGCTAAATTTGCATCGCAATTTTAAACAAAACAATTTTTTAAATTTATACATTCAATTTTTTAATATGAACATCTATATTGCAAATTTGAGTTTAGAAGTTACCGACGAGGACTTAAGAGATCTCTTTAATCCCTATGGAACAATCAATTCAGTAAAAGTTATCATCGACAAAGAGACTGGCAAATCAAAGGGTTTCGGTTTCGTGGAAATGCCCAACGAAGAGGAGGGTCAGGCAGCCATCGACGCACTCAACGGCCAGACAATTCATTTTGACGACGACACCGAAGGCTCTGAGGCCAAGGAAATAAAAGTATCAGTAGCACGCCCACGTCAGCAGAACAACAATCAGGGTGGTTTCCGTCAGCAGAACAACGGCGGTTTCCAGCAGAGACGCCAGTTCAACAACAACGGTGGTTTCCGCCAGCAGAACAACGGCGGTTTCCGTCCACGCCGCCAGTACAACAACTACAACAACGGCTACAACAACTACAACAACGGCGGTTACAACAACAACGGCTACAACAACAGGTACAACGACAGATACAACGACCAGAACTTCAACGGCGCCAACGCCCAGCAGGGTGACGAGCACACCGAGGAAGGCCAGCAGCAGAACAGCAACTACAACGGCTACAGCAGCAATGGCTACAACAACGGCGGATACAACAACAACTACAACAACAACGGATACCGCCCACGCCGCCAGTACAACAACAACGGCTATAACAACAATGGCTACAACAACCGCGGATACAACAACCGTGGCTACAACAACCGCGGATACAACAACTACAACAACGGCGGATACAACAACTACGGCAACAACGGCTACAACAACAACTACAACCAGGAAGGCCAGCAGGACAACTACCGTCCATACAACGCGCCTCAGACCAACACAGAGGCCTCAGCCGACGAGAATCCAAAGGCAGAATAAGCCGCGGACACTTTCCCGGATGTAGCGAACACACATCATAACAAATGGCAGACCATCCTCCAGCAGGCAGGTCTGCCATTTCCATATAATACCACCGCTGTATATGAAGATATCAGTAGTATCGCCCGTATACATGGCCGGGCGCATGGTAAGGAGCCTGACCGACAGGCTGACCTCCACACTGGAGGCCATGCAATGCCAATACGAGATAATACTAGTAAACGACTGCTCGCCAGACGATTCGTGGCAGCAGATAAGGCAATGCTGCGCCGCCAACCATCATATAAAAGGTGTCAGCCTTTCCAGAAACTTCGGGCAGCATCAGGCCATAGCCGCCGGATTGGGGCTGGCATCAGGCAACTGGATAGTGGTGATGGACTGCGACCTCCAGGACCGCCCCGAGGAAATACCAAACCTGATGGCAAAGGCCATGGAGGGCTACGACATTGTATTGGCCAGCCGAGCCAACAGGCAGGACTCCTGGGCCAAGAAACTGTCGTCCAGGCTATACCACTGGGTGCTGAACAAGATATCAGGCCTGGGCACCAACCCCACAGTGGCCAATTTCGGAATATACTCGCGCCGGGTGATAGAGCAATACAACATGATGCCCGAGGTAACCAAACTATTTGGCGCTCAGATAAAATACCTGGGTTTCAGCAGCTCCACCATAGAGGTAATGCATCAGCCACGCGAAGAGGGCAAATCGTCGTACAGCATAGGCAAGCTGCTGAGGCTGGCATCCAGCGCCATAATAGCCAACACCAGCCGTCCGCTCCACTGGGCGGCAAAGATGGGCCTCATGATGTCGGCAATATCGTTCGCGCTGGCCATATACAACATCGTGGCCAAGATTTGCGGCATCATCACCCTGCCCGGATACACCACCACGGTGTTTTCCATCTGGTTTGTGGGTGGGCTGATACTTATGATGCTGGGCGTGATAGGCCTGTACATTGGCAAGATATTCGATCAGGCAAAGGGACGTCAGCCGTATATCATAATGGAGACGGAGAATTTTAGCGAGGAAGAGGGGAAGTGAGGG